>PCUH01000089.1:5177-6852 GCA_002770955.1 Flavobacteriales bacterium CG18_big_fil_WC_8_21_14_2_50_32_9 | reverse complement strand
TGGAGGACAAAAAGGCAAGAAAATGATGTACAAACCTTTCAAAGAATTACTAATTTCCATACAAGATAAAACCATGGACGAACAAAAAGTGATTTTAGAAGAACATTTTGAAAATTGGAAAGGAAGCTTAGAACAAGTGGACGATGTTTGTGTGATTGGGGTTAGGATATGAGATTATTCATTTACATAACATTTCTGTTTCCTGTTCTTGCTGTTGCACAATCCTCCCTGTCTCCGCGAGTAACCGACAGTCTATGGAATGTTTGGCAAGATGAAACCCAACACGATACCACTCGCTTAAAAGCAATTCATAAATACGCATCAGATGGCTACCTCTTTACCCAGTCCGACAGTGCGTTTTATTATGCACAATTGCAATACGATTTTGCCAAAGCAAAAGGGCTGAAAAAGCAAATGGCGGACGCATTAAATACACAAGGAGTTTCATTTTATCACAGAGGCGATTATGCTAAAGCCATTGACTATTACACCCATAGTTTACGGCTAAGAGAGGAAATAAAGGATCAATATGGAATTGCTACCTCCTTGGGTTATATAGGGCTTATTCACCGTAATCAGGGCGATTACGCTAAATCTATCGATTATTATACCCAAAGTTTAAGATTAAGAGAGCAGATTGGTGATAAAAAGGGAATTGCAGCTTCTTTAAATAACATAGGAATCATTTATAGAAATCAAGGTGATTATGCTAAAGCCATCGATTATTATACCCAAAGCTTAAAAATAGATGAACAGTTGGAAAATCAACAAGGTATCGCTACCTCTTTGAACAACATTGGAATTATTTATCATTATCAGGCCGATTACGCCCAAACCATCAATTACTACACCCAAAGCTTGCAACTATATAAGAAACTTAAGGATCAACAAGGAATTGCTACCTCTTTAAATAACATTGGAATCAGTTATAAAGATAAGGGTGATTACACCAAAGCCATTGATTTCTTTACCCAAAGTTTGCAACTACAAGAGAAAATTGGAGATAAACAAGGAGTTATTGGGTCTTTGGATAACATTGGAACCATTTATCATAATCAGGGCGATTATGCCAAAGCTCTTGATTACAGTGAACGGGCACTTGTCATAGCTCAACAAATAGGGGCCGTTGCAGAAATCAGTGGTGCTGCCAAATCGCTTTGGGAAGTTTACAAAACTATTGGTAGCTATAAAAAGGCTTTAGAAATGCACGAACTTTATGTAACCATGCAGGATAGCATCTTATCGGAAGAAAGCCAACGGGAAGTCATCCGTCAGGAGTACAAGTACAACTATGAAAAGGAAAAAGTGGTGGACAGTGTGGCAACAGTCCAACAAATGATTGTTAAAGATGCCGAGTTGGCTAAACAAAAAATTGAGATTAAAGCAAAACGCAACCAGCAGTATGCTCTTTTTGGCGGATTGGGATTGGTACTGGTTTTTGCCTTGTTTATGTTCAACCGTTTTAGAGTTACTCAACATCAAAAACAAGTAATTGAAGAAAAAGAAAAAGAAACTCAGCGGCAAAAAGAGGATATAGAAGAAAAGCATAAAGAAATTACCGACAGTATTCGCTATGCCAAACGCATACAAAATGCCATTCTACCACCGCAAAAAATAGTAAAAAAATGGTTGCCAGAAAGTTTTATTTTTTACAAACCCAAAGATGTGGTGGCAG
>PCUH01000089.1:266-5138 GCA_002770955.1 Flavobacteriales bacterium CG18_big_fil_WC_8_21_14_2_50_32_9 | reverse complement strand
GGAACAGCCTGTTCCGAAATCTCGGAAAGTGAAGCAATCTGCAAATAATGAAAAGATTGCTTCTTCTGAATCGCTTCGCTCTCAGAATCGCAATGACGTTATATTATTCGCAGCAGCCGATTGCACCGGACATGGAGTTCCAGGGGCAATGGTTAGTGTTGTGTGCAACAATGGATTAAACAGAAGTGTGCGAGAACACGGCATTACCGACCCTGGGAAAATTCTCGATAAAACCCGCAAGATTGTTATCAGCGAGTTTGAAAAATCTGAAGAAGATGTGAAAGATGGAATGGACATAGCTCTTTGCAAGCTCGAAATTCCAAAAGACAAATCTCAAAAAACAAAATTACAATATGCAGGAGCCAACAATCCACTTTGGATTATAAGAAAAACTCCTCCCGTCCTTCCGTCAGCTGACGGAGAGGGGAATCCACACACAAGCCATCCACAAAACAAAGGAAATGTGAACGAGAATTCCTCTCCTACAGGGAGGTTAGATGGGGCAGAACTTATTGAATACAAACCTAACAAACAACCTATTGGTAAAACAGTTAAACCAAAACCATTCACAACGCATTCCATTAAACTCCAAAAAGGAGATACCATTTATATTTTCACCGATGGCTTTGCTGACCAATTTGGTGGACCAAAAGGCAAAAAGTTTATGTATAAACCTTTTAAAAATTTATTGCTTTCCATACAAGATAAAACCATGGACGAACAAAAAACAATGTTAGAACAACATTTTGAAAATTGGAAAGGTGGCTTAGAACAAATTGACGATGTCTGTGTGATTGGAGTGAAAATATGATGCAAAATTTCATAAATTGCTTGTTCATTTTAATAAAAGAAGTTGATAAAAAATTGCTATTTTTATCCTTTCAAATTCAGATTAATGAAAATCAGATATTTATATTTCTTTTTCTTGGTTGTGTCGCTAAATACTTTAACAGCACAAATTCCTCAACGCCAAATAGATAGTTTAATCCATAGTTTGTCAGATTTAAATGAGGAGGAAAAAGTAGTAACTCTTAACAATATAGCTTGGAATATTAGTTATAATGATTTTAATTTAGGATTAGACTATGCCTTCAAATCGATTGAGTTAGCAAAAAAAATTAATCATATAAAAGGATTGTCAAGAGCGTACAACACAGTGGGAACCATTTATGCTGACCTCGGAATGTATGATGAAGCACTCAAATACTATAATCTTACCATTGAAATTAATAAGAAAAACAATTTAAAAGATGGATTAGCAAGTGTTTATGCAAATATTGCAAATATTCATGCACATCTTCAAAATTATCAAATTGCAAAAGAATATTATTTGCTTTCTAATCAAAAATTTAGGGAATTAAATAAAGTAGATTCAAAGGTTAAAACAGATTTGTCTTTATCAAAAATATATAGCGTCCTAAATCAAGAAGATAGTGCCGATTATTATCTTGATGAAGCATTCAAATCGGCTGAAAAAATGGACAAAAATCCACATATAATTGCAAACGTATTTGTTGGAAAAGCTCAAAATGAATTAGTAAAGAATAATTACGCACAAACATTGCTATATCTAAGAGGTGCTGAAGAAAAATTTACGCAAGTAAATAGTTCCTATGATTTGTTTCAAGTATATAAAATTTATGGAGAGCTTTACTACCAACAAAAAAAATATGCCCTTGCAGTGAAATATTATACAAAAGGGTTAGATAAGTATTCTAAAAACAGTACTGTTACCTTAAAAAGCGATGTTTATAAAGGATTGTCAGATACCTATTTGGCAGTTGGTAATTTTGCTCAAGCACATTTTTATCAAACTAAACATATTTTAATTACAGATTCTTTGAATAAAGAGAATTCTAAAAATAGACTTCTTATCATGGAAAATACGTTTAAAAACGAAAGAAGTCAGTTGGAACTTGAGAATCTAAAAAATATAAACAGACTTCAAGAAGCTGAAATTGAAAAGCAAAATACCCAGAAAATTGCTTTGGCAATAGGTCTTTTTTTAACATTGATGTTGGTTTTTTTTGTATTAAAAAGTTATAGAGAAAAAAGAAAAGCGAATGAATTAATATTAACTCAAAAGAAAATAGTGGAAGAAAAGCATAAAGAAATAACTGACTCTATTAATTATGCTGAGCGGATACAACGCAGCTTTTTGGCAACCACCGAAATGCTAGACAACCACCTGAAAGATTATTTTGTGTTTTTCAAACCCAAAGATGTTGTAAGTGGTGATTTTTACTGGGCAGCCCAGCTCAATAACGGCAACTTTGCTTTTACCTGTGCAGATAGCACTGGACATGGTGTTCCAGGTGCCATTATGAGTATTTTAAATATTTCGAGTCTAGAAAAATCTATTGAAAAAGAAACCGAACCTAATAAAATTTTAAATAAAACTCGAGAAATAATTATTGAACGCTTAAAAAAAGATGGAAGTACAGATGGAGGTAGAGACGGAATGGATTGTAGTTTGTTGGTATTGAATAAAGAACGCACTCAACTTTCGTTTGCAGCAGCAAATAATCCTGTTTTTATTGTTAATCCCAACAGGACAGAATGGCCTGTAAACTCCCTCCCCTTCGGGGAGGGTCGGGGTGGGGCTGAATTCAAACCCGACAAAATGCCAGTAGGTAAACATGACAACGATCAAGATTCTTTCTCATTGCAAACCTCATCACTCCAAAAAGGTGATGTAATTTATACCCTTACAGATGGTTTTTCTGACCAGTTTGGTGGTGATAAAGGCAAAAAATATATGATTAAAAATTTCAAAGAATTACTTTTACAAATAGTTCATTTACCCATGCTAGAACAAGAAAAAAAAATTGCAATAGAATTTGATAATTGGAAAGGAAAATTAGAACAAGTAGATGATGTTTGTGTAATTGGGGTGAGAATATGAAGAATTTACTTTACATATTATTTTTTTTACTACCGATTTTTGGTTTTACACAAACCTTTACACCCAACGAACAACTTAAAATTGATTCCTTCATTACCAATACTCAAAATATAACTACTCATGATACTACAAAAATTAGAAATTATTTAGAGTTAACCAGTATTTATTATTTAAGACATCCTGATTCTGCCATTTACTTTTGTGAAAAAGCCAAAATAATTGCTGAAAAAATAAATGACCAAGATGGCTTAATTAATTCTTATGGTTGGCTAGGTTATTTAACACAGCAAATGGGGAATATTAAAGGGGCATTAGAATACACTCATAAATCTTTAAAACTGATTGAAAACAGTGATAAAACTAGAGAAATAGCTATTTTATTAAACAACATCGGATATATATACAGCGAACAAGGTGAATTTAAAGAAGCTATTTCTTATTTCAATAAAGGTTTGAAAGCCCAATTTAAAATTAACGATACGTCTGGAATAGCAACTAGTTATAATAATTTAGGGCTAATTTTCGACAAACAACGGCATACTCAAAAAGCACTTGAATATTACAAGAAAAGCTTAGTACTTAGAAAACAAATTAACGACAAAAAAGGAATTGCTCGGTGCATGAGCAATATTGGAAGTATTTATAGAAAACAAGGCAACTTAGATACAGCTTTAACCTATTACCAAAAAAGCCTTGCTATTGATAATGAAACATTCAATAAACCAGGGCAAACAGTTAATTATTTTCAAATAGCTTTAATACATCTCAAAAAAGATGAAATAGCTGATGCCTTATTAAATGCTGAAAAAAGTTTTGCTATAGCTAACGAACTAAAGTTTCCTGATGAAATTTCGATGTCTTCAAAATTACTAAGTGAGATTTATGAAAAACAAGGAAGAGGAAAAGAAGCCTTAAAAATGTTTAAACTCCACATTGCAATGCGAGATAGCATACATAACGAATCCACCCAAAAAGCCACCGCCCAACAACAAGCTAAATACGAGTATGAAAAACAAAAGGTGTTAGATGATGCCGAGTATGAAAAATTAATTACCATAGAACAAGAAGCTAAAGCCAAACAAAAAATAATTACCTATTCTATAACCGGAAGTTTAGGTTTAGTGGTTGTCTTTTTAATTTTTGTATTTAACCGTTTGCAAATAACCAGAAAACAAAAGGCTGTTATAGAAATACAAAAAACGGTTGTTGAAAAAGCCCACTCTGAACTAGAAGAAAAAAATAAAGAAATAACAGATTCTATTACTTATGCCAAACGTATTCAAAATGCGATATTGCCTTCAACTAAAACCGTAAAAGAATATTTGCCTAATAATTTCATTCTTTATCTTCCAAAGGATATTATAGCAGGTGATTTTTATTGGATGGAAGCGGTTTCCTTCATTGCGAACGAGGAACAGCCTGTTCCGAAATCTCGGAAAGTGAAACAATCTGCAAATAATGAAAAGATTACTTCTTCTGAATCGTTTCACTCTCAGAATCGCAATGACGTTATACTATTCGCTGCAGCAGATTGTACTGGACATGGAGTTCCTGGAGCTATGGTAAGTGTTGTGTGTAATAACGCCTTAAATAGAGCAGTTAGAGAATATGGGCTGACAATTCCCGCAGAAATTTTAAATAAAACCCGAGAATTAGTTATTCAAGAATTTGAAAAATCTAACGAAGATGTAAAAGATGGGATGGACATTTCGCTTTGTAGCCTCAAACTTTCCGAAAGTTATGCAATGCTACAATATGCTGGAGCAAATAATCCGCTTTGGGTAATTAGGAATAGAGAACTTATTGAACACAAAGGAGACAAGCAACCCATAGGAAAAGTGGATAACCCTCAACCATTTACTACTCACACTTTAGATTTGCAACAAGGAGATACTTTTTATATTTTTACCGATGGTTTTGCAGATCAATTTGGAGGACAAAAAGGCAAAAAATTTATGTACAAACCT
>PCUH01000089.1:0-205 GCA_002770955.1 Flavobacteriales bacterium CG18_big_fil_WC_8_21_14_2_50_32_9 | reverse complement strand
CTGAGCCTTTCGATAAACACTACATAAACTAAAGTCGAATAGGTGTGATTGGTATAAGGATATGATTTGATGTGATTTTATAGATTCAATTTGTTGTTTATTAATTAGTTGTGAATCAATCAAGATGCATATATTAAAAATGAAATTATTTTTTTACTATTCGTTGCTTTAATAATTAATATTTATATATATTTGCATCCGCTTT
>PCUH01000289.1:23786-23928 GCA_002770955.1 Flavobacteriales bacterium CG18_big_fil_WC_8_21_14_2_50_32_9 | reverse complement strand
TTGGCCAATATTCGAACACTAATACCGATGATAAATGATAAAAAAGCCTTTTCTGATTTTAACGTATCTAGCTTTTGAAAAGCAACAAGTAAGGTATCATTCATCAAATCCTGATACTCCATATTTCCAAATACTCTTGCTC
>PCUH01000289.1:21648-23703 GCA_002770955.1 Flavobacteriales bacterium CG18_big_fil_WC_8_21_14_2_50_32_9 | reverse complement strand
AACACTTTAAAAGGTGTATTCTGTATAGTAAGTGTAACGAAAATGAAAAAAGTTACATTGCACGGAGTAAATTATTTAATTTTAATAGCGAAGTTAGCATTAGGTAGTATAAATTTCATCAAGTTATGTAGGTATATTTTTTATTAATTGTATATCTTGCAAAAGAAGTGAATACGTGTCTGTACAACCCTTAGTTGATTCCATAAAAATTGTTAATGAGTAATTTAGTTAACATCCATCCTTTTTCTTTATTTGAAATGCATGGATTTAAATGTGTAATTTTGGAAAATACACTACTATAATACTACTATATACCTTAAATCACATCCCATGAAATTAAAATTAATATTCAAATTCATGCTAATCACTCTAATGTTTGTAATGATAGCTTGTAAACCTGTAAAATACGTTGGAAAAGAATCAAAAAAAGCCGTTAACGATGTAAAAAAAGAACTTTAATATCCAAACGACACATCATTTAGTCTTATTTTCTTTAACATTAGTATCATGCAAAAGAAATGAACACTTCCACTCAACCCACTATAACTGCTGTAGAAATTGTTTATGAAGACGATGTATTGGTTGCTGTAAACAAACCCAACAATTATTTGATTCATCACTCCAACTACGCCAGAAACATTGAAGAAATTACGCTTTTGGAACAATTGCAACAACAATTAGGTTTTCCCTTGTATCCTGCTCATCGTTTAGATAGAAAAACTTCAGGAATACTCCTTTTATTAAAAGATAAAAATTTTGTAGCTCCATTTCAGGCATTATTTACTAATAACGCTATACAAAAAACGTATTACGCTATTGTCAGAGGTTTTTCTCCTGAAACTGGTAAAATAGATACTCCTGTAAAAAATGATGATACGGGAGTTTATAAAGATGCGTTAACAAACTATAACACCATTGCTAGAATTGAACTAGACATTCCTGTTCATCCTTATGAGAAATCGCGTTATAGTTTAATGGAATTATTGCCCGAAACTGGACGCATGCACCAGTTACGCAAACATTTGAACAAAATAAATCATCCCATAGTTGGCGATTATAAATACGGAGATCGGTTTCATAACCGTATGTATGAAACGCAATTTAACTGCAATTATTTGTTTTTACATGCTTATAGTATTGAATTTATACACCCTCTCTCCCACCAAAAAATAAAGTTTACCGCTGATTTTCCTGAAGATTGGTATAAAATGTTTACTAAATTTAACTGGCAACAACCATGAGAATAGATAAATATATCTGGGGGGTGCGTTTGTTTAGAACCCGTACATTGGCTTCAAAAGCTTGTGTTGCTGAAAAAGTAAAACTCAACGGTAAATTTATTAAACCAAGCAAAACGATTGCTGTTGGTGATGAAATTAGCATTAAAATAATTCCCATTTGGAAAACATTTAAGGTGTTAGAGATCCCTAAATCGCGTGTTGGAGCAGAATTGGCAGCTCAATATGTTGTAGAAAATACTCCACAAACTGATTTGGATTTGTTGGAACAAATGCAAGTGCAAAATCATCAAAACAAAATACTGGGTATAAAAGGACGACCAACCAAAAAGGTTCGTAGAGATTTGGATAAATTAACTGATTAATAGTTATATATTTGCATCTTATTTAACTAAACTAAAAAATTATGGAAACTAAAAAAACAATTCTAGTATCAATCCTAACAACTTTAGCAACAATGCTAGTTGTAGCATTAATTATTCATTTATGTTGTGGTCATTGTGGAAAAAATTCATCTTGTCCAATGCAATCAAATTGCTCAGCAACTAGTTCTCACTGTGAAAAATCAGCATCTTGCACTGATAAATCGGAATGTTGCAAAAACAAATCTAAATGTGAAAAAGGTGATAAAAAATGTTCTAAATCAATGAAAGAGATGCATCACGGCATGGAAATGGATAATAAAGTTGAAGAAGAAGTTATACCATTTTAACTTCTTAATGCCACTATTGTATTTCCTAAAGTATAATGCCGATGTCGATTTTAAGGAGCATTTATGCGACATTTGAAATCACAATCGGTATTAAAGAATAATATA
>PCUH01000289.1:0-21595 GCA_002770955.1 Flavobacteriales bacterium CG18_big_fil_WC_8_21_14_2_50_32_9 | reverse complement strand
CGGGATTAACCGCTTTGCTTCCCACAGCCCTTCGCACATTCATACAATTCGCTTCGCTTTTGCATGAATAAAGCGGGTTAGCTTTTCGGGTAATTTGAGTATATATTAATCGTGTAACACTAAAATTGGCACTTCAGCATGAAATGCAATTTGTTTTGTAAAACTAATATGAAATAGGTTTTGCAAAAAAGAACGCTTTTTATTAATAAGCACTAAAAGATTAATTTTTCGTTGGTTAACAAATTCATTAGTACCAAAAATAACATCTTCGTTTGTAAAATAATCTGATGAAAGGTGTTCTATTTCTAATAGATTAGCAATAGATTTAGTAAAAATATTTTCCTTGTCAGTTATTAATTTATCTTCTTCTGTAACATTAAACAGAGTTATTTTAGGCTGATAATCTTCCTTTATAGATTTTAACACAGAAAAAATAGCTTTATTTTTTAGTTCTTTAAAATCAGTTGCAATACCAATGTTAGCTGGTTTTATAAATAAAGTGTTATCTGGAATAACCAATGCAGGGCAATCAATTTCTTTAATTACGGCATAGGTATTACTTCCAAAAACAATTTTTTCAACAGCACTCATTCCTTTGGCTCCCAACACAATTAAATCAACAGGATGTTTTTGGGTAAATCTACTTAAAATTTCAACTAAACTCCCAAATGCTGATTTATAACTAAAAGCATGGTGTTTATTATAGTTGTGATTCACTTTAATTTCGTTGATTAATTCTTGAAGTTGCTTTTCTGATGCTCTATTTAGTAAATCATTTAAAGAACCTCCAGTTATTGTATTTGCTATATCGTCATGTGTTGGATGATAGGCATTCAATAAAATGAAATTAACTTCTTGGTTTTTATATAATTCTATAGCATAAAGTATTGCATTTTTAGCATTATCAGAAAAATCAGTTGGAAGTAGAATTGTTTTCATTTATTATTCTATTTAGTATTGTGTTAATAACGAAAAAATCGGACTTTACAGACAGACTTTTTTTTTAATCGTGAAGAACTAATAATGGTGTGTCTGTTTGTAATGCAACTTGTTTGCTAAAGCTCTTATGAAATAAACTTTCAAAAAATGATTTTTTTCTATTTACAAGTACTAATAAATCAATGTTGTGGCTATGAATGTATTTTTGCACACCAGTTAATGGGTCTTCTTCATTGATTCTAGTAATTGCAAATTGTTGTTGACTTAATTGTTTTGCATATTCATTAGTAATTTCTTGTTCTGTTTTTTTATCAATTAAAAGTTCATCATCTTCAACATAAAAAGGACGTAATTGAGCTTTTGAGTTAGTAAGAATTTCCAATACTGGTTGAAACAAATCGTTTTTTATATTTTTTTGAAAATCAACAGCTATTGCAATTTTATCAATGCTATCAAAAGTTACATTTTCAGGGATAACAAATACTGGAGCTGATGATTCTTTTACAACCTCCGAAGTATTACTTCCTATAAATAATTTTTCTGCTGCACTCATTCCTTTTGCACCTACAACAACAAAAATATTTTCTTTGCCTTCTAAGGTTGTTTTTACAGCATGAAGTACATCTCCATAAATTGATTCATAACTAAAAGTATGTTTTTCATTTTTAAATGAGTTTTCTAATTCCTTTTTATAATCTTTTAAATCACTTATTGATTGTTTTCTTAAAATTTCATTGATAGAAACTACAGAACTCATTCCTGCTTGAGGAGAAAAATAAGCATGAAGAAGAATGAAGTTTACTTTTTCTTTCTTGTATAATTGAATAGCCCAATTAATAGCATTTTTAGAGTTTTCTGAAAAATCTGTTGGAAGAAGTATTGTTTTCATAACTAAAAGTTTTATACTAATAAATATACAACCAAAAGTACACTATTTTTTTTATGTATTTAGATGATTTTAATCACTAAAAATAATTTAATAACATAAAAAAAGAGACTACCTGAAAAACAGGAAGCCTCTCTTTTTACTAAAATAAGTTTTAATTATTCGTATTTAGCTTTTAGTTCTTTTGCTTTAGTATCTTCTCCAACTTGTGTGTATAATTTAATTAACATAGTGGCGGTATCTGTATCTTCTGGTTTGGCTTTGTTTGCCATTTCTATATAAGGAATAGCCGACAAAAAATCTTTTTTTGCATCAGCTTTCATTTCTTCATACTTTTTAGATTGATTTAAAGGCAAATCATTGGCTATGTTGATTTTATCAACTCCCTTGTTGAAATAAAATGCTCCTAAGTTAAATGCTGCATCATGTTGTTTTGAGTCTAATTCTATAGATTTTTTATAATCAGCAATAGCATTTTCTTGGTCTTTTAATTTTTCATAAACCGTACCTCTTACATAATATAAAAAAGCGTTGTTTGGTTCAATAGATATAGCATCATTTAAACTTACTAAAGCTTCTTGGTCTTTTTCTGACTGTAGGTAATAATCTATTTCTTCAAAAATTAAATGTTGATTCTGAGGATAGGCTTTTCTTCCTTTTTTAATAGTTTCAAATGATTTTTCTTTATCTCCTCCATTTTTATGGATTCTTGCTAATGATTGGTAAATGCTAGCTCCATTTCCATCAATGTTGTAGTTTAATTGAATTAACGCATTATAAAGTTGTTTCGCTGTTTCAAAATCTTCGGCATATTCAGAGGCTAACGCTAAGTTATATAAAATTAAGGTGTCTGTTTTTCCTGAAAATTGAATTAACATCAACCCTTTTTGAAAACTTTCTTGAGCTCCTTTAAAATCCTTATTCTGAAATTGGCCAATTCCTTTGTTGGCATATTCTCCTCCTAATCCTGGTAATCTTGAAAATGCTATTCCAAACAATTGTTGGTCTTCCATTTTACTTTTGTTTTGCAACGCTCCAAAAAATTGCACCAAATCAGCTTCTTTCTCTAAATCAAGTTTTTTTAATGCTGCATCTTCAAAATTTAACACCATTCCTTTAAGATAAGATTCTGTAGCTTCATCAAGTGCCTCTTTATATAAGTCTTTACAGTTTTTATCTGTCGTTGGAAGTAATAAATTATAATACAAATTACCTCTATAAATCCATGTTTTTGACATATCTTTAGTAGAAGCATCTTGAGTTGCTAAATTAATAGCTTCCAATCCATTTTGAATTTCAGAACATTTTCCATTTCTTTCAAAAGCATTATTATAGTTATTAGCACTTTGTACTTTATTCTTTTGAGCAGAGAGTACTGTTATTGATACTAGTGCTAAAAGTGTTAAAATTGTTTTTTTCATAAGTGTTATTTTTAAAATTTATTCTTCATTATTATCAATATCAGTGCCATTTACATCTTCACTATCATCTTTATCTGAGCTGTCTATGTTTGTTTCATCAATGATTTCGTTATTTATTTCTTCGTCCTCATCTTCTGTTTTTTCCACTTTTGCAACTGCAGCAATTTGGTCATTACCTTTTAAATTGATTAAGCGAACGCCTTGTGTGGCTCTTCCCATTACACGAAGACTATCAATAGCCAAACGAATTACTAAGCCTGATTTGTTGATTATCATTAAATCATCATTGTCAGTAACATCTTTAATAGCAATTAAATTACCTGTTTTTTCGGTTACATTAAGGGTTTTAACTCCTTTTCCACCTCTGTTTGTAATTCTATAATCTTCAATGTTAGAGCGTTTTCCATATCCATTTTCAGAAACAACTAGCACATTTTTAGCATCATCATCAATGGTTATCATTCCTATAACAGCATCTTGCTCATGGGCTAATCTTATACCTCTAACTCCAGAAGCATTTCTTCCCATTGGTCGAGTAGTTGATTCATTAAAACGTATGGCTTTTCCAGAGCGAAGTGCCATAATAATCTCATCTTTTCCGCTAGTTAATTTTGCTTCTAATAATTTATCTCCTTCTCTAACGGTAATTGCATTAATTCCGTTAACACGTGGTCTTGAATAAGCTTCCAACGTAGTTTTCTTAATCACACCTTTTTCAGTACACATAATAATAAAATTACTATTTATGTATGCTTCATCTTTAAGGTCTGTTACATTAATATAAGTCAACACCTTATCATCTGATTCAATATTTATAAGGTTTTGAATTGCTCTTCCTTTAGATTGTTTTGTTCCTTCAGGTATTTCAAATACACGCATCCAGAAACATTTTCCTTTTTCAGTAAATACCAATAAATAATTATGCGTGGTGGCTACAAAAAGTTTTTCTAAGAAATCTTCATCTCGAGTTGCAGAACCTTTTGCTCCAACGCCTCCTCTATTTTGAAGTTTATATTCATTTAAAGATGTTCGTTTAATATAACCTAAGTGAGAAATAGTAACAACAACCGTTTCGTCAGGAATCATATCTTCAATGCTAAAATCTCCTCCTGCATATTCAATTATGCTTCTTCTTTCATCACCATATTTAGCTTTTATTTCTAATAACTCATCTTTAATAATTTGCATTCTTCTTTCTTCGTTTGCTAAAATATCTTTCAAATCATCAATTAAAGCCATAATGGTTTCATATTCAGCTCTTAATTTATCTTGCTCAAGACCAGTTAATTGTCTTAATCGCATTTCAACAATAGCACGAGATTGAATGTCAGAAAGTTTAAAACGAATCATTAAATTTTCTCTGGCTTCATCAGGGCTTTGAGAAGCTCTAATTATTTTAATTACTTCATCAATGTTATCAGAAGCAATAATTAAACCTTCTAAAATATGAGCTCGTTCTTCTGCTTTTCTTAATTCAAAAGTAGTTCTTCTAACTATTACTTCATGTCTAAATTCAACAAACTCTCTAATTAAATCTTTTAGATTTAAAACAACAGGACGACCTTTTACTAAAGCAATGTTATTTACACTAAATGAGGTTTGTAGAGCTGTTTGCTTAAACAAATTATTCATAACCACATTAGGAATTGCTTCACGTTTCAATTCATAAACAATACGCATTCCATTTCTATCGGATTCATCTCTTATATCTGTTATTCCATCAATTTTCTTTTCATTTACCAAGTCAGCTGTTCTTTTAATCATATCAGCTTTGTTCACTTGGTAAGGAATTTCTGTTACAATAATTCTAAAACGACCTGAATTGGTTTCTTCAATTTCAGTTTTAGCACGCATCACAATTCTTCCTCTACCAGTATGAAAAGCATCTTTCACTCCTTGATAGCCATAAATAGTACCTCCAGTTGGAAAATCAGGAGCTTTGATGTGTTCCATTAAACTATCTATATCAATATCTCTATTATCAATAAATGCAATTGTACCATCAATAACTTCTGTTAGATTATGAGGAGCCATATTGGTTGCCATCCCAACAGCTATACCCGATGCTCCATTAAGTAATAAAGCAGGAATTCTTGTTGGCAAAACAGTTGGTTCTTCCAATGAATCATCAAAATTCAAACTGAAATCAACGGTTTCTTTTTCAATATCGGAGAGCATTTCTTCTGCAATTTTTTGCAAACGTGCTTCTGTATATCTCATTGCGGCAGGACTATCACCATCAATAGACCCAAAGTTACCTTGTCCATCAACTAACATATATCGTAACGACCAAGGTTGAGCCATACGAACCATAGAATCATAAACAGCTGTATCTCCATGCGGATGGTATTTACCCAATACTTCACCTACTATTCTAGCAGATTTCTTATAAGGCTTATTGGAATATACTCCCAAATCCATCATACCAAACAAAATTCTTCTGTGTACAGGTTTCAAACCATCTCTAACGTCTGGAAGAGCTCTTGATACAATTACCGACATTGAATAATCAATGTAGGCAGATTTCATTTCTTTTTCTATGTTTATTCTAATTATTTTTTCACCTTCTTCAGCCATGTTATTTAAAATTAATTTTAAGCACTTTAGTTAATTAATAAAACCTATTTTTTTAGGTTTTTTTTTGAACTTCCGAAAGTACTAATAATAGGTTTCTTTCAATCGTTTTTTTTGGGGTTATTTACTAACAAAATTCTGTTGAAAAACATAATGATTGTCAACTGCATGATAATAGCTATGTTTTTATTTTTGATATATATATTTTAGTAGTAATTTTATAGTGTGAAATGAATTAGTTTAAATGCTAATATAAATTCATTAGAAACTAAAAAGTAAAGAAATTAAAACAAAAAATTATGGATGCAAATTTCTCAGCAAAAGTTAAAGATGTTATTGCCTTTTCTAAAGAAGAAGCATTACGCTTAGGTCATGACTATATTGGTGTTGAACATCTTCTGTTAGGTATTATTAGAGAAGGTAATGGTTTAGCAATTAAAATTCTTGAATCACTAGGTGTAAACACTAAAGACTTAAGAAAACAAGTTGAACTATCAACTCGAATGGGAACTGGTATTCCTAGTCAAATATTAAACCTACCATTAGTAAAACAAGCTGAAAAGGTATTAAAGGTTACTTATTTGGAAGCCAAAGTACTTAAAAGTAATATTATTGGAACGGAACATTTGCTACTTTCTATCTTAAAAGATCAAGAAAACATAGCAACAAACACCTTATTAAAATTTAATGTAACTTATGAAACCGTAAAAGAAGAAATTATGATATTAAATTCATCGGAAAGTTTTAACCCAAAATCAGAGTTTCCAGGAACACCTTCAGATGATGATGACGATAGTGAAAAAGGTTTCATGGGTGCAGGACCTTCAAAAGGAAGTGAAGCGAAATCAAAAACTCCAGTTTTAGATAATTTTGGTAGAGATTTAACCAAATATGCCGAAGATGGAAAATTAGATCCTATTGTGGGTCGAGAAAAAGAGATAGAACGAGTTTCTCAAATATTAAGTAGAAGAAAGAAAAACAACCCTATTTTAATTGGAGAACCAGGTGTGGGTAAATCAGCTATTGCAGAAGGATTAGCACTTCGTATTGTTCAAAAAAAAGTATCTCGTGTTTTATTTAATAAAAGAATTGTAACACTAGATTTAGCATCATTAGTTGCTGGAACAAAATACAGAGGTCAGTTTGAAGAGCGAATGAAAGCTGTAATGAACGAGTTGGAAAAATCGCCCGATATTATTTTATTTATAGATGAAATACACACTATTATTGGTGCAGGAGGAGCTACAGGTTCATTAGATGCTTCTAATATGTTTAAACCTGCTTTGGCTAGGGGCGAACTTCAATGTATTGGAGCTACCACACTTGACGAGTATAGACAATACATCGAAAAAGATGGTGCCTTAGAAAGAAGGTTTCAAAAAGTAGTAATAGAACCAGCAACTGTAGAGGAATCAATGCAGATATTAAACAACATCAAAGATAAGTATGAAGAACACCATAATGTAATTTATACTCCTGAAGCTATTGCTGCTTGTGTAAACTTAACTGATCGATATTTAACTGATAGACATCTTCCAGATAAAGCAATAGATGCTTTAGACGAATCTGGTTCTCGAGTCCATATTATCAACATAAAAGTTCCTAAAAATATAATCGAAATTGAAAAAAAGATTGAAGATATTAAGGAACAAAAAAATCATGTAGTTAAAAGTCAAAAATATGAAGAGGCTGCTCAACTCAGAGATACAGAAAGAAAATTATTAAAGGAATTGGATGATGCAAAAGTTGCTTGGGATGAAGAAACGAAAAACAACAAAGAAATTGTGAGCGAAGATAGTGTTGCTGAAGTTGTTTCCATGATGTCAGGAGTTCCTGTTCAACGAATTGCTCAAGCTGAAGGAGACAGGCTGTACAAAATGTTTGATGAAATCCATGATAAAGTTATTGGACAAAATGAAGCCATCAAAAAAGTGGTTAAAGCTATTCAGCGTAACCGAGCTGGTTTAAAAGACCCTAACAAACCTATTGGTTCGTTTATTTTTTTAGGACCTACTGGAGTTGGAAAAACGCAATTAGCAAAAGTACTTGCTCGCTATCTTTTTGATAGTGATGATGCTCTTATTAGAATAGATATGAGTGAATATATGGAAAAATTTGCTGTTTCTCGATTAATTGGTGCTCCTCCTGGATATGTTGGTTATGAAGAAGGTGGACAACTTACAGAAAAGGTGAGAAGAAAGCCCTACTCTATTATTCTATTAGATGAAATTGAAAAAGCACATCCAGATGTATTTAATTTATTGCTTCAAGCATTAGATGATGGTATTTTAACAGACAGTTTAGGCAGAAAAATAAACTTTAAAAATACCATTATCATCATGACTTCTAACATTGGAGCTAGACAATTAAAAGATTTTGGACAAGGTGTTGGTTTTGCTACATCAGCAAAAAAAGAAAGTGTTGATGAAAATTCAGCAGGAATAATTCAAAATGCACTTAAAAAAGCATTTGCTCCTGAGTTTTTAAATAGAATTGATGACGTTGTTATTTTTAACTCTTTAACAAAAGACGATATCTTTAAAATTATTGATATAGAATTAGAAAGTTTATATCAACGCATTGAAAAATTAGGCTATCATATAAATCTTTCTAATGATGCTAAAGATTTTATTGCCGAAAAAGGATATGATATAGCTTATGGAGCTCGCCCATTAAAAAGAGCTATCCAAAAATACTTGGAAGACCCATTGGCTGAAGAAATTATTCAATCAAAAATTAAAGAGGGAGATACTATTAAAATTGAATTGGATACTGTAACTAAAGATTTGGTATTTTCAATTGCTAAAGCAAAAGCTAAAAAAGCAGACGAGAAAAAGGATGTAGAAGATAACTAAACCTAATTTTCAATTAATTAAAAAGCTGCTAGAGAATTTTCTACGCAGCTTTTTTTTGTTTTATGATGTTTAAATAAATTAAATTGTATATTCGTGCTTGGGAAAACTATCAATAGCTAAAATGAACAAACTTAAATTATTTTTTATTGGAGAGCTTCTTAAAAGCTCAGATTCTCCTTATGAAAAAGCAAAAGCTGAAGTAAATTTTAATTTTTCAATATTCAGCTTTGTCGCATTCACATCTGTTTTTATAATTGCACTGACTATTTGTGCGCTTCCAGTAACAATTCCAGCAGGATTTTCAGCCTTATTTTGTTTAATCCATTTATTTACCCTTAAATTCATTAAAAATGTTCGGGTTGCATCTATAATATTTTCAATACTTATTTTCTGTATCCTTTTTGGAAATATGTTTTTTAACATAAATACTTTTCATTTAGGAGGGTTATTATGGATAGTAGTTCTTGTTCTTTTTGTTACCTTTAATATTGGTAGAACAGCTGGTCTATTAGCTTCCTTGGTGTCACTTTTATTTTTCACACTTTTCATACTTACAAAATTACCACTAAACATAGTAAATGCATTGAGTTTTAAACCTGCCATCTATTATTCACTAGGTTTTGAAGTATTAATTGGATTAAGTATTATTTTCTATCTTATCAATGTGTTTATTGTAACAAATAAAAAAGTAACTAATGAATTGCAAAAATCGAATGAAAGTCTTGAAAATCAAAACCGAATTGTGCTTAAACAATATGATGAAAAAATTATCATGTTAAAAGAAATTCATCATCGAGTAAAAAATAATTTACAAGTCATTAATTCTATGCTAAGACTACAATCTGATAAAATTGATGATGTGAATAGTAAAATTGTTTTTAGTGATGCTCAAAATCGTATTTTAGCCATGTCTTTCGTTCATCAAAGAATGTATCAATCTGGAAATTTCTTAGATGTTCAATTTGATAAATACATAAAAGAACTTTCCGAAGATATAATCAAACAACATTCTGTTAATCATCAAATAGAATCGGTTATATCTTCTTCAATTACTAATATTGATGTTCAAAAAATGGTTCCTTTAGGTTTGATATTAAATGAACTTATATCCAACTCATTAAAACATGGAATTACATCAGTTGGAAAAATAACAATTGATTTAACAGAAGAAAATGAGACATTAATTTTTACGTATTCCGATAATGGTATAGGAATAAAAGAATCTCTAAAAAAAGGTTTTGGGATGGAATTGATTGAACTTTTAACAGAACAATTAGATGGTAAATTAAAAATAAGCAACCAACCTAGTGGAGGTGTATTGTTTCAGTTTGTTTTTATTATGAATTAATTTCTTACCAACTCCCTCCTGCTCCACCACCTCCTGAAGAACCTCCTCCAAATCCGCCAAAAGAACCGCCTCCAGAACCAAAATTACCAAAAGAACCTCCATGATTTCTACTAGAAGCATTCATTAGCATTAAAGCAGCCCAAAATCCTAAATTATTAGAGGCTGCATATTTTGATGCCCCTTTAGATTTTAACAGCACAAAGAAAACAATAAACACCAACACAAAAACAAATGGAATCCACCCTGCTGAATTTTTCTTGGCATATTCATCTGCCGAAAATTCGCCTGAAGTAATAGACATTACTGTATTTACGCCTGCTATAATTCCCCAACTGTATTTCTTTTCCTTAAAGTAAGGAATCATTTCGTTTTCTACTATTCGTTTGGCAATAGCATCGGGTAAAACTCCTTCCAATCCATAGCCTACAGCAATATAAGTTTCCCCCTTACCATCAATTTCTTTAGGCTTTATCAAGATTACAATACCATTGTTCTTTCCTTTTTGCCCTATACCCCATTTTTCTAATAATGCATGAGCAAAAACAACTTTATCTTCATTACACAAATCAGTTATGGTAACTACCAAAATTTGGGTAGAAGTGGTATCGTTAAAAGCAATTAAGGTTTTACGTAAATGAGCTTCCGATTCTGCATCTATAATATCAGCATAATCTTGCACCAAATCCTGTTTTGCAGGTTGGTCAAGTAAGCATTTTTTTTCTTGTGCTTTTATAGGAGTAAAAGCAAAAAGTATAATTAGTAGTATAGAGAGTTGTTTCATAGTTTACCTCCAAATGATATTTCATCACTCAATTCATTCACATCATTCTCCTTCTCATGCGGATAATGTTTTTTTAACTGTTCTCCTGCCAAAATAATTCCTTGCGACAAGCCTTCGGTAAATTTACCTTCTTTAAAATTGGTAATCATTACATCTTTAATTTCATCCCAAAATCCTTTTGGCACTTTTAAATTAATACCTGCATCGCCCAAAATAGCAAGTTTTCGGTCTTCTACTGCCAAATAAATGAGTACGCCATTACGAAGTGCTGTTTGTTGCATTTCCAATTCATCAAAAATAAAAGCAGCATGGTCGAGCACATCTTCTTTACATTTCTTTTCTATGTGTACACGAATTTCTCCAGAAGTGTTTTTCTCCGCTTCTTTGATAGCAGCAATAATTTCTTGCTGTTGGGCTATGGTAAATAAATCTTGTGGCATAGTTTAAAGGTTTAAAGTCCCGAAAAATATTTTTGAAAAAAACTAATTTTTCGAGAATGCTTGTAAAAAAAAGAATTAAAAACTCTTTGTTTACGGCATTTGAGGTTAACATCTGACAGGTTTTGGAAACCTGTCAGGTATATTTAAAAAATTAAAACTCTACTTTTGGAGCTACATCAGCACCTTCGGTAGATTCGAAATAGGCTCTTTTTTCAAAACCAAACATACCAGCATATAGGTTCTTTGGAAATTTTCTAATATAAGTATTGAAGTCTTTAGCTGTTTCATTGAACTTCATACGTTCGTTAGAAATTCTATTTTCGGTACCTTCTAACTGAGCTTGTAACTCCAAAAAGTTTTGATTGGCTTTTAAGTCAGGGTATTTTTCCACAACTACCATCAAACGAGATAAAGCAGAGCTTAATCCGTCTTGAGCTGCTTGGAATTTTTGTAAAGCTGCAGCATCTAAATTATTGGCATTAATAGTGGTTGAAGTAGCTTTAGCTCTTGCATTAACAACGCCTTCTAAGGTTTCTTTTTCGTGAGCTGCATATCCCTTAACAGTACTAACTAAGTTAGGAATAAGGTCGGCTCTACGTTGATAAACGTTTTCTACTTGAGCCCATTGACCATCAACAGCTTCATCTTTGGTTACCATACTGTTGTAAGAACCAATTGATGAGAATACTAGCCATAAAATAAGTAATCCTAGGACACCTATTACAATTATTGATTTTTTCATGTTTTTGTTTTTAATTTTTAGTTTTTGTTGCACAAAGGTATTTAATGTGAAGGAGTTGCCATTCGCATTTTACAAAATCTTATTCACAATCTTTTTATTATTAATAAAAAACCTCCAAGGTTTACTTTACGCTAGCATATATAAACCTTGGAGGTTTAGTTTGGTTTGGTTTTAAATCAACTCCAAACTACGTTTAATAAATTTAGTTAACTCCTCACCTTTCAACATGTTTTGCGAAAGCATGGCTAAATCGGCAGTTTGTTTGGTTATTTCTTTTTGTTTTGAGGCATCTTTCTCATTCAAAATTTTAGAAATGATTGGATGATTGGCATTTACTACCAAATTATAAGCATCGGGCATAGCTCCACCAAACATATTCATTCCGCCACCAATTTTACTCATGTCTTTCATTCTTCGCATAAACTCTGGCTGAACAATAGTCATAGGTTGATCGGTTTCATTCATACTTTCAAAAAGTACGGTAAATTTATCTTTAGCGATTACTTCCTCAATGATTGGTTTTAGTTTTTCTTGTTCTTTATCAGATAACTTGGATGGAATTTTTTCATCCTTATTCACCAATTTATCAATGGTATCCGCATCTATACGAGCAAATGTACTGTCTTTTACCGTTTGCTCTAACTTGCCCACTAAATGAGCGGTAAGAGCAGTATCTAACACCATTACTTCGTAGCCTTTGTTTTTTGCCACTTCAATGAATGAATGTTGGGCTTCAGCATCACTTGTATATAAATAAACTACTTTGTTATCCTTATCTGTTTGTAGAGGCTTAATTTTTTCGGTAAGCTCATCCATGGTGTAATACTTACCCTCTGTAGTTTTATATAAAGCGAATTTTTGAGCTCTTTCTGCAAATTTTTCGTCAGACAACATTCCATATTCGATAAACACTTTAATATCGTCCCATTTTTTCTCAAAATCTGCTCTATCGTTTTTAAACAACTCTTCTAACTTATCGGCAACTTTTTTAGAGATGTGGCTAGCAATTTTTTTAACTGCTCCATCGGCTTGTAAATAAGAACGAGAAACATTTAGAGGTATATCTGGAGAATCAATCACACCATGCAACAACATTAAGAAATCAGGAACAATTCCCTCTACCGAATCGGTAATAAATACCTGACGAGAGTACAATTGGATTTTGTCTTTTTGTACTTCCATGTTAGGTTTTATTTTTGGGAAATACAAAATTCCGGTAAGGTTAAACGGATAATCTACATTTAAATGGATGTGAAACAAGGACTCCTCAAAGTTCATTGGGTACAACTCTCTGTAGAAATCAGCATAATCTTTATCCTCTAATGTGGATGGTGTTTTAGTCCATGCTGGAGTTGGGTTGTTGATAATATTGGGGACTTTAATTTCTTCTTTTTCAACATTACCATCTTTGTCTTTTTTGCCTTTTTTATTGTCCACCCAATCCGATTTTTCACCAAATTGAATAGCAATAGGCATGAACTTACAATATTTACTGAGTAAGGTTTTTATTCGATGTTCTTCCAAAAATTCGGTAGAATCTTCAGCTATGTGTAAAATAACATCCGTTCCACGCTTTTCTTTCTTACCTTGTTTGATGCTATACTCAGGACTACCATCACACTCCCAATGAGCAGCAGGTTCATCTTTATAGTTTTTAGAAATAATTTCTACCCGTTCAGCAACCATAAAAGAAGAGTAAAATCCTAAACCGAATTTACCAATAATATTTTGAGTATCAGTTTTATCTTTGAATTTGTTAACGAACTCTTCAGCACCCGAAAAAGCAATCTGATTGATGTATTTTTTAATCTCCTCCTCACTCATACCAATACCTTTATCGCTAATGGTAAGTGTTTTAGCTTTTTTATCTAAGGTGATTTGTATGGTATCATCACCTATTTCGCCTTTAAACTCACCCAATGCACTTAACGAATGTAGTTTTTTAGTCGCATCCGTAGCATTAGCGATGAGTTCTCTTAAAAATATTTCGTGATCGGAGTATAAGAATTTTTTAATAATGGGAAAGATGTTCTCCGTTTGAACTTTAATTTTTCCTTTTGCCATAGTCTTTTAATTTTTAAGTTTAACAGTTTTCTCTCTAGTCAAACCACATGCCATCGCCTTTTTTATGACAGATTGACTAACTAAAACCAACACCGCTATAAAATGACTGACAATTTTGCAATGTAAAAGCCACGAATGCACGAATGGTTTGATAAAACAATCTGCAACGTCATTCCTGCCCTTCGATTCCTCAGGATAAATACTGGCAGGAATCTAGCTCCAAGAATAACCATAAAGATACCAAAGGAAATTAATTATGTTTTTTTTAAAAAGTAATTTTGTTTGATGAAGAAAAGCACACGTTATATTAATTATCTTTGAAAAATTGCGAAATATTTAATTTTGTTTTAGACAAACTATGGCTCTTCCTATTATAATAACAATTTGTGCTTTAATCATTATAGCTTATTTATTCGACCTAACGGCTCCTAAAACTAGAATTCCTTCTGTAATATTGCTATTAACTTCTGGGTGGTTAGCAAAACAAATAGTTGATTTTCTTGGAATTAAAATTCCAGATTTAGATGTATTACTTCCTATTTTTGGAACAATTGGATTAATTTTGATTGTACTAGAGGGCTCTCTTGAATTGGAATTCAAAAAATCGAACTATTCTCTTATAAGAAAATCTGTTATTTCGTCATTAATACAAACCGTTGGACTTAGTTTTTTACTTGGCTATGCGTTTTATTATTTTGGGAATTACTCCTATAAAGATAGCTTGTTAAATGCTATTCCTCTTTCAATAATAAGCAGTGCAATAGCCATTCCTAGTGTTAGAAACATTTCTAAATCAAGTAAAGAATTTATTATTTATGAAAGTAGTTTATCAGATATTTTTGGTGTAGTTTTTTTCGATTTTATTGCGTTAAACGAGACTATTAATGTAGCTGCATTTGGGAATTTCACCCTACAAATTTTAATAATTTTAGTTATTTCATTTATAGCCACTATTGGATTAGCATACTTATTAAGTAAAATAAATAACCATACTAAATTTGTGCCTATTATCATTATCATCATTACTATTTATGCCGTTTCTAAATTATTTCATCTTCCCGCCTTAATTTTTATTTTGTTGTTTGGTATTTTATTAGGCAATTTAGATGAGTTAAAAAAAATAAAATGGGTTGAAAAAGTTAAACCCGACAAGCTTAATCTAGAAATAATAAAATTTAAGGAAATAGTTATGGAGGGTACTTTTTTGATACGAACCATCTTTTTTATGCTTTTCGGTTATCTGATAAGTACTACTGAAATTATTAATCAAGCATCGCTTATATGGTCTGGAAGTATTGTGGTTGCTATTTTCTTTTTTAGGCTCATTGAATTAAAATTATCAAGGTTACCTTTAAGACCCTTATTACTAATTGCCCCTAGGGGTTTAATAACAATTTTGTTGTTTTTGGCCATAGATCCTTCTCAATCCATTGAATTAGTAAATAAATCACTAATAATACAAGTAATAATCTTAACTTCTTTGATAATGATGTTGGGATTAATTACCAACAAAAAAGAAAAAAAAATAATTAAAGATGAAGTTGTGTAGTGCATCAAACTATACTCAAATCACTTAGCTTTTCGGGTAATTTGAGTATATTAAGTGCAACCCTTCGATACATCGGGGTAAATTCTAACAGGAATCTTTATTATTGCAACCAACAAAGATTCCTGATAGTTTTCTTCGTACCTCAAAAATTTCAGGAATGACGTTTATGTTTATGATTGGCTTTGTGGGTTGGCAAGTCCCCCTTTGGGGGATTTAGGGGGCTAAAAAACATTCGTGCATTTGTGGCGAAATAAATCGAAATATTACAAATGTAAACAGTTAATTCATACTAATACAAATAAAGTCCCATACCTATTATTACAATTGTAATCTACATATAATATAACTCACAATTATTAAATAAATACATTTAAAAATCAGTTAATTATATATGATTATATGAAGTAAAAAACCAACCAAAACAAACTACTTTTTAAATAATTTACATTTGTAACACATGTAATTGAAAACTTATGTTTACATTTGTAACATTAAATATAATTTACAATTGTAACACACTAAAACACCATGAATATTACCGAAAGATTGCAATACATTATGAAGCTGAATAATTTATCAGCTTCTGCTTTTGCCGACAAAATTGAAGTGCAACGCTCAAGTATTTCACACATCCTTTCAGGACGAAATAAACCCAGTTTGGAATTTATTCAAAAAGTATTAGTTGCTTTTCCAAAGGTGAGTTCAGAATGGTTGCTAACAGGAAATACTGTTGTTAAGGAAACTATCCCTTCCAATCAAGTAGAAAGTGAACCTAATCCGACTTACCACTCCCCTCCTACACCAACCAATCAACATGAAGGGGATAAAAAAATACAGAAAATAGTGGTTTTTTACTCCGATAACACCTTTGAAGAGTTTCATCGATAGATTTTCTATTGCACAATCGAGTTTCAAGTCCTAACATTTGTTACCTTTGAACAATTCGTTTCGTGCTATGAACAAACACATTATTCTAATTTTTTTATTTACAACTGGACTAATTTGGTCTTGTGTTCAGCCTAATGATTATTTCACTTGGGCATTGGAAGTATTTCCTGCAGTGATTGGATTTATTGTATTGCTAGCTACTTATAAAAAATTTCAATTTACATTTCTTACCTATTGTTTTATTTTGCTCCATGCTTTAATACTATTTATTGGAGGTCATTATACTTATGCAGAAGTACCTTTGTTTGATTGGATTAAAGAGTTTTTTGAATTATCTAGAAATAATTATGATAAGGTAGGGCATTTTGCACAAGGATTTATTCCTGCAATGATAGTGAGAGAACTTTTTATAAGAAAGCAAATTATTTGCTCTAAAAAATGGCTTAATTTTATTGTGGTTTGTGTATGCTTGAGTTTTAGTGCTATTTATGAGTTTTTAGAATGGTTTGTGGCTGTTTTTTCTGGAGAATCGGCAGACGCTTTTTTAGGAACTCAAGGGTATGAGTGGGACACACAATCGGATATGCTATATGCAACTGTTGGTGCAATATGTATGTTGGTATTGTTATCAAAAACACAGGATAATCAAATTAAAAAAATTAAAATTTAACTATGGAATTAAATGATATTGTTGAGTTTACAACTTCTTTGAGAATGAGTGAAAAGCTTAAAGAAATTGGAACTTCTAAGATTTTTAAAGAAGGAGATGTTATAATAAATGACCACTCTTATATTAAATCAATTCCCATTGTTACTAGTGGAAGTATTAAAATTTTAAGAACAGATGATGATGGTAGAGAAATTTTACTGTATTACATCAAAGCAGGAGAAAGCTGTATTATGTCTTTTCTGGGAGGGCTTCACCAAGACACAAGTAAAGTGAAAGCTATAGCAGAAGAAGAAACGGAGATTTTATTTATCCCTACAGATAAAATCAGTATGCTGATTAGAGAGTATCCTGAATGGTTAGATTACATTTTTAGGCTTTATCACAAACGTTTTGAAGAGCTGTTGGAAGTTGTTAATGCAATTGCTTTTAAAAAAATGGATGAAAGGATGCTCAATTTTATTAAAAAGAAAGCAGAATTAAATAAAACGCATTCTATTTCTATCACTCACGAACAATTGGCAAATGAATTAGGCACAGCAAGAGTTGTAATTTCAAGATTGTTGAAACAATTAGAGGTTGAGGGCATTGTTTTGCTTGGAAGAAATAAAATCACACTTTTGTAACATAAGTAACAGATTACATCTCACAATTAAGCTAATTTTGTTTTCAATTAGAGTTTGTCCATATTGTCCGATTTATTCAAAACTTTTATTGTTTTTTTAAGGTTTTCATGAGATCGCTTCGCTAAGTTCTTTGTTATTCTCAATCTTCAAATCAGTCATCCCATCCCGATAGATCGGGAGTTATCAGGATTTCTGATTTTTAGATTATCGAAACCTCGAACTCGAACATTCTGACTCAAACTCTCGACTTTATAAACAGCTTCCAATTATCAAAAATAAAAATGAATATAGAACAATTAATTACTCAAAAAAAAGGAACTATCATTGATGTTAGAACTCCTGATGAATTTATGGCTGGAAATGCTGCTGATTCTCGAAACATCCCTTTACAAGAAATAGCAAACAGAATAGAAGAAGTAAAATCATTTCAACAACCACTGATTTTATGTTGTGCTTCTGGTGCTAGAAGTGGTATGGTTGAACAGTTTTTAACACAAAATGGCATTGAATGTTGTAATGCGGGTTCATGGCTCGATGTTAATTTTTATCAATCTAAATCAATAAAATAACAATGTTATCTACACTAAAACAATTGTTTGGATTTGGTCCAAAAATAGATTTTACGGAACTACTCAAGCAAAATGCACTTATTCTTGATGTTAGAACCAACAACGAGTTTAAAGCAGGAAATATTAAAAAATCAATAAATATCCCTGTGGATGTGTTACATAAAAATATAAACAAATTAAAAGATAAAAACCGTCCAATTGTAACTTGTTGTGCATCTGGGGCACGAAGTGGGATGGCAAAAAGATATTTAAAATCTCAAGGCTACACACAGGTTTATAATGGAGGTGGTTGGAAAAGTTTACAATCTAAGATTTAAACTCCTAAACTTTTTATCACTTCATTCACTTTTTCCTCTATACTTAAATTGCCATTTATCCAGTTAATGTTGAATCCATTTTTTTCCATTTTTCGATACCATGTAGCTTGGCGTTTTGAAAACTGATGTATGGCAATGTTTAATTTTGTAAACAACTCATTTTTAGTTATTTCATTTAAAAGATAAGCGGTAACTAATTTATATTCCAATCCATAAAATTTAAGTTTTTCGGGGTGAACACCATTTTTCAATAGCATCTTCACCTCTCCTATCATGTCTTCATTTTCTAATCGATGTTTTAATCGTGTTGTTATTCTTTCTTTTATGATAAAACGCTCAAAATGGATTCCAAACAATTGGTAATTAAATTTAGGAAAATCGTTGATTATGTGTTGATTTTCTTTCTGATAAGTTGCAATTTCAATGGCTTTAATTAATCTTTCATGATTTTCTATATCTGTTTTATTATGCAACTGTTTAAGTTTTTTTAGCAATTCTACTAATTCTTGGTTGCTTTTCGTTTCCAATCCTTTTCTGAGTTCGATATTTTCTGGAATTGCTAACATACGATAACCCTTCAGCACTGCTTCGAGGTATAAACCAGTTCCTCCGCACAAAATAGCCTGTTTATTTTTATCGGTTATTGTTTTATAAGCATCCAAAAAATCTTTTTGAAATTCAAATACATTATATTCTTCTCCCGCATTTTTAATGTCAATTAAATGATAAGGAATTTGTTTATTGTTTACCACAAAATCATTCAAATCTTTGCCAGTTCCAATGTCCATACCTTTATAAACCTGACGAGAATCGGCACTAATTACCTCACCATTTATCTTTTCAGCTAAATGCGTAGCTAACTTGGTTTTTCCTGTGGCGGTTACTCCTAAAATTACTATCAAATCTGTTTTAGACATACTTTTTATTCGTGTATTCATGGCTATTTTTTCTTAATTGTTGAAAATTACGATACGCAATTAACATACTTATAGCTTCATTTTGAAGAGCTACTCCAATTTTAGTTGCTAATTTATTCGATGCAATTAGTATGGATTCATTTTCATAAAAATTAGCTTTTGAAAAATGCAAATATTTTAATGTTTTAAAAGCATTAAACCATTTGAATAACAATACTTTAAAATGATTTTTATCTGTTGAATTTGCCCTGATTTTAATCAAGTTTTCATTGAAATTAATTTCGTACAAAAATAACTGGATACTTTCAGGAAGTTCAACATCATCTTCAGTAAAAAACTGTTCACTTTTATCAAAAAACACTTTTAAATCTAAAAATGAAGTAAAATTATAAGTTAAAAGTACTTTCTGATCATTGTTTATCCATTGTTGCATGGCTCTACCAGTACCAAAAGGAACCCTTTCTGAAATTCTAGGTGATGGAAAAACAGTTGCCGAATTAATTTCAGAAAAATTTCCAAGAGGAATTACTTTTTGTAAAAAATAAAAATCTTCTCCAGCTTTTTTCTTGTTCATTCCGCCTTGTTTTTTATAAACACTAGCCCGAACAGCCATGCTCGAACCAACGGTGTGAAAAGCATAAGGCAGCCCAATAAAATGTAGTGCTTCTTTGTAATAACGCAAATACAATTCATACTGAACAATCCCATTATAAATTGCTTGTGGATATTCGTTTCCTTCAACCGGATGTTCAAAATGAATAGAACAACCAGTTGTTTTAGTATGTATTTTAAAATGGTTTTCGATTTCTGCTAAATAATTTGCGGAACAAGTGGCATCGGCATCAAAACAAACAATAACGCCATCAGAATTTTTTATTGCTAAAAATTGGTTGTAGGCTTCGTCCATACCTATTTTTCTTGCCAACCCAACTCCTGCATCTTTTTCAGGTAAGTTAGTTGCTTCAATAAATGAAAAATGGATGTTTTTTCGCCCACTATTTTCTGTCCAATTTAATGCTTCAATCAAGGTTTTATTATTTTGTTGCAACACTTCTTGTTTTTCATTTTCTGATGCATTTATAACTGTGATAACTTCAACATGATTTATTGTTGCATCACAGTTCAAAAGGCTTTGGAGTGCATTTATTAGATTTAACTCATTAAAACAAGGAATAACCACTATTAAAGAAGTTGAATTAGGAAAAATTGAAAAATTATGTTTTGAAATGGTCAAGGAATTTATATTTAAAAATACAAAAGTACAAAAACAAAAATCCCCAGCCGAAAAAACAAGAAACTCGACTGGGGATTAAATCAATAGCCAAAGCGTATGATTTTTTTGAAAAATGAAAAAATTATTAACAATAATTACATAAATCCTTACGTAAATTTGTTAAGTAAAATTACATTAATGAAAATGTTAAAATTTGTCTAAGAAAAGACATCAAACTACTTTTCTTATTGAACTACTATTTTATTGGATAAAACGGTGTTGTTAGTTCTTAGTTGATAGATATAAATGCCTTGTGTTAAAAAATCAAGATTAACTTTGGTTGTAGCTTGTTTATTTTCATAAATAATTCTACCAGAAACATCTAAAACTGTAACCGAAAATTCTTTTGTATGGTCATCAGAAAAGTGCAACTGCTTGTTGTAGTAAAAAACATTTAATTTATTGGTATTTTTTCTTGCTATTGCAATCACATCAAAATATTCAAATTGTCCATCAAAATCGGTTTGTTTGAGGCGGTAATAATAAGTAGAGACATTTTCTATAGGAAGCATATCTACATATTTATAGTTCAACACTATGGAGGAATTTCCCGCTCCATTAATGGTAGAAATGGCTTCGAAATGAATAGCATCTGTACTTCGTTCTAAGGTAAAAAAATCATTATTTATTTCAGAAGATGTTATCCATTCCAATAAGTTAGATGTAGGTGTAAGTCCTTTTCCAATAAAAGAAACTAATTCAATAGGTGTAGGAATGGGAGTACTCAGTGTAATGTCAT
>PCUH01000277.1:1333-6329 GCA_002770955.1 Flavobacteriales bacterium CG18_big_fil_WC_8_21_14_2_50_32_9 | reverse complement strand
AAAAAGGATGTATTCGTGTATTCGTGGCAAAAACAATCATAAATGATAACAACCATCACTCATCAAGGAAAAAAATACAATGTAGATTTATCTCAACCGATAGATATTTCATTGCCTTTAAGTAATACACCAGAAAATATTACTGCTTGGTATGTTTCTAAACCTGAGTTTACTCCCGTAATGGAGAATGGTTTTGTAGGAGATGTGAATTTGGGTGGAGCAGTAAACTTTAGAAACATTTTTTTTAATCCCCACGGACATGGAACACATACAGAGTGTGTGGGACATATTAGTAAGGAGCCATATACCATCAATCAATGTTTAAAACATTTTTTCTTTTTAGCAGATGTAATTTCAATAGTGCCTGAAAAAATAGAAAATGATAGTGTTATAACATTGAAACAGATAAAACAACTTTGGCAACCAACGGATACGGAAGCCATAATATTTAGAACATTACCAAATGATGAAGCTAAAAAAACCATGCAATATTCCAACACCAATCCAACTTATATAGAAGAAGACGCAGTTCTATTTTTAACCAAAAATGGCATCAACCATTTGTTAATAGATTCACCATCTATTGACAAAGAAGAAGATGGAGGAGCACTAAAAGCACACCATGCTTTTTGGGAATATCCACAAAATACACAAGCTCACAGAACCATTTCAGAATTAATTTTTGTAGCTGACTCCATTTTAGATGGAAAATACTTACTTAATATTCAAATAGCAAGTTTTGAAAGCGATGCCTCTCCCAGTAAGCCAGTTTTATATGCTTTAATTTAGAACTGAAATTTAATTGTAAATTTAACATTAAAGAGTAAAATTTAACATTGAATTTATTTAATATTGTCTCAAGAAAAAAGGTAATCATTAAAATTATGAAACTAGATGAAATAGACTTGAAGATACTTAAAAAACTTCAAGAAAATGCGAAAATCACCAATTTACAACTATCAAAAGACATTGCACTTTCACCTGCACCAACGCTTGAGCGGGTAAAAAAATTAGAATCAAAAGGGTTTATTGAGAGTTATCACGCTCTAGTAAACGAATCAAAACTTCATTTAGGGCTGTGTGCTTTTATGCAAATTTCTTTAATTCGTCAACGAGATAATGCGATAAACAATTTTATCGAACAAATTGGTGAAATTGATGAAATTATGGAGTGCTACAATGTTACAGGTCAAGCAGATTACCTCTTAAAAATAATTGTGAAAGACATTGCTGCTTTCGACCGATTAGTGAAAGAAAAGCTTTCTCAAATTGAAGAAATTAGAAATATGCATTCTATGATAGTTATTTCTAAAGATAAGCGTTCTACTGTATTACCTTACGAGTATTGATAATCGACTCAGGTTAATCCTTTTTGTATAATTCTTTCGCTTGCTTAGCAGAAACAGTTATTCCTTTAATAAAAGAAGAACTAAACCCGTTATGTTCCATTTCATTTAGCCCAGCAATAGTACAACCTTTCGGTGAAGTTACTTTGTCAATTTCATCTTCAGGATGAGAATGATTGGCAATCAATAAACTTGCAGCACCACGAGCAGTTTGGGCTGCCATTTTTAGAGCTTCGCTAGCATGAAAATCAATTTCATTTCCACCTTGAGATGCAGCTCTTATTGCCCGAAGAAAAAAAGCAATTCCACAAGCACATAAAGCTGTTGCAGATGTCATTTGCTCTTCATTAATAATAATGGTTTGACCAACCTTATCAAACAATTGTTGAACAATTGGTACATGGGTTTTAAATTGCTCAGAAGAAGCAATACAAGTCATAGATTCTCTTATAGCAATAGCTGAGTTAGGCATGGCTCTAATAACAGGAATAGACGTGCCAATTATTTGTTGAATTTCACTTATTTTTATGCCTGTTACTACAGAAATAACAAGTTGATTTTCCGAAATGGAATTTTTAATTTCATGTAAAACTTCATTGATTTTTTGGGGCAAAACGGCTAAAATAATAATATCAGCATTTGTTATTGCTTCCATATTATTTGAAGTTACCCGACAACCTTTTTCTTGAAAAAAAAGTAATTTATCTGTATTTCTTCTTGTAAGCGTAAAATCAGGAAAATTAAACGATTTACTTTCAATTAGACCTTTTAAAATAGAAGAGCCTAAGTTTCCTGTTCCTATTATAGTAATTTGATTTAGTTGTTCCATTAATTTTTTTAAGCAAAAGTAATAACTTAAATTATATTGAAAAAAGATTGTTTAGTGATTTGTAATTAATTTAATATCAAACATATAATTAAACTATGGGGTACTATAAAAAAAACAATAAACCTATTTTACTTTAGGTAAAAAAGAATAAAAGTTGGAAATCACGAATATTATTTCATTTCTTTGCACCTTTAAATTCAAAAAATCATTTCATAATTAAACAGAATGATTTTAAAAATATGAGCATGACAAAAAATTTAGTTATTGTTGAGTCTCCTGCCAAAGCCAAAACTATAGAAAAATTTCTTGGAAAAGAGTTTACTGTAAAATCTAGTTTTGGACACATTAGAGATTTACCAGGAAAAAATATATCAATAGATATTGAAAACAACTTCAAACCAGATTATGTAATTCCTTCGGATAAGAAAAAATTAGTAGCCGAACTTAAAAAAATGGCTAAAGAAGCTGAAATGGTTTGGTTGGCTTCGGATGAGGATCGTGAAGGAGAGGCAATTTCATGGCATTTATTAGAGGCGTTGGATTTGAAAGAAGAGAAAACAAAACGTATTGTTTTTCATGAAATAACCAAAACAGCCATCACAAAAGCAATAGAAAATCCAAGAAAAATTGATACAAACTTAGTAGATGCTCAACAAGCAAGAAGAGTGTTAGATAGATTAGTTGGATATGAATTATCACCTGTTTTATGGAAAAAAGTTAGACCATCACTTTCTGCAGGTAGGGTTCAGTCTGTGGCTGTGCGTTTAATTGTGGAGCGTGAACGAGAAATAGAAAAATTTAATCACGAATCAGCTTATAAAGTAGTTGCTCAATTTCAAACAAATGATGGAGCATCTATAAAAGCAGAATTGCCACATCGTTTTAAAACAAAACAAGAAGCAGAAACATTTCTTAATAGTTGTAAAAACGCTCAATTTTCAATAGAAGATTTAGAAACAAAACCATCAAAAAGATCTCCAGCAGCACCATTTACAACCTCAACCCTTCAACAAGAAGCAAGCAGAAAATTAGGATTTTCAGTTGCTCAAACAATGTCGGTTGCTCAAAAATTATATGAATCTGGAAAGATTACTTACATGAGAACAGATTCCGTTAATCTTTCTAATGATGCCATTGGAGCAGCAAAAAAAGAAATTACAACTTCTTATGGAGAAGCTTTTTCACAAGTAAGAAAATTTACAACAAAATCTAAAGGAGCCCAAGAAGCACATGAAGCTATCCGACCAACTTACATGAACGCACACTCAGTTAGTGGTGATAGTGCTCAAACCCGATTGTATGATTTAATTTGGAAAAGAACCATTGCTTCTCAAATGAGCGATGCAAAACTTGAAAAAACAACTATTACCATAAAAATTTCAACAACAAAAGAAAAATTTTTGGCAAAAGGAGAAGTCTTACTTTTTGAAGGATTTTTAAAAGTCTATTTAGAATCTAATGATGACGAAGCTGAAGAAGATAAAGAAGGAATTTTACCTCCAGTTAAAATAAATGACACACTTGTTGCTAACGAAATTTCTGCAACTGAACGCTATTCTAACCATCCACCAAGATATACAGAAGCAAGTTTGGTTAAAAAATTAGAAGAATTAGGCATTGGCAGACCTTCTACTTATGCTCCAACAATTTCAACTGTTCAAAAACGAGGTTATATCATAAAAGAAGACAGGGATGGAGGGCAGCGTAATTATGTTGTTTTAACATTAAAAAACAACGAACTGAAGCAACAAACGCTTAAAGAGAATTTTGGCTTTGAAAAGAAAAAAATGTTTCCAACTGATATTGGTATTGTAGTTACTGATTTTTTAGTAGAAAATTTTGGGAAAGTGTTGGATTATAATTTTACTGCAAAAGTAGAACAAGAGTTTGATGAAGTTGCTGAAGGATTGAAAAAATGGACAGATATGATTTCCGATTTTTATACCCCTTTTCACACACAAATCACGAATACGTTAGAACATGCAGATAGAGCAAGCGGAGAAAGATTGCTTGGAATAGACCCAACGTCAAAAAAACAAGTTATTGCCCGAATTGGAAAATTTGGACCAATGATTCAAATTGGAAAAACGGAAGACGAAGAAAAACCAAAATTTGCAAGCCTTCAACATGACCAGAACATCTCTACCATTACTTTAGAACAAGCCTTAACATTATTTCAATTCCCAAAAATACTTGGAAAACATGAAAATGAAGACATTGTTGTTGCTCACGGTAGATTTGGACCTTATATAAAATATCAAGAAAAATTTGTGTCCATACCAAAAGGAGAAGAAATCACTTCAGTTACTTTAAATAGAGCAATTGAGTTAATTAAAGAGAAACAAAATGCAGACGCCCCAATAACACATTACAATAAACTACCCGTTCAAAAAGGAGTGGGAAGGTTTGGGCCTTTTATTAAATGGAACAATATATTTATTAATGTAAGCAAAAAATATAACTTTGATAATCTTTCAGACGATGATATTAAAGCTTTAATTGAAGATAAACTCCAAAAAGAAAAAGACAAATACATACATAATTGGGAAAGCAAAGGTATTTCTGTTCAAAAAGCACGTTGGGGAAGATTTAATGTTGTGAAAGGAAAAACTAAAATTGAGCTACCAAAAGATACAAATGTGGAAAAAATGACCTTAGAAGATGTAGAAAAATTGATAGCGAACAAAACTAAAGCAAAAAGCAAGAAGAAAAAGAAATAAGGTGTTAGGAGTTAGTAATTAGGTGTTAGTGGTTAGGTGTTAACGTCATTCCGAACAAAATCCCGAAAGCTTTCGATAGTTATCGGGACGGGATGAAGTGA
>PCUH01000277.1:0-1315 GCA_002770955.1 Flavobacteriales bacterium CG18_big_fil_WC_8_21_14_2_50_32_9 | reverse complement strand
TGTAGTAAATGTAGCAATTTGAAAATGTAATAATGTAAAAATAACTTCCAACTTTATAAACTATAAAGACTAACTTTGACATGAACTTTTCAGACTACTTCAATCCCATAGATCTTCAACAAGATATTTTTGCTTTTGATTATAATGAAAATCAACTTGCAACTAATATACTTTTATTTAATGCCGAACAAAACGATTTAGAAGGAATATCTATAGCTATAATAGGTGTTGAAGAAGATAGGAATACCTACGACAACAAAGGTTGTGCATCAGCTCCTAATTTAATAAGAAAATACCTTTATCAACTCATAACTCCAGGAAATAAAAAAATAGTCGATTTTGGAAACTTAAAAAGAGGAGCAACAGTTAATGATACTTATTTTGCTCTTAGTGCAATTATTGAAAATCTTGTAAAACGCAAAATCATTCCATTAATGATTGGGGGAAGTCAGGATTTGACTTATGCTAATTTTTTAGCATATCAAAAATTAGAACAAACCGTAAATTTAGTTACAATAGATTCAAAACTTAATTTTGGAGAAGCCAATGATGGAATAAATGCAAATAACTTTTTAACTAAAATTGTACTTCACCAACCCAACTTTTTATTTAATTATGCTAATATAGGATATCAATCCTATTTTGTTTCAAAAGAAGAGTTGGGTTTAATAGAAAAACTTTACTTTGATGCTTACCGATTAGGACAAATCCAAAAAAACATGGAAGAAGCAGAACCTATTATTAGAAATGCAGATTTCGTTAGTTTTGATATATCGTCAGTCCGGCAATCAGAAGCTCCAGCAAATAAGAATGCATCTCCAAACGGATTTTATGGAGAACAAGCTTGCCAACTTGCACGCTATGCAGGAATGAGCGACAAACTTACATCTATTGGGTTTTATGAAGTGAATCCAGAAATAGATATCAACAACCAAACAGTTCATAGTGTTGCCCAAATGATATGGTATTTTATTGAAGGAGTAAATTCAAGAAAAAATGATTTCCCAATAGGAAGCAGAACAAATTATACAAAGTATCTTGTTACCATATTAGATGGAAAACACGATTTAATTTTTTATAAAAGTGATAAAAGCGATAGGTGGTGGATGGACATACCTTATCCTATTCATTCAAAAATCAAATACGAACGTCATTTATTAGTTCCATGTTCTTACAAGGATTATCAAACAGCATCCAATAATGAAATGCCAGACAAATGGTGGCAAACATTTCAAAAACTAATCTAATCAATACAGAAAATTCATTTTTTTTAACTTTTTGTTATTTATCAAACACCTTGTTTTTCAAGTTATCA
>PCUH01000073.1:1161-5737 GCA_002770955.1 Flavobacteriales bacterium CG18_big_fil_WC_8_21_14_2_50_32_9 | reverse complement strand
TCTTTCCTTATATCAGAGCATACATATCTGCTTTAACAGCTCTTTCGGGGTTAAAAACCATAACTATTCCAACTATGAATTTAACTGGTCTTGGGGAAAAATTAAAGAGAAAAACAACCTTTGATTAATTTTTTATTTTTATTTATTTACCTTCTCCACCCATTTTCTTGCATTCACAAATGCTTCTATCCAAGGTGTTATTTCGTCTTTTTTTCTATCTAAAGGATAAAAACCAGTTTGCCACGGAAAAATAGTTCTTTCTAAATGAGGCATCATGGCTAAATGACGACCACAATCAGAAACGATACCAGCAGTATTGTATTCCGAACCATTGGGATTGGCTGGATATTTAGTACCCGCATATTTCAACACAATGTTATATTCTTCTTCACTTCCTTCAAATAAAAATTTTCCTTCGCCATGTGCAACCCAAATCCCTAGTTGACTGTTTGACAATGTTGTAAGCATTACCGAATTGTTTTTGGCAACTTGAACACTTAAATAGGTAGATTCAAATTTACCTGATTGATTATGAGCCATTGGTTGAGTTTGTCCTTTCGATTTCACTAAGCCCAATTCCATCATTAATTGACAACCATTGCAAACACCCAAACTCAAAGTATCTTCACGTTTATAAAAATTATCTAATGCTTGTTTGGCTTTTGTATTATACAAAAATGCTCCTGCCCATCCTTTTGCCGAGCCCAACACATCTGAATTGGAAAATCCTCCTACAAAAACAATCATATTTACATCTGATAAATCTTCATTTCCTGAAATTAAATCTGTCATGTGTACATCTTTCACATCAAAACCAGCTAAAAATAAAGAATAAGCCATTTCTCTATCGCCATTCACTCCTTTTTCTCTAATAATTGCAGCTTTAGTTCCTGTGCTATTTTTTCTACTGTGAGCAATAGCATAATCTGCTAATTTTCCTGTAAAATGAGAAGGAAATTTAAACGAAATAGCATTATTTTTATAATTTTCAAATCGTTCTGTTGCTAAGTTTTCTAAGGTTTGTTTTTTATCTAACAAATAAGAAGTTTTGAACCAAACATCACGATATTCATCAATATCTAAATTTAATTGAGCTGCATTGAGCTTAATTTTTAAACAACGCTCATTGATTACATTTCCAATAATATGTGCATGAACTCCATTTTTTCCTAATTCGGAAACCACTTTATGGCTGTCTTTTACCTGAATGATTACGCCTGGATTCTCACTGAAAAGAATTTTAACCAACTCTGTTTCGTCAAAGGAGTTTAAATTAATGATAACACCACCTTTTTGATTTGCAAAATTCATTTCGAGTAAGGTAGTTATTATCCCTCCCGAGGAAATATCGTGTCCAGCTAAAATTTTGTCTTCTTTAATCAATTTTTGGATGGTATTAAACGCCCTTACAAAATAATTACTATCGGATACTGTTGGAGTTGTAGTTCCTAATCGATTAACAATTTGTCCGAAAGCACTTCCTCCTAATTCAAATTTTTCACTTGAAAAATCCACAAAAATGAGCGATGTATCTTCATCGTTCACCAATACAGGCTCTACAATTTTTTTAACATCACTAACTGCTGCTGATGCAGTAATAATAACTGTTCCAGGTGCATACACCTTTTCTTTAGGATATTTCTGCACCATTGAAAGCGAATCTTTTCCAGTTGGAATATTAATTCCTAATTCACAAGTAAAATCACTCACAGCTTCCACTGCTTCATATAAACGAGCATCTTCTCCATTATTTTTTGAGGGCCACATCCAGTTGGCACTTAAAGAAACTGATTTCAGTCCATCTTCCAACGGTGCCCAAACCAAATTGGTTAATGCTTCTGCTATTGCTAACTTACTTCCATTTTTAGGACTAATGAGCGAAGCTACAGGAGCATGGCCTAAAGCAGTGGCTATTCCTTTTTCTCCTTTATAATCTATTGCTACCGCTCCTAAATTGTTTAACGGCAATTGTAACTCACCTGCTGTTTGTTGCTTGGCAACCTTTCCTGTTACAGATCTATCTACTTTGTTGGTTAACCAATCTTTACAAGCAACGGATTCTAGTTGCAACACTTGCTTAATATAGTCTTTAATTTTGTTGGAATTATAATCCACCTCTTTGAATTTTGTAATTACAGTAGTATCTGTAATCACTGTTTTTGGAGGTTTACCAAACATATCCTCAATTTTTAAATCGATGGGATTTTCTCCTGTTTGTTTATCTTCAAACTTAAAATGTTGGTCGCCAGTAATTTCTCCAACCACATACATTGGGGCTCTTTCTCGCTTGCAAATTGCTTCTAACAAAGAAACATCCTCCGCTTTAATAACCAATCCCATACGTTCTTGCGATTCATTTCCAACAATTTCTTTGGCTGACAAAGTTGGGTCTCCAATGGGTAATTTTCGTAAATCTATTGTCCCTCCTACTTCTTCAACTAATTCAGATAGACAATTCAAATGCCCACCTGCACCATGGTCGTGAATAGAAATTATTGGGTTTTTTGTTGATTCTACATAAGCACGAATGGCGTTAGAAACTCTTTTTTGCATTTCTGGATTTGAACGCTGAATCGCATTTAATTCAATAGCATTGCTATATTCTCCTGTAGCAACAGAAGATACAGCACTACCACCCATTCCTATTCGATAGTTATCTCCTCCCAACACAACAATTTTATCTCCTTTTTTTGGTGTTTTCTTTTGAGCATTCGCCAGTTTTCCATATCCAATCCCACCGGCTTGCATGATTACTTTGTCATATCCGTATTTTTTTTGATTTTCGGTATGTTCAAACGTAAACACAGAGCCATTAATAAGAGGTTGTCCAAATTTATTTCCAAAATCAGAAGCTCCATTGGAAGCCTTAATTAAAATTTCTATGGGTGATTGATACAACCATGGTCTTTCGGGCATAGATTGTTCCCATGCACGGTCTTTTTCTAACCGAGAATAAGCAGTCATATAAACTGCCGTTCCTGCCATAGGCACACTGCCTTGTCCTCCAGCCATTCTATCTCTAATTTCTCCTCCTGAACCTGTGGCAGCACCATTAAATGGCTCTACTGTGGTTGGAAAATTATGGGTCTCTGCTTTCAGAGATAAAACGGTGTCAATTTCAGTAACTTCAAAAAAATCGGATTGATGTTGTGTTTTTGGAGCAAACTGCATGGCTTTTGGTCCTTGCACAAAACTCACATTGTCTTTATAAGCCGAAACTATGGTATTGGGGTTTTGTTCCGATGTTTTTCGAATCAAGCTAAACAAAGAAGCAGGTTTTTCCTTTCCATCAATAATAAAAGTGCCATTAAAAATTTTATGACGACAGTGTTCTGAGTTCACTTGTGAGAAGCCAAATACTTCACTATCTGTTAATTTTCTATTGTTTTTTTTACTTACGTTATCCAAATAGGTTACTTCTTCATCGCTCAATGCCAATCCTTCCTGCTGACTATATGCCGCAATATCATCAATATATTTTATAGGTTCAGGTTGAATATTAATAGTAAATAATTCTTGATTTAATTGAGTGTATAACACTTCCAACATTTTATCATATACTGCTTTTCCAGAATTTTCTATTTTAAATTCTTCCATTCGAATAACAGAGGAAATTCCCATATTTTGTGTGATTTCAACTGCATTGGTACTCCAAGGAGAAACCATTTCAGCTCGAGGTCCAACAAAAAAACCTGAAATACTTTCTTCTTCTAATTTTTCGGCTGCTAATAACCAATTGAGTTTTGGTATATCTTCATTTTTATAAGATTCACTGTATTGAACAGCTATAATTTTGCTTGTTTGAGTCTTAAAAAATACTATCATTTTTCGATTTAAAAATAAACGTACAAATTTAGGAACAACAATAAATTGAAGCATTTTTCAAGTGCTTTTTTTTGAAAACATATTAACACTATTTAAATGTGCGGATAGAAGATTGGAGATTAGAGATTTCGTATTAAAGATTGGAGACTGAATACTGAATATCAAAAATATGAAGATGTGTTACCAAATAGACAATTTGAATATTGAAAAGATAATTTAAATACTTAACTTTAACCTTATTTTTGTAATTAGATTTATTTTATGCATCAAAATAATGCTACCATACTTGCTTTGGCTTGGCCAGACACTAAAGTAACCCATGAAGGAAAATGGTATGACTATCCTATGAAATGGGTTGGAGCTATTGATAAAGAAGGTTACTATAATGCTGGTCATGCTGCTTTAATTTTAATAAATCATAGTAATGGAGATGCTCACTATTTTGATTTTGGCAGGTATCATACGCCTATAAAACACGGACGAGTGCGAGATAAAGAAACGGATCCAGATGTTGAAATGCCACTAAAAGCTATAATTGAAAATAACGAAATAAAAAACATTAACGAAATACTATTAGAACGATACAACAACAAGGCTTGCCATGGCACAGGAAGATTAACTGCCTCTATTGTTCATCACATTAATTTTGAGAAAGCGTATAAAAAAGCAAAAGAAATGCAAGCTCGTGAGGCTATAAAATATGGTCCTTTTGAGCTTACGGGAACTACTTGCTCTCGGTTGGTTGTTCAAG
>PCUH01000073.1:962-1113 GCA_002770955.1 Flavobacteriales bacterium CG18_big_fil_WC_8_21_14_2_50_32_9 | reverse complement strand
TTCCATATACGGTTTCAGCAACTCCACGTTCTAATAACAACGTGTTGAATGATTGTCCTTTTTATTATGAAGTTATTGATAATAAAGTATATATAAAAAAGAGTAAATTCTATTTTGTAAAAAAAATGTTTGTAAAAACAATCATTAAAAC
>PCUH01000073.1:706-848 GCA_002770955.1 Flavobacteriales bacterium CG18_big_fil_WC_8_21_14_2_50_32_9 | reverse complement strand
TAGGTTGTTTAAACTAGCACCTTCTTTGCCTCTTTTTGATATTCAACAACCCTTTGAATTTGCACACATTTCGCATTGTAGTAAGTGTAGAATAGTTCAAAACAATATTATTTTTGTGTTTAATTATACTCATAAATAAAAA
>PCUH01000073.1:0-541 GCA_002770955.1 Flavobacteriales bacterium CG18_big_fil_WC_8_21_14_2_50_32_9 | reverse complement strand
TTCGAAAAAATAGGAATAGGATTCATCATTTTTATTTTGGTCGTTAATACAATCTTATCCGTTGTTATTCCATTCACGGACGCATATCTAGCTGCAAAAACCTATCTTATTAATGATGCTAACCTTGAAACTGAATTAGGAAATATTACAGAGTTTGGACTAATTCCAACTGGCGGAATTCAAAAGACAATAGACTCAAATGGTGAGTATGGCAGTGCGACAATCAATTTAACTGTTATAGGAGATAAAAAATTTAAGGACATTACAATTTATGTTGTTAAAAATGCTAACAACCCTGAATGGAAAGTTGAAGAAATAGAATGAATTTACTAATTCCTAAAACCTAACAACTAATTACTAGTTTTTGAATAAACACTCCCACCAATGTTATCTTGTTTAGCTCCAGTAACCGAAGCCAAGCAATTTACTTCATTTCGGAAACGCAGCACACCTAAAAAAGCAAAAATCAAGGCTTCTTTAAATTCTACCAGTCGTTTTTCTGGAACAACCACATTATTGGTGGTATAACTTTTAATTCTTT
>PCUH01000160.1:3327-5089 GCA_002770955.1 Flavobacteriales bacterium CG18_big_fil_WC_8_21_14_2_50_32_9 | reverse complement strand
GCAATTCTGTTTTTAGTTGGGATTTGGTATTTTATTCTAATATCATCTGTTACCCTATTAAATTGTTTGGCGGTTTCAATAAATCTTTCATTATCCACACAATATGGAGCATAGAAAAGTTGATGTTCTTTTACTCCCATAGATTTATAAAATGCTTTGTTTTCTTTACCGAGATAAACAAAAGACGAACAAAGTTTGATTATTGTTTTTTTTAGCAAGGTATTTAATTTTCCTTTATCTTTTTCTTGTTTTAAGGGGCTTTCAGCACGCATAATCACCTTAGTTCTTAAGATAGTAGCTAGTATTAATAAGAGTATATTTGAAAAATAACCCCATCCATGCATAATGATAACATCTGGCTTATTTTTAATTAAATAATTAAAGACTCCCCAATTGATAAGTCCCCAAAACTTTCCTGAAACAGCGGGGTTTTTAGCATAATTCTTTAGAAAAATATAATTATAACCACTTAATAATGGGATATCCCAAGTAACATTTATTCCAAATTGCCTATCTAATCCTCCTATGGTATGGTCTGTAAAATAAATTACTTGTAAATCTATTTTCTCAACAGTATTTAATTTTTGTAGTAAAGGGGTTTGATACTGAATAGGATGAGAAAGAAAATAGGTTACTTTTTTTTTCATTGTGTAAATTTAACACTACAAGATGATTTATTATATTGTTTTATTCAATATTTGAAAAGGTGGAGCAGCTTTAAGCTTTTCTTTAACTGCATTAAGTTTAGAATTTCTGACGTATAAAGTATTAGCTTCATTATGAAATTGAGTTAATGCTTTTAATTCTCTATTAAAAGGGTTATAATCATATTTCTCAAAACCATAATCCATTAATTTTTTATCTACCATTTCATCACTTAAATCGTATTTGTTACTACTCCCATTAAGTTCTACAATTAAAGCCATTACGTTTTCATTATTCAATGTGTTGGTTCCTCCTGAAAGGACGTGATATTCAAAACCTTCTACATCTAGCTTTATTAGGGTAGATGACAGAGCAGTGTTAGAAAGTAAGTTGTCTAAGGTATCTACTTTTACACTAATAGTATTTTCGGATTTAATGTCTGTAACATGGTTAATGGTATCTTTATCTTTAGTGAAATGAAGTTCACCTTTTTTATCAGACAACCCTATATTGTAACAGCTTACTAAGTTTTCTAATTGGTTAAGTTGTATGTTGTTTGTTAAGTATTGAAAAGTTTGAGGTATAGGCTCAATGGCAACAGTTGTACTTTTTTTAATCCCAGCAGCTAAAAGTGAATAAACGCCAACATTTGCACCTATATCAATAAAATTACTTTTTGCATCTAAAAAATGAAGTAAAAACGACATGTCATTAAATTCAGGTAATCCTACATAAATACAACCTGTAGCACCGTGCATTCCTTTATGCATGGAGATTTTTAAATTGTCTATCCATTTTACTTGTTGACTATTTTTACTTAAACGAGAAGATATTTGCCAGTTAAAAAACCTTAGCAAGGCAGACAATTTACTATCTTTAGTAAGCGGATGAGTATAAATATACCTTATTGGAACAGCAATTTTTTTAAACATGAATTAAATTTAAGAAAAACGCAAATTAACACTTATTACACAAATAAATGGTAACCAATAGTAAAAAAAATTTGCTATCGTCATTGCGATGCCAAAGCGTTGGAAAGAGAGTAGGGAGCTGGACTTTGATTAAGCAGATTTCTTCACTACACTGCGTTTCGCTCGCAATGACGGTGTGAATAATT
>PCUH01000160.1:3029-3316 GCA_002770955.1 Flavobacteriales bacterium CG18_big_fil_WC_8_21_14_2_50_32_9 | reverse complement strand
TCTTTTTGGTTACTAGAACTGAATAGTTGAATACCAATAAAAGATAATCCGACATTTAATATCATAAAGAAGATAATGGATTTTACAAGGTGATTAAAAATTTTAATAAAGTCGGTTTCTGCTTTAACCACTTGAAAGAAAAAAAGAATTAACCAAATTACTATTAGATAAGAATTCTTACCTAATACTTTAATGATAAATGTAATGGTTAAAGAAATCAATAAGCCATAAATAAACATGGCTATCCAGCCGACAACAATACCGTAATTAGCGTAAAACTCTGCGAT
>PCUH01000160.1:0-3013 GCA_002770955.1 Flavobacteriales bacterium CG18_big_fil_WC_8_21_14_2_50_32_9 | reverse complement strand
GAGGCATTCTTTGATAAACCTAACCCCGTAATCTCTTTAAAATTGATAAGTGCCTGATCTGCTCCAGCTTTGTCAGGAGCCAAAAACCGAGGCAATAAACTGGCTTCTATGGCTTCATTAATGGTTCTACCTGCTAGAAATGGTTTTTTAGCGGGTACATTATATAACACCCGACTAATTATCCAACCCTGATTTAACCTATTGTTGGCATCTGATTCTTTTTCTTCCTCTTTTTTTTGTTGAAAGGCACCAAGAGGTTGAGCTGCTGTTTCTTTCTCCACTAAAAATTCTCTTTCTATTAAATCATAAAAAACTTCTACAGGATTTACTTTTTTCCCACTATAAATAATTTCTCTAAATTCTTTTTTTACCACTTGTAACATGTAAATAAAAAAAGTACCAAAGAAAATAACAGCCAACTTTGTGGTGAAGGAGGTGTTTTTAGGGGTAACTAAAAAAATAAAAAAAGAAGCGATGATTAACATGTTATGAAACATTCCACTTCCTAAAGAAGTGATAAAGGTAATTCCGAGTGTAATGAAAAATAAATACCACTTGTATTTGGGTAATATAAAAAACAAATAACCTATACCAACATACAATAATAATGAGGCTAAATATAAAACAAAAGCTAACCCTCCAATACTGATGAATTTATTAGAAACACTTGCTAATAAGCCAATAATAACTAATGTGTAGGCAATAGTTAAATGAGATTTTTTTGATGTTGTTGAAAGTGAATTTTTAATGTTATCAATAGACAAGTGATTACGAATAATAAACAAACCGAGTGTCATCGCTATTACACCAGGAACAACGTAGCTCATATATACATCTTCTTCCACATACATATAATATTTGTGGTGAGCTTTTCCAAACGAATAAGAAATTTTTGCACCAACTATCCATTGTATGGAGGCAATTAAAACAATAAACTCTTTTAATGGAAATGTTTTTCCTAGTTTAGATACAAAATCAATAAAAATATACAAGCTAAACGCAAGTCCTAAAGAGGAATAGAAGATGTAATCTTTTAGCAAATAGCAATAAAAGAAGTAAATAATAGAAACTAATATGGTTAGTGGCTTATTCGTCATCAATAACTTCTTTTTTTATTTTTTAATTTAATGAAATAAGATTAGTTATTCCTTCTTTATAAATTCTTTGTACCACAAATATAACGTATATGTTCTCCAAAACATTCGAAACGGAGCCTTTTCAATTTTAGAAAGGTTTAAGTAATCAAACTCTGTTTTAAAATCTAAATCTTTTAAGAAATTTTTATCAATATGCTCCACCCATTTATCAGTAGGAGCATGAAATCCTTGTTTATCTGTTCTGTCTAATATAGGTTGGGGCACAATCCCTTTAGCAGCGTCACGCAATATTTGTTTACTAAAACCTTTTTCTATTTTAAATGAAGCAGGAAGTTGGAGTAAAAACTCTACTAATTGGAAATCTAAGAACGGACATCTACTTTCTATAGAAGCAGCCATTGAGTTCCTGTCTTCATACCACATTAAGTTTGGTAAAGTCCAATGTTCCAATCCATTGATAAGATAATTGTTTAACAAATCATTAGTTCCATAGTCAGTAAACCTTTTCCATATTTTGCCTAAAATGTGATTATAAGTTAAAATACCTAATTTTTTATGCTTGTTTCTATAGATGTAATTTTTTATGTTATTAGGTAACATGTGGTAGAATGTTCTCACTGATGGGATTGACAGCTTTCCTGCTTTTAAATCTTCAATTTCTTTTGGAGGATTAAAAATTGTGAGATAGCCAGCTAAAACTTCATCACCTCCATTACCTGAAAGGATTACCTTAATACCCATTTCACTTATTTTTTTCATTAAAACATGTTGTGCTATTAATGATCCATCAGCAATAGGACATTCTAAATGATAAATGACGCTTTTTATTGTTTCATTAAATTTTTTATGGTCGATGTCGTCAATCCATACAGGATTAAGGTTTTTATATTTTTCTGTTACCATTTTTGCATAGTAACTTTCATCTTTTTCATCACCAGGATAAATTGCAGAGATACTTGTAATTTTCTTATCGGGATTAAATTCTGCTGCAAATGATGCAATAGTAGATGAATCTAAACCTCCTGATATCATAATCGCGAAATCAACTTCTTCCGCTAGTCTTGTATTTACAGCCTTCTTAATTAAACTTCTAAATTCATCAACTGCGTCTAAATAAGAAATTTTTCTTGTTTGTTTTGGATAATTCCAATACCGTTCTGTTTTTTCATGTATTATATTTCCTTCATGATTAATAGTATAAATAGCCAAACAACCGTTTTTTAATTGGTAAATATCTTTAAAAAAACTTTGTTCATTTTTTCCAATGGTAATTTCAAAAATATAATTAATAACAGCTTCATGATTCACTTCAAAATTTACTCCTAAAGGTCTTAATGCTTTTGATTCTGATGCAAATTTTAATCCCTCTGAATTATGAGTGAAAAACAGTGGCTTTTTGCCAAAACGATCTCTGCCCAACACCAACATTTGTTCTTTTTCTTTCCATAATGCAAAAGCAAACATACCGTTGCATTGATTCAATACTTCTTTTGGGTTTAGGTCTGACAATAAATAAAGTAAAATTTCAGTGTCGGAATTGGTATGAAACTCCCTGTGAGGCAAAAGCTTTTTTAGTTCTTTGTAATTATAAATTTCACCATTAAAAATAATATAATTACCAGTTTTAGCGTCATAGAATGGTTGATGTGAACGCTCATTTAAATCAACAATAGCTAATCTTGCATGACCAAAACTTAAATTTTTATTAATCTTTTTTGAAGTTTGAAAATCGGGACCACGATGATGTATGTTATTAATTGCCTCATCAATTTTTTGATGAAGTGAATTTTGATTAGAGAATATACCGACTATACCGCACATTAATTTTTTATTTCTTTTTTAACTAAGTTTATAGCATTCTCAAAGCTTGTTTCAAAAGTAAAGTTATCTTCGAATGCCTTCCTCGCTTGATTTGA
>PCUH01000269.1:3693-5211 GCA_002770955.1 Flavobacteriales bacterium CG18_big_fil_WC_8_21_14_2_50_32_9 | reverse complement strand
AATATTTTCTTCAACTAACACTTCTTTTCCTGTTTCTGTATTATTTTTAACTTTTGCCGCTTTAGCAATAATGTTTTTGTTGCCCACTTTCACTTTATCGTTTATTTCTGCATTTTCTCTTATAATAGCTAATTCTCCTATGGTTATTTCTTTGCTGATTATTGCGTTTTTACCTATAAAAACACCATTCCCAATAGTTGTTTCTTTTTTGATAAGCACATTGGTTTCTATATCCACATAATTGTAAATGGTAACATCCTTTTCTATAACTATACTGTCGTTGATGGTGGTATGTTCTCCTATTGTTGTGTTTTGTTTAATGATGGTGTAACTACCAATAGCAGTATGAGAACCAATTTCTACCTCTTTTTCTATAATAGTTCCTTGTTTAATTAGTACATTTTCTCCTAATGTACTATTTTTTTTAATGATTACATTATCTTCTATCACCGTGTTGGAGCCAATAACTACATCTTGTTCAATCACCACATTACTACCTATGGTAACATTTGATCCAATAATTGCTGTTGGATGTATTGTTGCTGTGGTATCAATAACTGAAGCGTTAGATTTAATTTCTAAGCGAGGGATAGCATCCATTAAGTCAATAGCTGCCATTAAGGGAACAGTACCATTAATTACATCTCGTTCTACTTTGGTAGTGGCTATGGTATTTTTTAAAATTTGGCGATGCCTTTGGGTTAAAAAGCAATTGTCTATGGCTTCTAACCGAATGATGGCTTCGTCTCGTTGCCCTATTAAGCGAAATACCAATGCCTCATCGAGTTCTAAAAAAAACTGCTCTGCCACATTCTGAGCCGAAACTGGTGCTTTGCGTATATTAATTACTTCCATAAACTGTTCTACACTATTGTCTAAAACAGGAACACAACTGTTTTCATTCAGCCTGCCTGTTACAAAACAATGTTGCAACGCAGTTTTCATATTGCTGTACCCATATTTTACCAAAAATACTTGGTTATAATCGTTAAAATCAATAGGGGTGGTGGTAAAAATTTCATGAAAAAGGGCTACCGCAGAAATATCGTTTTGCATGGTATCGCTTATTTCCATAAAAGAGGAAGCTATTTCTATGGCTTCATTCAACGAAACATTGCTAAAATTGGCACTATTCACCACAGGACAGGTAGGGCAAAATTTGAGGGCAGAAATTGTTCCTGTGGGATTAGCTATTCCGCCTCCACCACCAGTACAAGGAGGAGTTGGCGGTTGATTAGGAAAAAGCTGCCATTGAACAGGAATAAAATTACAAATCTGATTAAACCCACAAAACCCATCCGTAATACGGATTTTTGGTTGATTACCTGGAGTAAATGGATCGGAAACAACATTAGGATCTAATGTTGCTGGTCCAGTTGAAAAATAAGTGTTGGTATTTCCGCCTATGGTTAATGGTATTGAAGCACTTTGAGCAAAAGAAAAAACAATTGAACCTATGCTAAAGTCATTAAACCCATATTCAAAGTCTAATAAATCAACATTAAATCCATCAATACT
>PCUH01000269.1:0-3676 GCA_002770955.1 Flavobacteriales bacterium CG18_big_fil_WC_8_21_14_2_50_32_9 | reverse complement strand
TCGTGTTAAAACCATTACCATCTAAAGCACTCATTCGCAATTGAGCATTATCACTAAAAAATAATCCACCTCGAGGGTAAGCCAGATTACTAGATAGTAATGGAATAACTATATTGCTACATCTCATGGATAATTCTCCTCCCAATTGTTCTACACCTGCTCTAAGCATAGAAACTTTATTTAGATGTGTACTTGAAAAAGACAAGTCATTGGTAATTCCTGCTCCTATTGTTGAAAAGACACTTAGAGCACCTATGTGAGCTTGGATGTTTCCGTTGGTATAAACTGAAGGAACATCTGATAAAAATGATTTCCAACCAGCAAAAAAAGGTTGAGTTGAAAAATTTACATTCAAATTATCAAAATCCACATTGCTAAAAAACACTCCTCTTCCATTGGTCTCCACATATGCTCCATTGGTAAAGTTGGAGTTAATCACATTGAGTCGATTACCTGCCGCATACAAATCTCCCCTAAGTTTCACATTGTCGAATTCGCAACGAGCAATAATACTGGCAGAATTACCCCAAACTACTACCCCTCTGTTGTTTACTGTGCCTACAAAGGTAGCATCAACAAGTTGGTAGTTGGTACTTGCCAAGCTCAGCCTTGCTCCGGGGGTGGTAAACTCTGCTTTGCCCAACCACAAACGGAAAAATGCCATGTCTTCAGGTATAAGCATATCCTCTCCTGCTATTTCTAATATTTTATCATTTTTATCTGCTCCTCTTAGTTCCATTTTAGAGTTTTGCCCTGCAATAATTACCGGACAAGCCCAATTTGGGTTGCTTTGGCAGGGATTAAAAGGCACATTAAATTTTAAATAGCCGCTATTGGCATTGGGGTAGGTAAAAGTAAAGGTGGCATTGTCCTTTACTTCTAATTCGCCTTGTATTTCCAATACGGCTTCATCGCCCAATAATTGTATTTCTGCTCCGGGTTCGTAAATGAGTTTTGCTCCTTTTTCGATGATAAGGGTAGAGTTGTTGTGTATCAACAATTTACTTCCTGTACGCAAAGTAACTTCTACACCACTATGGATAATAACCTTAGCAGCATTTCCTGCTGTGTTATCTCCAATTTGCATGTTGCCTCCATTCTCAATTTCCAACGCACTCATGCAATCGGAGGTTTCTAATACAAAAGTAGGTCCGGGTATAGGTAATACAGCAGGTACACAAGTATTTACCCCAAAATCGGATAATTGTTGGGCATTGACCAATAAATTTCCTCCACTGGCAATATTTACATCATATAAAAAACGGTTTTCTGGGCGGGCAAAATTATAGGTAGTGGTAAGCATACTGCCTAAGTTAGGCTCTCCAGCACATGCCTCTCTAATAAGCCAATTAATATTGCCAGGGGTAAGCTCTACGTGCAGCTCGTTTTGTGAACTACCCGATATTACACTACTTCCATCCGCTGCCCATAGTTTTTCAAATGGAGAAAACACTAAAGAAAGATTTGGATCATTCTGATCAATAATATTTGTTGGAAATGTTAAATCATCAAAATAGCCAATACTGCTATTCAAATCTAGTCCACTTTTGGTGGGGATGAAGCAATGGTCTTTGTGAAATACCGTTCCAGTAAATCCAATTACAGGTGTTTTTTCATCAATGGCATCAGCAATATCCTGATAGGTTTCTCTTCTACCACCTGGCATGATGTCGTGACTGGGCTGACCATGAAAATAGCCATTATAAATTGCGGTATAATGGTTTACACAAAAATTACAGAGAATGGTACCTAAACCTAAACATAAATTAACAGACGCTCTTTTAACAATTTTACCACGAAAAACTCTACCTAAGTTATTGTGTGGTTTTGCCCATATTTCTACTTCATCATTCGAAAAAGTACACAGCGTAGTTATACCTGAAGGAATGGTCCATTCAAACACTTTATTACCAGGTAGCATACCTAGTGTTGCACCTGTTCTACTACCATTAGATAATGCAATATTTCGGGTTTTTTTTGGGTATCCCAAGTCATTAAGTGCCGTTTTAAAATGTTGTCTTTCTATTGTTTCAAGTCCAAATGGGGCATCAACATGATTAATCAGCATTTGCTTAGGAGCAGGTTCTTGAATATTATTGTAATTGGGTTTAACTCCACTGTTAATAAACCCAGGTCCGTTGATTGATAAGAATTTTAAATATTCTTGCACGCTATTAGGTATATTAGCACCCTGTTGTGGTGAATCAGCACTTATGTATAAGCGGTTACAATGTTTTATATTAGCCAATTCCATTCGAGCAAGGGCATATCTGGCAACTAAACCACCCATACTGGTACCTACTATAACTGATGGACCTGCATTTCGTTCCTCATTCAAATAATACAGAAAAGCCATTAGTGCGGCAGCATTCCGTTCAATGTAAGTGGCTCCATCTCTATAATCTATCATAATAATATCATAGCCTTGGGCTAGTAAACTATTGAGTAGATTAGGTGCTAAATCAAAAGCTTTTTCACCACCCTTACCCCAAAGTGTACACCAGCCAACGGTTCCATTTTTAAAAGGGACATTAGGACAATCGGTATCTTCAAAGTTTAATCCTTCAACAATGATAAAGGGCTTATCTAAGAATTCAGGCGAAGTCTTAAAAGGGGCATTAGATTTTATGTAATAATCAATGGTAGCACTACCCGTAACATAAGGTATAGAAGGAGGTACATTGCCAGTTATATGTCCAACTTCATCAGGAAGCGAAGCTGTATTTTGTAAAAATTGGTTACATTCAGTACATTTTGATGAACTTTTTAAGATAGACTGACTTTCGGTGCTGTCATTATCATAGATTAATCTAAGAGAAAGTGTTTTTGCAACATTAGGGTCATTATACGTTACAAAATAGGCGTTTCCCCAATTTAGTTGTACAAACCCATTACCATCATCAAAATCTATTTCAATACTAGTTGGTAGCGAGGATTGATTAGTAAAAAAGAATTGTTGGCTCAATAAAAAAGTATAATCGTTTTTATAAATAACATCGGTAGCAGGGCTAAAACTGATTACTCGTTTAATTTCATAAGGGCTTTCATTTCTTGGGAAAACATCCTTGAAAATGTCGTTGTCTTCATAAATTAAGCTATCAATTATGGCAGTTTCTTTTAGTTGGTTGTACTCCAAATCCATTATTAATATAGGAATAATGTTATTAGTTTTATAGGTTTTAGCCATTGTATTTACGGTATCGGCAGTTAACCTACTGCTCTTATTATAGTATCCATTGTATATTTCATGGTAGAGTTGCAACCATCCACTATAATTATTCACCCCTACACTACTGTCTTTATAAAAAAGTGCATGGTTAGTATAAATTAATGCCCTATTTATTAAATTATCGGTAGTAATTTCTGTTTTGTCTAAACTTTCATACCTAAACGCAGGTGTTAATGCTTCCTGATTGATAATTTCTTCCTGAAATCCTTCTTGGGCACATATCCCAAATGGAATGAACATTAGCGAGAATAAGAATTTTTTCATGATTTTCAGTATTAATATTCTATGGTATAATTAATCGTATCTCTGCCTATATAATACAATGTTGTTGTAAAAGTGGTTATGGTATTATTTTTATTTACCGTCCAACCAAACCCTCCATCTCCTGTTCCTTTAAAAGGACCTTTGATAACAGTAGTATCTATATTCATTCCATAGAGTGTACCC
>PCUH01000106.1:5247-5772 GCA_002770955.1 Flavobacteriales bacterium CG18_big_fil_WC_8_21_14_2_50_32_9 | reverse complement strand
TTTGATGATGAAAACGGAATTCCCAATCTTTCTGTAAATGATGTTCATGGTGAAGTGCTGCTCATCAGCCAGTTTACGCTTATGGCAAGCACCAAAAAAGGCAATCGCCCATCTTTTATTTTAGCTGCCAAACCTCCAAAAGCAATAGATTTGTATCAAAATTTTATAAAAGAACTCACTCCATTATTGCAACAACCACTCAAAACAGGCGAGTTTGGTGCGTACATGAAAGTGGCTTTAGTCAACGAAGGTCCATTTACCATAATTATTGATAGTAAAAATAGGGTTTAGACTTACCCTTATGTGTGTTGAGTATATGTTCGTTTAACCGCATCGCCAACCTATTCTTGTATTCTTAATTTTTATCAAAATAAAGTTGTTTACTCTTTTTCATATTATTCTCTTATTTTTGGGCTTTCTAAACTACATTCTATGAAAAAACTTTTAGTACTACTTGGTGTCTTTTGTTTTCTAACTATGCAAGCTCAAGAAACCTTTATGGTTAATGGTACGCATAATAAAAAC
>PCUH01000106.1:0-5222 GCA_002770955.1 Flavobacteriales bacterium CG18_big_fil_WC_8_21_14_2_50_32_9 | reverse complement strand
TTATGGTTAATGGTACGCATAATAAAAACTTAAATTTTTATGCATTTATTAATGCTACTATTTATACTGATTATAAAACTAAAATTGAAAACGGAACACTTTTAATTCAAAATGGGAAAATAATTGAGGTTGGAGAAAAAAAGAAAGTAAAAATCCCAAAAAATGCCGTGATTTATGATTTAAAAGGAAAATTTATCTATCCTTCATTCATTGATATTTATAGCGATTATGGAATGCCCGAAGTTAAAAAAGAACGGAACAACCCTCGATTTAGCCCACAATTGGAAACCAACAACAAAGGAGCTTACAACTGGAACCAAGCCATAAAACCTGAAACAGAAGCAGGAAAACTATTTACACCTGACGAAAAACAAGCAGATGAATATCGGAAATTGGGCTTTGGAACAGTATTAACACACCAAAAAGATGGAATTATGCGAGGAACGTCCGCTTTTGTAACTTTAGGCGATGAGAATGCTAACCTTGTTTTATTAAATGAAAAAGTAGCCGCACATTTAGCATTCGACAAAGGAAGTTCAACACAAGATTATCCTGGCTCACTAATGGGAGCAATAGCACTCATTCGTCAGACCTATTACGATGTAGATTGGATGTATAATAATAATAACATTACAGAAAATAATCTTTCTTTAAAAAGCATTTTAGATAGTTGGGAATTGCCACAAATTTTTGAAACAAAAGATAAATTAGATATTCTTAGGGCTGATTTAATTGGCGATGAGTTTAATATGCAATACATTTTCAAAGGAAATGGCGATGAATATCAACGCATTGCTGAAATTAAAAAAACCGAAGGGAAACTCATTGTTCCAGTTAATTTTCCCGAAGCCTATGATGTAGAAGATCCTTATGCAGCAATGTTGATTTCATATTCCGATGTTAAACACTGGGAATTGGCTCCTTACAATCTTGGTGTTTTAGCTAAAAACGAATTTGATTTTGCAATAACTGCTGCCGATTTAAAAGATAAAAAAAGTTTTTTTATTAATCTGCAAAAAGCAATAGCATCAGGACTTTCAAAGGAAAATGCATTGAAAGCACTTACTTATAATCCTGCTCAATTCATTAATCAATATGATAAAGTAGGAAGTCTGGAAAAAAATAAATTGGCTAATTTTATTATTACGTCCGACAGTCTTTTTGAAGAAAAAACAAAAATTCACGAAAACTGGATAAAAGGACAACGCTATGTAATTGATGATTACAATGTTGTTGATATTAATGGTGATTACAATGTGAATGTTAACGGAACCGTTTATGAACTCTCCGTTAGTGGAGAAAAAGAAAAACCAGCTGGAAAAATAAAGTTTTTTATTTTAACGGATACTATTTCAGTAGATGCATCTATTTCTCGCACAGGAAACTCTATTTCGTTAAGTTTTAATCCTTCAGATTCAATTAAAAACAATGGGTACGTTCGTTTAGCAGGAAGCGTCAATCATAATGGTGTGATTTGGGATGGAAATGGTCAATTATCTGAGGGAGAATGGGTTAAATGGTCAGCCATTCGTAAAAAAAATGGAGCTAAAAAAGAAGACAAAAAGCCTGTTGTTGCAGATAGTTTAATTGTTCCAACAATCAAATATCCTAATATGGCTTATGGGTTTGATTCACTTCCTAAACCGACAACCATGTTAATTAAGAATACAACCGTTTGGACGAATGAAAAAGAGGGGATATTAAAAAACACCGATGTGTTAGTACAAGATGGAAAAATTGCTGCAATAGGTAAAGATTTAATTGCTGAAGGTGCTGTAATTGTTGATGGAACTAATAAGCATTTAAGTGCTGGAATTATTGATGAACATTCGCACATTGCCATAAGCAGAGGAGTAAATGAATGTACGCAAGCGGTAACTGCCGAAGTGAGCATAGCAGATGTAGTCAATCCTGATGACATTAATATATACCGACAATTAGCTGGAGGAGTTGTTGCCTCTCAATTATTACACGGTTCTTGCAACCCTATTGGAGGACAATCAGCCATTATAAAATTGAAATGGGGACATGCTCCAGAAGAAATGAAAATAGAAGATATCGATGGATTCATCAAATTTGCCTTAGGCGAAAATGTAAAACAATCCAATTGGGGTTCTTTTAATACCATTCGATTTCCACAATCTAGAATGGGTGTGGAACAAGTCTATTATGATGCTTTTATTAGAGCAAAAGAATATCAAACAAAATGGGATGCTTATGCCAAATTAACTCCTAAAGAAAAAGACCAAGCCGAAGCCCCAAGAATTGATTTAGAATTAGAAACCTTGAATGAAATTCTAAACAAAGACCGTTTTATTTCTTGCCACTCTTATGTTCAATCTGAAATTAATATGTTGATGCACGTGGCAGATTCTATGGGATTCACTGTAAATACATTTACCCATATTTTGGAAGGATATAAAGTTGCAGACAAAATGAAAAAACATGGAGCAGGAGGGGCTACCTTTTCTGATTGGTGGGCATATAAATTTGAAGTGAATGATGCTATTCCTTACAATGGAGCAATCATGCATCAACAAGGTATTGTTACTGCTTATAATTCTGATGATGCAGAAATGGGAAGAAGGTTGAATCAAGAAGCAGCAAAAGCGATTAAATATGGAAAAATTTCTGAAGAAGAAGCCCTAAAGTTTGTTACACTTAATCCTGCAAAATTGTTGCATTTGGATGATAGAATGGGAAGTATTAAAGTAGGAAAAGATGCTTGTATAGTGCTTTGGAGTGATAATCCGTTATCCATTTATGCTACCGTAGAAAAAACAATTATTGATGGAGCTGTTTATTATGACAGAGCTACGGATCAACAACTTTATTTATTAAATCAAAAAGAAAAAATAGCAATCATTGAAAAAATGATAGAAGAAAAAAAGAACGGAGGAAAAACACAACAACCAAAACAAAAAAAACAAACGCATTATCATTGTGATACGGTTGGGGAGTAATTAGGCTATGCGTGTTGGCTTCCCCTCCCGATTTTTCGGGAGGGCAGTGTGTAAATAAAATATATAAAATTGACAAGAAAAATAATAAACATAAACTAATAACAACTATGAAAACTTTCAACTTTCTACTTTTAACTTTCTACTTTCTGCTCTCCTCTTTTTTCTGTTTTGCACAAGTAGAGACACCTGCCCTTCCTCAAAAAGGTACAATATTGCTATTGAACGGCTACGCACATATTGGTAATGGTGAAGTGATAGAAAATTCAGTAATTGCATTAGAAAACGGTAAACTTACCATGGTTGCCGATGCAAGAATTGTAAAATTTGATGTTTCAAAATACGACACCATCATTAAATTAGAAGGAAAACATGTATATCCAGGAATAATTGCTCCTAACTCCACCTTAGGACTGACTGAAATTGAAGCTGTTAGAGCATCTGTTGACGAAGCAGAAACAGGAACCATCAACCCTCATGTTCGTTCACTAATTGCTTATAATACGGAATCGAAAATCACAACAACCGTCCGTACTAATGGAGTATTATTAGGTCAAATCACCCCTCGAGGAGGATTAATTTCTGGAACATCTTCCGTTGTTCAATTTGATGCATGGAACTGGGAAGATGCAGTCATAAAAATAGATGATGGTGTTCACCTCAACTGGCCCAATCTCTTTAGCCGATGGAATGGAGAAAAAAATAAAAATTATGCTAAATCAATTGAAACAATAACTACTTTTTTTGATAATTCAAAAGCCTATTGCAATATTGAATTTCATCCAGAAAAAAACCTTCGTTTCGAAGCTATGAGAGGTATTTTTAATGGAACGCAAACCCTATTTATTCACACTGATTATATTAAAGAAATTACCGAAGCTATTGCTTTCATGAAAAAATATGAACTAAAAAAAATGAGTATTGTTGGTGGTTATGATGCTTGGATGGTAGCTCCTTTGCTTAAAGAAAACAATATTTCTGTTGTTCTTAAAAGAATTCACTCACTGCCCGAGAGACAAGAAGATGATGTGTATTTACCCTATAAAATGCCTAAAATTTTGTTTGATGCAGGAATTTTATTTTGTTTAGAAAACGCTGGAGATATGGAAGCCATGGGAGCCAGAAACCTTCCTTTTTATGCCGGAACTGCTGTAGCTTATGGATTAACCAAAGAACAAGCTCTGCAAACCATTACATTAAATACCGCTAAAATTTTAGGAATAGATGCCACCACAGGAAGTTTAGAACAAGGAAAAGATGCCACACTTTTTATCTCCACAGGCGATGCGTTAGATATGAAAACTAATGATGTTGTGTTGGCTTTTATTCAAGGACGACAAATTGATTTGAATAACCATCAAAAAAAGCTGTATGAAAAATATAGCGAAAAATACAAACAACAATAAATGAAAAAAATTTCGCTACTAATTCTGTTTATATTCTTAAGTGCTTATTTAATTTTCATCTTTTTTAAAATTAAATTTAACAAGACACTTCCCTATATAAATAACAATAATTTCTATGTAGAGGGCAAAAAGTATCATCCTATAGTTCTAAATTATATTGTATCCTACCAAACCGATGGAAAGGATTATTGGGGAACACCAACAGTAGATTATGGCACATTTTATCACTCTAAAGCGGCTTCTCACAAAGCACTCAGTGCTCAATTTGATTTAATTAAAGAATTAGGGTTTAATACAATTAGAATTGTAGGGATTGGTGAACCAAACATAGATAAAAAATTGGGGACTTTATCTTTTCGTTTAAAAAGGAGTGAAACCACAGATACTCTAATTTATTTAGACAATGTTCATGCGTACAAAAATTATTTTAATGCTATTGACGACCTTTTGAAATTGGCACAACAATCTGGTTTACATATAATTTTACTTACTAAATTATCTTCCAACCACGTTTCTTCAAACTATCATTTAAAAAAAATAACACAACGATTTAAGAATAATAAAACAATTTTAGCAATCGATTTATTTAATGAGCCGCTTTATTTTGATTCCCCTGAAAAAGAAAAAAAAGAAGTACGTACTATTGTTAAAAAATGGCAACAAACAGTAAAAAATGCAGATAATAATCGACTAACTACTATTGGATTGGAAGGAGTCAGAGAAATATTCAGATGGGATCCTAATATACTTCCCGTTGATTTCATATCTTACCATCCTTATGAATATGAACCCGAACAAGTGAGAAATGAAATTTACTGGTATGGAAAATACACCAAAAAACCTTGGATAATTGGCG
>PCUH01000069.1:10382-13540 GCA_002770955.1 Flavobacteriales bacterium CG18_big_fil_WC_8_21_14_2_50_32_9 | reverse complement strand
AAGCTTTGCTGTTATCAGATTTTGCTGATACCAACGCATCTAAAGCTTGTTTTTTGGTAGTAAAACTGTTGTAGCTTACTGTCCACAACCCTTTTCGTTGCCCAACTATCCAAGCATCAAAACCTTTATTTTTTAGTTGTTTTACCATTTTGTTGGCATTTTTCTTTTCAGAAAAACATCCTGCAATAATATGAAAACGAGCATTTTTTTTGCTTGAAGCAACATAAGTGGTGTCTGGCTCTGCAATATTGTTTTTTTGTAATTCAATAACTAAAGGTTGTTCATCCTTTATCCACGAAAAAGAAAGATAAGTTGATTTACTGGTATCATTTTTTAGTACATCTTCTAATAATAATAAATCATCTTCATTAAAAGCTGTTGGTTCTTTGCGTTCAGTATAAACAGCTTTATTGGAATCATCAACAAAAGGATTGAGCTTAGCATAATTGATGTCGCCCGTCAAGTCATAGTTTATGGGTATCCAAAAAGCTAAAAATGAAAGAGGAATTGCAATTATTGCTGCAGCTATCCATTTTCTCCTGTTATTTTCATTGATGTGAACAATTTTTGCAGATGTTTGTGCAACAATTTTTAAGTCGTTTGTGATTTTTTCTTCATTAGAAATGCGTTTAATCGGTAATGTTTGAAAAGAAGAAAGACCATAAGAAGCTAATAAGTAATTTTCACTTAAATCGGGTTCAAAATGTAATTTATTTTCATTGTCTAACAGAAAAACACCAATATTTTCTAGCTGAGCTGTTTTGTTGGTTTTTAAGGTGTTTTTTAATGCAAAAACAAAAGCCTCAATTTCTTTACAGGCTTGTTCGTAACTAAGAGTTTCTTTTTCTGCAACATAGTGAGCCAACAAACCATCATTAGTGATTAAATTTTTGTTGAAAGAAATTTGTTTGGATGGAGCATGAAATTTATGTTGTAAGGGTTGAATATAAGCAGACTTATAATTACCAACAAAACCACCTAAATTAGGCACAATCACACATTCGTGATGAAAAAGTAATTGACTTATGTAGGTTTCTAGTTTCATGAAAGATTATGAAAGTATAAAAGTAATAAAAAAAGTTAGAAATTTTTTAAATCCTCAGGAGTATCAACAGAATTTGCTTCTAAATTTGTCTCAGCAACTTTTATTTTATATCCATTTTCTAACCAGCGTAATTGTTCTAATCCTTCAGCCTTTTCTAATAAAGAAAGCGGTAATTGTGTGATTTTTTTAAGTGTTTCGGTTGTATAGCCATAAATACCAATGTGTTTATAATACGTATATTCTTTCAACCAATTTTCTTTTTCAACACCTCGAAAAAATGGAATTGGATGGCGACTAAAATAAATGGCAAAATCATCAATTGATTTTATAACTTTTGGTTTGTTTTCATTGAATAATTCGTCAGCAGTTATTTTTTTAATTAATGTAGCTATTTGTGGGTTTTGATTATCAAAACAAGCACATAATTGATTAATTTGTTCTGGATTAATAAAAGGTTCGTCTCCTTGAATGTTAATTACAACATCATAAGCATCATTTATTTTATTTATTACTTCGGCACATCTATCTGTTCCACTTTGGTGAGAAGAAGAAGTAAGTATCACTTTTCCACCAAAATCAATCACATGCTTGCTTATTCGCTCATCATCAGTAGCAACAAGAACTTCAGAGAGTGAAGAAGCTTTTTTTGCTTGCTCATAAACACGTTGAATCATTGATTTTCCTCGTATCTCAACCAACGGCTTTCCAGGAAACCGTGTTGATGCATAGCGAGAAGGGATGATGCCTAGTATTTTCATATTCTATATATAATCATAATAAGGAGAAATCATAAGATAAACAATTACCCCAGAAATAGACACATAGAGCCATATTGGCAACGTGATTTTAGCAATTTTTTTATGTTTATCAAACTCTTCTGATAAAGCCCTAACAAATGAAATTAAAACCAAAGGAATTATTGCTACAGATAAAATGATGTGAGAAATGAGTATGAAAAAATAAACTGTTTTCAAATATCCATAACCACCGTAAGATGTAGGATCAGAAGTGCTGTGGTAGGCAATATACATTAATAAAAATAAAACAGATAAACCTATACTCGTTTTCATAAAGATTTCATGTAATCTTCTATTTCCTTTTTTTATGGCAATAACGCCAAAAATTAATGTTAGAGCTGTAAGTGCATTGATACAAGCATAAATTGGAGGAAGAAAACTTAATGGCTCAACATTAGGAATGCGAATTTTAAACAATAGGGCAACCGCTAAAGGTAGAAAAATAGAAATAACAATAATTAGTTTTTTGTTCTTCATTTCTTTTATAAAAAATAACTGGTATTAAGCCTTGTCTATTAGCAAGATGGCGAGTGAGGAAATTAAATACAAATAAGACATTAACATAATTCTTAGTGCAAACTTATCGTCTTGTGTTTGTACTAGTTTTATGGATGGGATAACCATTAATAGTGCTAAAATACTAAGCGTAACAGTAGCCAATCGTCCAGCAATATGAAAGTATTCGGGAAGAAAGCTACATGAAAATAAAAGCAATGCACTAATTAATATAATTACAGAAGTAGTTTTGTTTTTTTTACAAAAAGGTAGCATTTTTAAACCAGCACTTTTATAGTCACTATCTAAACGCCATGCAATAGCCCAAAAATGAGGAAATTGCCATAAAAATTGAAGTGCAAATAAAATTCCTGCTTCTAAACTAAAAGTGCCTGTTGCCGCAACCCAACCTAACATTGGAGGAATAGCACCAGGAAAAGCTCCCACAAAAACCGAAAAAGTACTTGTTTTTTTAAGTGGAGTATAAATTACGGTGTAAGAAAAAATAGCTAATGCACCTAAAATTCCACTTAACGGATTTAATGCGAACCATAAAATAAAAACACCAACTATTCCCAATACCAGCCCAACAACAGAAGCTTCTGTAGTACTGATTTTTTCGGTTGGTAAGGGTCTGTTTTGCGTTCTGCTCATTAATTTGTCGCTGTTTTTTTCAAAAATTTGATTAAAAGCATTCGAGCAAGATGTTACAAAAAAACCACCAATAACTAACCAAAACAAGGAAGCATAATTAATGGTTGTTGCACCTATAAAATATCCAAAAACAGCAGAAACAACAACGTAAGAAGTAAGCCTTAATT
>PCUH01000069.1:5027-10276 GCA_002770955.1 Flavobacteriales bacterium CG18_big_fil_WC_8_21_14_2_50_32_9 | reverse complement strand
ATTGATGCCTGGTTTTTTCCCTTTTTCTAACGACCCAAACTGTTTTTCAATGTTGAGAAATTTAGCCCCATTTATTGTTGCCCAAGCTATCATTTTTTCTAAAGAAATGGTTTTACTATTCAATGCAATAGTTTTTAATTCATCTAAAATAGATAAAGCGTGGTTGCTAGCTAAGCTGTCTGTCCCTATAGTGCATATCTCATTTTCAAAAAGAGAAAAATCAGGTAAGTTGTTTTCAATGTAAAGGTTAGCATTTGGACAAAAACACCAAAACAAGTGCTTGAAATTAGCGTTAGCAAATTCAATATCTTTTTTGGATGTATAGGTGTTATGCACCAATAATAAGTGTTCAGCTTTGTTTAAATAAGGCAAATAGGATTGTGAAGAACTTTTGTTTGTTGGATTCCAATTTTCAATTGCTGAATTGAAAGCCAAAAGTTGTTCATATAAATCTCCTTTTTTTTCTTTGAACAAGGTGTTTTCACTTTCAGTTTCTTGGTTATGAATACTTAAAATGGATGGCGTTTCCTCAACAATTAAGCTTAATAATTCTTTGGAAACAGAATAAGGAGCATGTGGAGTTATTGAAATTTGAGTTGGACTAAAATAATTTTGCTGAAGTTTTTTAGCATTCGTTACTGTTTCTTTTGCTTTAAAAGAATCAATCTCAAAAACTTCTAAAAAAGTATGATAATATAAGTTGTTTTTTGATTTTAGATTAAAAGTAGAATCTCCATTAGAAATATCTCCAACAGCAACAATTCCATTTTTAATCATTTGTTCTTCAGCATTTTTAATTGAAATTAGTCGTTCATTAACAGACGCATGATTCCTGAATTGAACAACCTCTTTAATGAAATTAGGCAATGAAGTATGTTGAGGTATTTTTTGATAAAGATAAGAGAGTTCTAGATGGCAGTGCGTATTTATAAAGCCTGGACAAATAACACCTTCATAAAAAATAAGCTCATTGTCCATATTTTCAGCATCATTTTCCGAAACATGAATTATTGTACCATCATCTTCGAGCGTTATTACTCCATTTTTAATTGGAGGTGTGATGCCTGTGAAAATATAATTTGCAGAAATTTTTACCATTTATTTGAATAATATTTTTTATTTACTTGATTAACATTTGTTTATCAGATTGCAATAAAAATGGTACATAAACCCCAAAAATACAGATATAAAAAAAACAACTATCTTTTTTAATAAAGATAAATATTTTAGGTATAATTGTTGCCTTAAATAAAAATGAGTTTTAATTATGTAACTTTTTATATTCGATATGTAACATTTTATAATAAAATTCGTTCAAGTCTTATACGTTATTTTATCGATGAAATTTAGTCATTTATCTAAATTTTTAAAAAAAGTAATATTATTTGTTTAAATTTACACTAACATTAAATTAAACCCATGAAACATATTTACTACATACTTATAACTATATTTATATCGAGTGTAGGTGTTGCTGCACAAAAATATGAAATTTTAAATGGCGATACCGTTAATTATATCGATGAAAATAACCTTAAACAAGGTTTTTGGAAAATTTTTGGGAGAATGGCTCAATTGCCCGATTATCAGCCAGAACAAGTTGTTGAGCAAGGAGAGTATCAAAATAGTAGAAAACAAGGGATTTGGAAAAAATTCTTTCCTAATGGTAAAACAAAAAGTGAAATAGCTTATGTAAATAGTCGTCCAAATGGATATTATAAAACATATTATGATAATGGTGAAATTGAAGAAGAAGGTGAATGGAAAAACAGTAAAAATACAGGGACATTTATTAGGAAACATCCAAACGGAGAATTAGCTCAAGAGTTTGTTTTTAATGATAAAGGAAAAAGAGATGGCACACAAAAATATTTTTATGAAGATGGTACTTTAATGATAGAAGCAGAAATTAAAGACGGTAAAGAAGAGAAAGTTACAGAGTATTATCCAGATGGTTCATTAAAATCTGAAAAAGTATTTGTTGATGGTAATTTAGATGTTGCTAATACAAAACTTTACGAACCTAAAACACCTATAGTAGTTACTGAAAAAATAGAAAAAGATCCTGTAGTTATTGTTAAAGCTAAAGAAACAGAAAAATCAAACAAAGGTAATTTTGATGGTAATGGACAGCATAAGTTGTATGATTCAAACAAACAAATTTCAAAAGATGGGTTTTTTAAAAATTATCGTTTGATGGATGGAAAATCATATAAATATGATGAAAATGGAATTTTAATAAATATAGAATTATATAAAGGTGGTAGGTACATTGGAGATGCACCATTACCAAAAGAATAATTACTTTTTTTTTAAATTTACTAAGTGATTTGAGTATAAAGCCCAATCTTTTAACTAAGATTGGGCTTTATATTTTGCAGAATAGCATTACTTTTACATTTAAAAAGTAATATCAATTATGACAATTAATCAACTCAAAATTTACAATAGTTTAACAGGAAAGAAAGAGCTTTTTCTGCCCATTAACCCTCCATTTGTTGGCTTGTATGTTTGTGGGCCGACTGTTTATAATGAAGTTCATCTTGGAAATGTAAGAACATTTATTACTTTCGATGTGGCTTATCGCTATTTGATTCATTTAGGATATAAGGTACGCTATGTTCGTAATATCACTGATGTAGGACATTTAGTTGATGACGCTGATACAGGAGAAGATAAAATTGAAAAAAGAGCTCGGCTAGAAAAAATAGAGCCCATGGAAATCGTTCAAAAATACACAAACTCTTTTCATGCAGTTACCCAACTTTTTAATTTAAAAAATCCTGATATAGAACCTTCTGCGACAGGACATATTCTTGAGCAAATTGAAATGGTTGAGCGAATTATTAAAAATGGTTTTGCTTATGAAGTGAATGGTTCTGTTTATTTTGATGTAAAAAAATATGCTGAAAAATATAACTATGGTGAACTTTCTGGAAGAAAAATTGATGAATTATTAGAACAAACTCGTGATGAGCTTGAAGGAGGGGAGGAAAAACATTTTTTTGCTGATTTTGCCATTTGGAAAAAAGCATCAGAAAATACCATAATGAAATGGAATTCCCCATGGGGAAAAGGCGTGCCAGGTTGGCACTTAGAATGTTCTGTAATGAGTACGAAATATTTAGGGAAATCGTTTGACATACATGGCGGAGGTATGGATTTAAAATTTCCTCACCACGAATGTGAAATAGCTCAATCTGTTGGAAGTGGAAATGAACACCCTGTAAAATATTGGATGCATGGAAATATGCTTACAGTTAATGGAACTAAAATGAGTAAATCATTAGGAAACTCATTTTTGCCAGTTGAATTAATAACAGGAAATCATCCACTATTAGAAAAAGGGTATTCGCCAATGGTAGTCAAATTCTTTTTTCTTCAAGCAGCTTACAGAAGTACCGTTGACTTTTCTAATGATGCACTAAAAGCAGCAGAAAAAGGCTATACAAGACTAATGGCTGCAATTCAATTACTTGAAGAATTACCAACATCAAACGCTTCAACAGTAACTATTCAGAAATTAATTGACAATTGTTATGCAAGCATGAATGATGATTTCAATACTCCCGTTACCATAGCTCATTTATTTGATGGTGTTAAAATTATTAATAGTATAAAAAATAGCTCAGAAACCATTACAAATGAAGATTTAAAATTGCTGAAATCACACTATTATTGTTTTGTGTTTGATATTTTAGGATTAAAAAATGAAACAAATGAAGCATCATCTTTTAATAAAAATGACTTAGGGGGACTGATGAATCTAATAATTAATATTAGACAAAATGCAAAAGATGAAAAAAATTGGACTACATCTGATTTAATTCGTGATGAGCTTAAAAAATTAAATATAACAATTCAAGACACAAAAGATGGAGCGATTTGGAATTATGAAATAAGCCATGAGTAAAAATACTCACCAACATCGATGAATATTTTATCCCCAGTACTCGGGATGACCGATTTAATAAAATAAAATATAAATATGAAAAATAATATTCTTTTCTTTATAAGCATTGGATTTTTACTGGCATGTGGAAATGACAAGCAAGATGCACAAAAGCCAAAACAACAACTGCAAACATCACCAACAAAAACAGCATTCATTGCAATAGAAAAGCCCGAATTCGATGAAGATTCCGCTTACTTGTACGTAAAGCAACAAGTAGATTTTGGACCACGTTTCCCCAATAATGAGGCACACACAAAATGTGCTATTTTCTTAAAGAAAAAACTAAGTTCACTGGGATTGGAAACTCAAATTCAAGAAGGAAAAGCGACCACTTTTAACAATAAGAACATTATTATAAAAAATATTATAGGAAGCTATAAGCCAGAACTTCAAAAACGAATTCTTTTATTTGCACACTGGGACTCTAGACCATTTGCTGATCATGATGAAAAAGACAAAACCAAACCAATTTTAGGGGCAAATGACGGAGCTAGTGGTGTTGGTATTTTACTTGAAGTAGCTCGGCAACTCGAACTAAAACAACCAAAAATAGGCATTGATATAATTTTTTTCGATGCAGAAGATTATGGGCAACCATCGAGTTTAATGGTTCAATCTAATTCCGATTCATGGTGTTTAGGTTCTCGCTATTGGGCAAAAAACCCTCATAAAACAAATTATTCTGCAGATTTCGGAATACTGTTGGATATGGTTGGAAATTCAAATCCTCAATTTACTAAAGAAGGTATCTCTATGAAGTACGCTCCTCAAATTGTTAATAAAGTATGGGGTGTTGCTGCTCGTTTGGGGTATCAACATATTTTTGTAAATAAAGAAACTTTTTTTGTCGGTATTGACGATCATCAACCAATAAATGAAATTATGGGCATACCTAGTATAGATATTATTCATTATGAAGAATCTACTGGAAATTTCCATCACTCATGGCATACGCATGATGACAATATGGATGTGATAGATAAGTCAACACTAAAAATAGTCGGAGAAACAATTTTAGCAGTTATTTATCAAGAAAAATAAAACCCATATAAAATTTGCTATTCTAAATTATTGTTGTAAATTTGCACATTATCAATAATCAATCAATAACCTTTAAAAACTTAATTAACATGAAAAAAGTATTAACATTAGTAATGGTAGCAAGTATGTTCAGTTTAGTTGCTTGTGGACCAACTCCAGAAGAACAAGCAGCAGCAGAAGCAGAAGCTCAAAAAATTGCTGACGATTTAATGAAAGGCTTCGAAGAAGCAGTTCAAGAAGAGCCAGTTGCAGA
>PCUH01000069.1:0-4959 GCA_002770955.1 Flavobacteriales bacterium CG18_big_fil_WC_8_21_14_2_50_32_9 | reverse complement strand
GAAGAAGCTACTGAAGAAACTACTGAAACTCCAGCTGAATAAGCTAATATAGTTTCACATTAGAATAAAGAGACTGTTTCGACCCCGATAGCTATCGGGGTCGAAACAGTCTCTTTGTTTTTATAAACATTTTCATGCTATGGGAAATAAGAATAAATTGGAAAAATGGGCTGAAATGGAAACATTTAATAATGTTGTGCAGCCCAAAACAGACGAAGTACTGCGTAAGAACTATCCATTAAAAGGAAAATGGAATGAACTGATATTTAAAAATGACCAACCTATTGTTTTAGAACTTGGTTGTGGTAAAGGAGAATATACAGTTGGGTTAGCAAAACATTTCCCCACTAAAAATTTTATTGGCGTTGACATTAAAGGAAATAGAATTTGGAAAGGAGCAAAACAGGCTTTTTTAGCAAAAATGAATACTGTTTTTTTTCTTAGAACTCGAATTGATTTTATTACCTCACTTTTTGGAGAAGCTGAAATAGATGAGATTTGGATAACTTTTCCTGATCCTCAACCAAAAGATAGATTAGAAAGAAAACGATTAACCTCTCCACTTTTTATTGAACGATATTCCAAAATTCTAAAACCAAATGGAATTATTCATCTTAAAACTGACCATGAAGGATTTTTTAGATACACATTGACTGAAATTGAACGAAACAAGTACAAGCTTTTAGAACATACGTTTAATCTCTACGAAGAAAAAATTGCAGACTTAGATTCAAAAACGCAAGAAATTCTTTCTATTAAAACTTTTTATGAAAATCTGTTTACACTAAAAGGACACAACATTCATTACCTCAAATTTCAATTGGCATAAAAAAAGGCTGAATTATTGAATTCAGCCTTTTTTGTAGGGATAAAATGATTAATAAAACTTATATCGTTGATCAACAATTCCAAATTTTTCTTTTAATGCCTCTAAAATACCTGAAGAGATGGAAGCATATTGACTATTTAATTCTTGTTTAGTCATTGAATAATCTGTTGTTTCAGGAGCAGGAGTTACATTTTCTACTAAAACCACAAAAACACCAGTATTTCCTTCAATTGGTTTAGAAGATATTTTACCAGCAGGAATAGTAGAAATCACACCAATCACTTTAGGTTCTTGCCCTAAGCCAGGAATAGAATAAGCAGCAAAATTTACATTGCTTGTTGTGCTAACAGGAACTCCAATTTTTTCAGCTAAATCTTCTATGTTTAAAATTCCTTCCATTTCTTTGCTAATTTGTTCCGCTTTTTTCTTTTTTCTGGCTTCCATTTCAATTTCAATTTTTATTTGTTCAAGGGAAGCAAAACCATCTTCTTTTATTTCTGCTAAATGAGCTACAACATACGTGTTATCAAACTGAAGAGGATCACTAATGGCACCTTTTTCAGCATTAAATGCCCATCGAACCAACTCTCGAGCATCACCTAAACCATTAATGTTTCTATCACTTACCTTAATGTTGTCGGCAATCATTTTTTTATAGTTGCTATTTTCTTTCGAAACTGTTGATGTAAAGGTTTCTGAGTTATTATTTTCTGCATAGAATTTACTTACTTCTGCAAAAATTTTGTCATAAGTTTCACTACTAGGAGCAACATTAAGAGCTAGTTTAGCTAATTTCACTTTTTTTACTTGTTCTCCTTGAGCAATAATTTCTATTAAATGAAAACCAAATTGTGATTCAACAATAACTAAATCTCCTTTTTTACCATTAAAACAAGCATCATTAAATGGTTTAACCATAGTTCCTTCCGTAAACCATCCTAAATCACCACCCTCAACAGCAGAACCAACATCATCAGAATTGTCTTTAGCTAATTGATCGAATTTTGCTCCTTTTTTAATAAGTGTTTTCAAGGAATCTAATTTAAAATAGCCTGTTGAATCCCCAGGAGTAGCTGTATTTATTAATATATGTCTTGCTTTAACCGAATCGGGAACAAATTTAATATCAACTAATTTTGCTACTGCATACGTATTATTTTCTGCAAAAGGACCAAAAATAGCACCCTTTTCTGCATGAAAGAATGCAGAATCAATTTCAAAAGGAAAATTGTTTTGAGTGTAATAAGTATCATTTAAAGGAACATCAGAATTATATGACACAAAAGAAGAATCATCATTTGTTGTTTGAAATTCTTTCGATAATTCAGCTAGCTGTTCTTTAATAGCTTGTTTATCTTCTTCTGATGGTAAAATTTCAAACTTCACATATTCTAAAGTGCGAGAAGATTCTTGTTTAAATTCATGTTTGTGTTCTTCGTAATATGCTTTCAGTTCTTTATCAGAAACAGTAATTGAACTATCTGGAATAGTATTATAGCGTTTTACAACATATTTTATGGCACGAGTTTCATTTTGTTCTTTATAGGCATTTTTAATCATCAAAGAAGTAGCGAACATACCTTTAGTAACTAAATTATTATATTTAGTGGCTATTCTTTCTTGAATTAATCCATCTTCAAACTGCAACCATTGAGCTTTTCTATCGGCTGGCATAGTTTCTAATCCTTTCAAAAAATTTATTACTTGATTGGGATCAAACACATTTGTTTCGGGATTAGTAAACGATTGTCTAATTTGTGGATGTGGATTAACTCCTGTAATCATATCATCCAATTCTTTAGGACTAACTGTTAAACCTACCAAATTAAATTGTTTTACCAACAACTCTTCTCTAACAATGTCGTTCCACACTTGTTCTTTAATAGACTCTCTAACTTGAGCATCTGCAGGTCCATTTTGATATTCATATCGAGATATAAACTCATTTAATTTTCTATCAAAATCTCTTGCGGATATAGCTACATTGCCAATTTCTCCAACATTTGTGTCTCCACCACCTCTAAAAAGACTGCTTGCAGCATCTTGAAATAAAAAACCAACCATACCAAGACCAATAATTATCATTACTAAGCCTGATTTTTCTCTAATTTTGCCTATTATTGCCATATTTTTTAATTTTTATTTCCCTTTGTTTTGGGAGTAATTTTTTGGGTTGCGAATATACGATAGTTTTATCATATAATAAACTATTTTTTTTTGATATTAAAAATTAACTGACCTCAGAAGAATGCAACCTAAGAACATTTATAAAATTTTTGTTTATAAACAACATTTATTACTACCTTTGTTTTCAATATCATAACTTATTTAAAATGCAAAAAACTAACCTCCTATTCGCTTTTATTTTAATCTTTAATTTTCAATACCTAATAGGTAATTTACAAGCTCAAACCTCTATACATCAACAACAACTAACTTATTACAACAGTTTAGGAAATGCTGATGCAAACTATTATGAGCAGCACACTACGGCTGCCAAAATGCAACAAAAAAATCAAAAATTAACTTGTTCGTTAAATAAAGTAGTTTATGGCTGGCATCCTTACTGGGTTGGAAATGCTTACTTGAACTACGATTGGGATTTGTTAAGCCATTTTTCATTTTTCAGTTATGAAGTGGATGCGGCAACAGGAAATCCTAACTCTACTCACGGATGGGCAACAAGTGCTGCGGTAGATGCTGCGTTGGCTTCAGGAAATACTAAAGTTACATTAACGGCTACCTTGTTTTCAGGTCACGCCACATTTTTTAATAGTTCAACAGCCCAACAAACGCTAATTACTAACCTTATCAACTTGATTCAAAGCAGAGGTGCTCATGGTGTAAATATCGATGTTGAGGGACTGCCTGCTACTTACAAAACCGCCTTTACCAATTTCATGATTAACCTTTCCAACCAAATGCATGCAGCTATTCCTAATTCTGAAGTAAGCACTGTGCTTTATGCCGTAGATTGGAATAATGTTTTTGATTTTACCAACATGGGAAGTGTTGTCGATCATTTTATTATTATGGGCTACGATTATTATTGGTCGGGAAGTACAACAGCTGGCCCCAATGACCCTTTATATCATTTTAGTACTACTTATAATTACAATCTTTCCCGCTCCATTACTTATTATTTAAATAAGGGTTGTCCGAAAAATAAATTGATTTTAGGATTGCCTTATTATGGAAGAGAATGGCCCACAGCTAGTGCAACTGTGCCTTCATCAACAACAGGAAGTGGAATAGCAAAAACTTATCAAGTAGTTAAAAATAATGCTTCAGGGAATTATTCTGCTGCCAATTATCAATATGATAATGATAGCTATTCGGATATTTATGTTTTTAACAGTGGCGGGCAAAAACAATGTTTTATTTCTTTAGAGAACAGTTTGAGAAAAAGAATGGAGCATATTAATACTACTGGTATTGGTGGAATGGGTATGTGGGCATTGGGCTACGATGATGGTTATCCCGATTTGTGGGACGCTATTCAAGATTATATGACCACTTGTTTTGCATATCCTTGTTCGGGAACCATACACGATTTTGGAGGACCGACTAAAAATTATTACGATAACGAAAATTACACTTGGACGATTGCTCCAACAGGGGCTGCCTCCATTAATGTGAATTTTACTTCTTTTGATGTGGAAGCCAATTGGGATTATTTATATATTTATGATGGAGCAACTATAGCTGCACCTCAAATTACGGGAAGTCCTTTTACAGGAACAACCCTGCCTCCTAACTTTACTTCATCTACAGGAGCATTAACTTTCAGGTTTACTTCTGATGGATCAACTGTCCGACCAGGTTTTGTTGCCAATTATTCTTGTGCAATAGATAATATTGCTCCCACCACCTCCGTTTCAGCCCCAACAGGTTGGGTAACGAGCAACTTTACCGCTAACTTTACCGATGCAGATAACACAGGCGGAAGTGGTATCCAAAAAAGATACTACCAAGTAATAGACTATGACGGTACCGAATGGAGAGCCAATGCCAACAATGGATTTTTCGCAGACAACTTCGCTACTAATATACACTCAGAGTGGAATCAAGTAGTAGGTGCATGGAGCATCAATTCAGGAGCATTATACCAATCTGATGAAAACGAAGGC
>PCUH01000125.1:4821-5399 GCA_002770955.1 Flavobacteriales bacterium CG18_big_fil_WC_8_21_14_2_50_32_9 | reverse complement strand
ATCAGTTTGAGTCTTTTTGTTGGCTATTTTTTTCCCTTCGATTATATGCTCTATTTCTTTTTCTAAATCGATTGGATCGTAAATAGGAGGGTCTCTTTCTTGATTAATTACGATGTTATCTTCAACAACCTTGTCATTGTTGGTTGTGTGAGGATCTTCAACATCTAATTTTGTATTTGAGGTATTAGTTCTACTTGTATCGTTGGTTTTATTTTCTTCCTTAGATTCAATTGTTTTTACTTCTTTAGTATTTTTTTCATCAACTTGTTCTGGAACATGTTTATCACTTGTCTCTTCTATAGTTTTTTCTTGTGTATCTTCTTCTTTTGTATCTTCTACTTTTGATTCTTCATGTTTTACTTCTTCATGTTTTATTTCTTCATGTTTTGTTTCTTCATGTTTTATTTCTTCTGGTTTTGGTGTAATAAAATCTTCAATAATTTTATCTATTATTTTTTCATTATGATCATGTTCTGGTGTTGGCTCTTCAATATTATGATGGTGTGTAGTCTCTGCTTCTTCAACTTTATCATTTGATTTATCTGTAACATGATTATGTTCTTGATGTTCTTGATCTT
>PCUH01000125.1:0-4741 GCA_002770955.1 Flavobacteriales bacterium CG18_big_fil_WC_8_21_14_2_50_32_9 | reverse complement strand
ACATTTTCTTCAATTTGGTTGGTGGCTTCATCCAATTTATATTTCACATTTTCCCACTCATATTTTTCAACTTCAATAGGATAATCATCTCCTTCCGAAGTTACTTCTATGCCATCACTATCAATGTTGGTAATTGTTCCAATTTTCCCATTAAAAAATTTACGCTGTCCCGATGGATCATTTTTGATAAACATTACTTGAGCACCTTTTTTAAGGATAAGATGTTCATCCACAGGGTAATTATATTCACTAAAGTCGCCCGAAACTTTAGCAGTAAAAGAATAAGGTTTTGAAGTTAATTTATCAAGCTCTTCTTTGTTAAGTTGGTCGGCTTGTCGGTTGTGCGTGGTTAAACGAATAAAGCCATCGTCTTTTTTGGGTTGAAAACTAGGTGAATAGTGATTTTCCAACAATTCAATATCATCAGGAGTTACCGTATTGTTTCTTAAATTATTTAATAAATTAATAAATCGTTCATCGGCTTGGCGATAAATTTTATTAAGCTCAATTTGTAGCGGAGGATTATCTTTGAGAGCCAACGCATCAAAAAAATAAATACTCTTATAATATGATTTTAAGATGTACCATTCATTGTCTTTAACAACGGGAGGAAGTTGTAATAAATCACCAATAAGAAGTAATTGAACACCTCCAAAAGGCGTAAATCTATTCCGTTTCACACTTCGTAACATTGTGTCAATGGCATCTAACAAATCGGCTCGGAGCATACTCACTTCATCAATAATCAACAACTCTAACTCTTGCAACATTCTGCGTTTATTTTTGTTGAGTTTTGAGTTCCTCATCAAAGTTGCAGGTGTGTTTAATTGCTGGTTTTCATTGAAATTGGATGTGCCATTTGAAGGAATAAAACTCCCGAAAGGCAATTGAAATAAAGAATGAAGCGTAACACCACCTGCATTAATAGCCGCAATGCCTGTTGGAGCAGCAACAATTACGTTTTTGTGTGTATGATGAATGATGTGTTTTAGGAACGTAGTTTTTCCTGTTCCTGCTTTTCCTGTTAAAAAGATATGTTTGTTGGTATGATTGATAAATTTAGATGCAAAATCAGCAATAGAAGAGGAATTGTCCGTTATTTTTGATGTAGAATTCAGCATGAATTAATGATTATTGTTTAATAATTTTTTGTGTTATTTCTTTTGTAGAAGAGTTGATTTTTAAAACGTAAATTCCTGAAGATAATTGAAATCCATTGATTGGAATTAAATGTAAGGAGTTTTCATTAACATCCCATTTCTCAGATAAAATGATTTTCCCATAGGTGTCATAGAGTTGGATATTTATGGTTTGATTGGATGTAGAATAAAAAGTAATGTTAAAATTTTCATTAAAAGGATGCGGATAAATAGTAATAACTTGATTTTTATTATCATCCTTGATGTTTGCTAATAGATGGTAGGCTTTTCGGAAATTTGGAATACCATAACCTAACAAATAATCGGGAGTTAATGCTTGATGAGCCGTGAGTTCTACTGCACTTTTTAGTTGTTGGTAGGTTTTGTTTGGGAAAGCTTGCCACAAACACGCCATCATTCCAGCCATAATAGGAGAGGAAAAAGATGTTCCGTTACTAAAAACTTGTTCGTTGTTTTGATTGATAATGGCTGCTGACTTACCAACAGCAACAACATTTGGTTTAATTCGTCCGTCAGAAGTTGGTCCTTGAGAGCTAAAAGAGGCATAAATTCCATCATTGTCAACGGCTCCAATACTTAATATTTTAGGAGCATCTGCTGGAGCTCCAATGTATTTCCAATTGTTATTCCCTGAATTTCCAGCACTGTTCACTACTAAAATACCTTTTTCGGCAGCCCAATTAGCGGCTTTTGAAATAACTGTTGTGTTGCCATTCATATCGCTATATGTATGGTTTTGAGTAGTATCGTCAAACTCGGTATAGCCTAAGGAAGAGTTAATAATATCAGCACCCACACTGTCTGCAAATTCGGCTCCTACTAACCAATTGTATTCTTCTAATAGCGTTTCTGTAAGAGCATCTTCCGTTCGCAATAAATAGTAATTAGCATTTGGAGCAGTTCCAACCAATGTTCCAGGAATGTTGGTTGCCATTGTGGATAGAACCATTGTTCCGTGTGCGTGTTCAACGAAAACACTATCATCGCCATCTACAAAATCTTTAAATCCTAAAATTTGATTGTTGTTCCAAAGGGAACTAAAAGCACTCATTTGATGTGCATTTGTGAAACCAGCATCTAATACAGCAATGGTAACGCCATTTCCCTTAAAACCTAAGTTGTGTAAAAAATTGCCTTCCATTATTTTTAGCTGGTTGGAACTGCTTCCGTAATCGAGTTCTTGGGTGGTTTCAACATAAAGTTTATTGGAAATTTTTTTGCTTTTTAAGGTGTGGGTTGGTTTTATTAATTGGACATCGGTTACAAAGGGTAAATGGTGAATGGTGTTAAGAATAGAAGTATCTATAATTTCGGATACAACTAAATTCATCCATTTTGAAGCATAAACAGGTGTTGCTCCTAAGTTGGTTAATGTGGAAATATAAGTTGCATTTACAGGTAAATCAGATGTAGTTATAGGGATATTTTGTTTAGCACGCCTTACTATAGCCTTTGCCGATAGGTATTCGTATGGTGATTGAATAGTGTAAGTGGAGTTGTTTTTATCACTAAAAGAAATAGCATAATGTCCTTGACCAACACTTAGTAGCGTATAAAAAAAAGCTAAAAAAAATAAATAGATTTTAAACTTCATAATTCACACATTGTTTTCCCACATCCTAATAACTCCCGATAGTTATCGGGACGGGATGCTGATTACTGTAGATTTTCATTTTCAAATTTTTTAGCCACGAATACACGAATACACGAATTCTCACATTTTTTTAACCATTAAGGCATTAAGGGAATTAAGGTTTTCTTTATGGTTTCTAACACCTCATTCTCACATTCTCATTCCTTTCCGTAAGCAGCTAATATCATGGTAACATCTTTTCCCAACCAAGGATCTGAAAGACTGTCTCTTTTTCTACTCAATTCTCTTTTATAAACCATGCCGATATTGGTTGCAAATTTTTCTTCAAAAAAGTTTTCAGAAATTAAATTTAAATCTTCAACTTGTGAAACGGTACTTACAGAATCTAAGGGGAATCCACCAATAATTGCTGGTTGATGAACTGCTGAAAAATGATATTGTTGCTCACCTAAATTATTTTTGATGTTTCCATTCCATGTTTTATTGGCTCTAATAGGAAAAACTAGCTTAATGAATCGTACATTTTCTTCTACTTTTTGGTAGTTGGTGGCAACTAATTTACTACTCCAAACATCTATCAAAACCCAATTAAGACTGTCTTTTTCTTTTCTATAGCGTTCAATTCTATAGGAATTATCGCCTTCCAAATCTAGCAATTGAGATTCTATTTTTTCTTTAATTTGAAATTGAAATGTATCAACTGAGGATGTAAAATCATTATAAGCAATGGAATCTACATTATAGATTACAAAATTTCCTACTGCTAATCCTGTGTAATTATGGTTTAAATTTGGATTTACAACAGCATCATTGTCCGAACGACAACTTATAAAGTAAATGGTAATTAGTAGTAAGAAGATATATTTTAATGGTTTCAATATGAAAAATTTAGTAAAAAGCTAAGTTACTATTTTTTTAATAATTATTATCCTTCATAAGTTTTTGTTGAAGAAGCAACCAATTTGTTGATTTCTATTAATTCTTTATCGGTTAAGTATCGCCATTCTCCAACAGGAATATCTAAGGTAATATTCATAATTCGTATGCGTTTTAGCGTTACAACCTGATAAAATAAATGGTCGCACATTCTTCTGATTTGCCTATTTAAACCTTGGGTAAGAATAATTTTAAAACTGTATTTTCCAGTTTGTTTTACGTTGCATTTTTTGGTAACAGTATCCAAAATAGGAACACCATTACTCATAGCTTCAATAAATTCCTTGGTAATGGGTTTGTTTACGGTAACAAGATATTCTTTTTCGTGGTTATTTCTTGCTCGGAGTATTTTATTGACAATATCTCCATCATTGGTTAGAAAAATAAGTCCTTCACTTGGTTTGTCGAGCCTTCCAATAGGAAAAATACGTGTAGGAAAATTGATGAAATCTATGATGTTGTCTTTTTCAACACCCGTATCGGTGGTGCAAACAATACCAACAGGTTTGTTAAAAGCAATGTAAACAGATTTTTGATTCGATTCAGAAATTAATTTTCCATCAACCCTAACTTCATCTTGAGGGGTTATTTTTGTTCCCATCTCGGGTACTTTTCCGTTGATGGTTACTCTTCCTTCCTCAATAAGTTTATCTGCTGCCCTTCTGGAGCAAAAACCTACTTCGCTCAAAAATTTATTTATTCGTGTTGATGGTATTTCGGTCATTGAAATGTAAATTGAAATGCGAAAGTAAGAAATTTGAGGTTAGAAATCTATTACATGTGTGTTGAGTATAGTTGCCACGAATGCTCGAATAATTAAGCGTTATGATTTTATTCGTGTATTCGTGGCTATTTTCATTTAATTTGTATCAAATAGTGGACATTATTTTTTTTTCTTTCACAGAAACACAGAAAACAGAGATTCCTCAATGTGAAACTTTGTGTAATATTTTTTTAATCACTTTCTTTTTACTACACAATTTTCCATTACTAACATGTCCATTTCCGTTCTAAGATAGCAGTCTAATGCTTCTTTTGGTGTATTTACAAT
>PCUH01000177.1:4092-5380 GCA_002770955.1 Flavobacteriales bacterium CG18_big_fil_WC_8_21_14_2_50_32_9 | reverse complement strand
CAATGGCTGTTCTAAAACAGAACATATCATAGTTGAAAATATTTCTAATGTTTGTGATATCATAGTACCTAATGTGATAACTCCTAATGGAGATGGAATGAACGACAATCTTGTCTTTATAAATTTAGAGTTTTTTCCAAAAAACAATTTAGTTGTTTTTAATCGTTGGGGTAAGAAAATTTTCGAGAAAAATGGGTATCAAAATGACTGGAATGGTGGAGGTCATAATGATGGCACTTATTTCTTTATTCTCGAATTAAATGATAATGCGAATACGGTTCATAAAGGAACGCTTTCAATATTAAAATAATAAGGTTTTAGTGATTGATTATAAAAAAAATCCGTTGAAATTTTTTCAACGGATTTTTTTATTTTGTAGATTGGACTTTAAACAACTTCTTTAAATTAGAAGGTATTTCACAAACAGGAATAGGTAACATTTTATGTCGATTAATAGTGTTTAATCGCCTGTAAATTGCCAACACTTCTTTTTGTCTTTGGGTGTTATTTTCTTCTCCAATTTTATTATCAACAACATTCATTGCCCATTCTAATTCAGGATATGATGCTCCAATTTGGTCTTCATCAGTACGATCATCGCCCCAAAGTCCATCGGTTGGAGGTGCTAGTAAGATAGCTTCTTTAATACCTAAAAATTGAGCAAGTTCATATACTTCCGATTTTAAAAGATTTGCAATAGGACTTAAATCAACGCCTCCATCACCATATTTTGTAAAGAATCCAACACCAAAATCTTCAATTTTGTTGCCAGTTCCCAACACCAAACAATTATGCAAAGCAGCAAAGTAATAAAGTGTTGTCATTCTTAACCTCGACCTCGTATTTACCAAAGACATATTTCTGTCCTGCTCATTTTTAACTTTAGGAACAGCCTGTAAAAAAGCATCAAAAACAGGAGTTAATTCTACTTCTTGAGAAGAAACATTTGGGAAATTATTTTTTAAAAAATTAATATGTTCTTTGGCTCTAGTTACTTGATTTTTATTTTGATAAATAGGCATTTCAACACATATCAATGGAAGCCCTGTTTTGGCACCAAGTGTTGAGGTTAAAGCAGAATCTATTCCTCCAGAAATACCAATTACAAACCCTTTCGTATTCGAATTTCTAGCGTAATCAATTAGCCAATTAACAATATGATTTACTACTGTTTCTGAATTCATTCTTAAAAATAGATACCTAAATCTAAAGAAAAATAATTTAGTGTTGCATTGGCTTTTTTACTTTTAAATGCAGGAGTTCCATCTAAGTTTAATACCGCATTTCC
>PCUH01000177.1:0-4079 GCA_002770955.1 Flavobacteriales bacterium CG18_big_fil_WC_8_21_14_2_50_32_9 | reverse complement strand
TGATGAACTTTGTTGCTTAATGTATTAATGAAACCATTGTTGAATGTTAATCCAAACATAATTGCTGTATTACCAGAAATGCTATATTCAGCACCAATACCAACAATTAACCACATATTAAATAAAGAAATATCACTTTTAATGCTTTCATCATTTCTTGAGACATTTTGATTTTTATAATCAAAATCACCTTTTGCACTATAATTAATTCCAGTTTTAAATCCAAAATTTCCATAATAAGTTAAATACCCTATTTCATTTGTTCGTAGTTTTAATGATAGAGGTATTTCAATATATTTTAGGTTATAGGATTGGTTAATTCGAGTTGGTGTATAAATACTGGTGTTGGGTTCATTATAAACTCCTGAATAACTCAAATTACCTCCTAGAGAGGTTAAGCTGAATCCTGTAGAAAATAAATAATTTTTAGCAAGAAAAAATTCAGCAGACAACCCATAAGCAAAGCCTATTCGTGGACCATTCTTTTCATATCTATCTGAACTTGCATTCATCCAAGAAACATTAGGAGAGAAATGCAATCCAAATCTAAAAGACCTATCATCATCTTCTTGTGCAGAAAGGTTGGAAATTATTGTGGTAAATAGTATTAAAGTGATTAATTTTGGAATTTTCATAACCATTAGTTTTTGAATTAATATACAGCAAATTTATACAAATTATTTAGATGAAAAATAAGTTTTATTTATCCACCTTAGTATTTTTATTTTTAGGAGTGCACTCGTGTTACAATAACCCTTTAGATATTGATGTTTCTGCTGTTGAATTAAATCTAGAAGTAAAGTCTTTTGAAAAAGACCTCTTTTTGAAGGCGGGAAATTTATCAAATGATGAAATTGAAAAACTTGCAGTAAATTATCAACCTTTTTTTGATGACTTCACAAATGAAATTATAAATATAGGAGATGCACGAAGAGGAGGTTTTAATTTCTTAATTAATGCATTTAGAACCGACCCCGAGATTAGAGATGTTTATGCTGATGTGCAAAAACAATTTTCCGATTTTTCCCCCTATCAAAAAGAGTTAACAGATGCTTTTAAACATTATAAGCATTATTTTCCTAAAGAAGAAATTCCAACCATAATCACTTATATTTCAGGGTTTAATTATGCAATTGCAACAGGCAAAAATTATTTAGGTATTGGGTTAGATATGTTTTTAGGAAAAGATTATAAACCTTACATTCAATTGCAATTACCTGAATATAAGCGAGAAATAATGACTAAGGATTATTTGGTTTCTAGTGTTTTATTGGGATGGATTTCTACCGAATATGAAATGCAAGAAACGCAACCAAATTTACTGTCGGAAATGATACATCAAGGGAAAATAATTTATTTATTGGACGCACTTATTCCTAAAGAAAAAGCATCAAAAAAAGTGAGTTATACTGAAGAACAATACAACTGGTGTAAACAAAATACAAAGCAAATTTGGTTTTATTTGATGGACAATAAATTACTTTTCACTAAAGAGACTTCGCAAATAATTAAATTTATGGGAGAAGCTCCATTCACTCAAGGTTTTCCAGAAGGTTCGCCAGGAAGAATTGGACATTGGATGGGTTGGGAAATTGTAAAGGCTTATATGGAAACTAACCCAGAAGTATCACTTACTCAATTAATGCAAGAAACTGACGCACAACTTATTCTTAATAAATCGAACTATAAACCGTAAGTTAATGTAGCAATTTAATTAATGGAACAATTTAAAAATCTGCGATAATCTGCGAAATCTGCGGGCAAAAAAATGTAATCAAAAAATATGAAAAAATCAGAAATAAACATAAAAGTAACCCTTGACGACAACCATATTCCTGAAAAAATTGAATGGGACTCAACCGATACGGGAGAGAAAAATTCAGAATGTAAAGCATTAATGCTCAGTCTTTGGGATGCTAAAGAAAACAACACACTTCGTATTGATTTGTGGACAAAACAACTGATGATTGACGAAATGAAACACTTCTTTTTTCAATCGTTAATCACAATGGGTGATACGTATGAACGAGCAACAAGTGATGCTGAAACAGCTGAAGAAATAAGGGCTTTTAGTAAAAAATTAGGTGAAAAAATATTAAATGAAAAATGATAGATAATAGTTTAATACAAAAATACAACATTGCCGGTCCAAGATATACCAGCTATCCAACCGTTCCTTTTTGGGACGAATCAGGAATTGATTACAATGATTGGTTAAAAACATTGCAACAATCGTTTGCAGAAAGCAACAAAAAAGAAGGAATCAGCCTTTATATACACTTGCCTTTTTGCGAAAATTTATGCACTTTTTGTGGATGTCACAAACGTATTACCAAGCAGCACAATGTTGAAGAACCATATATAGAAACTGTTTTAAAAGAGTGGAAATTGTATTGTGATTTACTACCAGAAAAACCGCTTATCAAAGAAATCCATTTAGGAGGTGGAACCCCCACTTTTTTTAGTCCAGAAAATTTAGAACAACTTATAAACGGAATTTTTGAAACTGCTGAAAAGTGTCAAAAATATGAATTTAGTTTTGAAGGACATCCCAACAATACAACAGAGAAACACCTAATAAAACTAAATGAATTAGGTTTTACAAGGAGCAGCTTTGGAGTGCAAGATTATGACCCAAAAGTGCAAAAAACAATTAATAGAATTCAGCCCTTCGAAAAAGTAGAACAAGCTACATTAAACTCAAGAAAATACGGTTATAATTCTGTAAGTCATGATTTAGTTTTTGGTCTTCCTCATCAAACAAAAGAAAGTATAATAAATACGATAACTAAAACAAAAGAGCTAAAGCCAGATAGAATTGCTTTTTATAGTTATGCTCATGTGCCATGGGTAAAAGGTGTTGGTCAGAGAGGTTATGATGAAAATGATTTGCCTTCAGCAGAAGAAAAGCGAGTGTTATATGAAACTGGTAAACAGTTGCTTGCTGAATTAGGTTACGTTGAAATTGGAATGGATCACTTTGCACTTCCTACCGATTCTATGTTTGAAGCAATGAAAAACAAAACATTGCATCGTAATTTTATGGGATATACAGCAAGTAAAACGCAACTTATGATAGGATTAGGTATGAGTGCTATTAGTGATTCATGGTATAGTTTTGCTCAAAATGTAAAAACAGTAGAAGAATATACTGAAATAGTTAATAATGGTGCTTTACCAATTTTCAGAGGTCATTTACTTACAAAAGAAGATTTGGTTATTAGAAAACATATTTTGAATATTATGTGTCATTTTGAAACTTCATGGGAAGATGATGGGATGAAATTTCCTGAATTAAACGATTGTTTAGCTCGATTAGGAGAAATGGAACAAGATGGTTTGGTGAAAATATCTTCAAAAGGATTAACGCTGCCAGAAAAAGCTCGACCATTTGTGCGGAATGTTTGTATGGCTTTTGATTTACGATTACTCCGAAATCAACCAACAACACGAATTTTTTCGATGACTATTTAGAGTTTGTCCAAAATGTCCTATTTCTTCGTTATTTTCGTTTTTTAAATCAGCCATCCCGATAGATTCGGGACTCCTGAATTTAAAAAACTTCAAAACCTCGAACTCGAACATTCTGACTCAAACTCTCGACTTTATGGACGGACACAATTTAATTAATTACAAATTCTATCATTAACAAAAATGAACACACATCACATAAATAAAAATTGGTTAACACTTAAAGAGATTAACGATTTACTTATTTCAACTAAAAAAATTGAATTATCAGTTGAAGCAACAGAAGCTATAGAAAAATGTAGAACCTATTTAGATGAAAAACTAAGCAGACACGATAAACCTATTTACGGCATCAACACAGGTTTTGGTTCATTGTGCGATACTCGAATTTCTAACGACCAATTGGAGCAATTGCAACGAAATTTAGTAATGTCGCACGCTTGCGGATTAGGTGAAGAAGTCCCTCAGGAAGTTGTTCAGCTCATGTTGTTGCTCAAAATTCAGGGATTGAGTTATGGCAATTCAGGCGTTCAATTAGCAACCGTTCAGCGATTAATAGATTTTTATAATAACAGAGTTTATCCGGTGGTTTATCAGCAAGGTTCGTT
>PCUH01000129.1 GCA_002770955.1 Flavobacteriales bacterium CG18_big_fil_WC_8_21_14_2_50_32_9 | reverse complement strand
ATAGCCTTATGCCCATAGATACCAATATTGTGGTGGCAAATATCAATGCTAAATATGTTCATTCGGATATCATTGAAAAGCTAAAACAAAAAGGTATTTTAACCATTGCCTTTGGTCCTCAGCAAATCAGAATGGTTACGCATTTGAATTTTACAGATGAAATGTTAGAAAAAACCATCCACATCCTAAATAGAGTTTGTCCATAATGTCCGATTTCTTCGTTATTCTCGATTTTCAAATCAGTCATGTACTTCAGTACACTCCTGATTTTCAATTCATCGAAACCTCGAACTCGAACATTCTGACTCAAACTCTTGACTTTATGGATAGACACTAAATAATCTTTAATTATAAATTTTAATCTCCAATCTCAAATTAATAACAAAATGATTCAAATCCAAGATACCATTGTTTCCGAAGAAATTTTAGAACGAAAATTTGTGTGCAACCTTAACGCATGTAAAGGAGCCTGTTGTGTACAAGGAGATGCCGGAGCACCATTAGAATACGAAGAATTAGAAGAACTTGAAAATGTTTTTGATGTAGTAAAACCTTATTTGTCAGAAAAATCAATAGCCGCTTTAGAAAAAGATTTATACACTGTGGATACCGATGGTGATTACGTTACGCAATTGGTAGATGGAAAAGAATGTGCATTTGTCTTTTTTGATGAACAAAACATCACCAAATGTGCTATTGAACAAGCTTACCTTGATGGAAAAACAGCATTTAAAAAACCTATTTCTTGTCATTTATTTCCGGTAAGATTATCTAAAATTGCAGCTTATACCGCAGTAAATTATGCCTATTGGGATATTTGCGATGATGCTTGTTCCTTAGGCAAACAACTGGGCGTAAAAACCTATCAATTTTTAAAAGAACCGCTTATCAGAAGGTTTGGAGAAGAATGGTTCAACGAACTTACCTTGGTGGATGAAGTACTTGAAAAAGAGCGTTAATTTGTTAAGAAAACAATTTTGACTTATGGTAAGATTTGTCAATATGCCTGCTTGAACCTAACATTTCGCTTGCTTCCATCACCACCATAAACGCATCGGGATCAGTATTTTTTATAATAGATTTAAGTGTGTTTAATCTGTTTATTTCCACAACAATAAGTATCAATGTTTTATCATTTTTTAAACTCAAATCACTCCCATTTATTACTGTTCCTTTAATCCCTAGTTTCTTTATGATTTGTTCACTTAACAAAGTTTCTTTGTTGGTTGAAATATGAACCACTTTTTCATGCCGATTTCCTGTAAGAATTATGTTTATTAGTTTTGATGCAACATAAATACTGATTAAACTCCACAAAGCAAGTTCAATATTTTTGAAAACAACACCAGCAGCAATTACTACAATAGCATCCAATACCAATAAAACATCTCCAGTTCTTACTCCAACTTTAGTATGTAAAATTTTTGCAATTATGGTTCCAGCTCCTGCAGAAGCATCTCCTTTAAATATAAAACCTAAACCTAAGCCAACGGAAACACCTCCATAAAGTGATGAAAGCAATGCATTACTGCTTAATGTTGGGAAATGCAATATTTCTGTTAAAAAATCAACCATAATTGCAATAAAAATTATTGCTATAATGGTTCTGATAGCGAATTTTTTCCCCAAATAATTGATGCTTAATAGTAATAGTGGAATATTAACAACAGCCAAAATAAAACCAGTTGGCAATTGAAAAAGATGATGAAAAATAATAGAAAGCCCAGCAATACCTCCAGTTGCAATTTTGTTTGGTATTAAAAAACCAACCATTCCTAATGCTAAAAAGAATGCACCAAAAAAAATAAAGGTATAATTTATAATTTCAGATTTTATTTTCTGTTTGGTCATTTGTAGGTTTTATTTTTTACAAAACTAACAATTAATGATGCTAAAAAATTGATGTAATACATTTAGATATAATTACATTTGTATTTTACAAGCATTCAATTAATTGGTATAATGATAAGATTTTTGGTGATTTTTATAGTTTACTTTCTTAGTCAAAGCAGTTTTACACTGTTTGCTCAAGAGGAGGAAGAGTCAAAAAAAGGTGTTTTTTTTGGGGGTGTAAGCATAGGTTCTTTTTTTGCAAATAGCAATACAGCAGTTATTTATACTGGAGGAAGCAACATTACTCCTTATGGAATTAATTATATTTTAACACTTCCTCAAAACAAAACTACTTTTGATGCTTATTTTAAATATCCGTATTGGGTGGAAGAATTACCTCAAGAACCAGCATACAATACAGCTTTTGATATTGGTTTGCACCTTGGAGTTTATTTGAGTAAATTAAATTCTATTTATTTGGATTTGAATATTACTGAAATAAATTATGAACAAACCTTTACCATGGCAATTGACAACCCGTTGAATATGTCACCCGAACCAACATACGAACAAATCCCTATTATTGGAAAAGAAAAACGATTTAATTTGAATTTAGGAACCCAACTTAGTTTTTTTTCTCAAGAAAAAGTTGCATTATACTGGAGTTTTTTTGGAAATATTAATAGTGTGAAATTAGAAAGAAATTACATTGTAATTAACAATAGAGAATACGAAATTTTCCATAATACACAAGGCGAATTTAATAGAAAACCTGGAGGAGTTGGATATGGAGGAGGAACAGGATTAGGGTTTAAATATCAATTAACAGAAAAGATTACTACTGATTTTACCTATAATTTATTCTATACGAAAGTTAATATGAACGAGAATATTCAATCGTTTGGTTTGCAACATGGGTTGGTATTGCGGATTATTTGGAGTTAAAATCCACCCAATCGCCATGTTTTTTAATGAGTAGAATAAGCTCATCAACCGCTTCATTTTCAGGTACATTTCTTTTTACCACTTCTTTTTCTTTGTATAACGTGATTTTCCCCAAGCCTGTTCCAACGTAGCCATAATCAGCATCAGCCATTTCTCCAGGCCCATTAACAATGCAGCCCATAATACCAATTTTTAAACCTTTGAGATGAGAAGTTACGGCTCTTATTTTTGCTGTTGTTTCCTGTAGATCGAACAATGTTCTTCCGCAACTCGGACAGGAAATATATTCTGTTTTAGAAATACGAGTTCGTGTGGCTTGTAAAATTCCAAAAGCAGTATTATTTATCATTTTGTCACTACCACAATGCTCAGCAGCAATAAAAACACCATCTCCTAAGCCATCCACTAACAATGCTCCTATATCTGTTGAAGCATGCAGTTGTAATTGTTCTATGGTTAAATTACCATAAGCTCGCCCTATAATCACAGGTGTTTGGCAATCATGCAACAATAACTCATTGAACAATTTACGTTGTTCTACCATTCCGTGTTCGGCATACGTATCAATTAATAAAACTACTGTTTCGTCTTTTTTCAGCAATTCTATAAATGAAGATGTTAATTCTGGTAGCGTAACATACACAAAATTAAGTTTATCATGTTTTTTTTCATCCGATAGGTATTCTTTTATCGTTAGAAAAGGGTAGGTATTAAATTTAGCATATTGCTGTAACCAAATTTTATAATTATAAATAATTCCGAGTGTTCCAGGTACTTCAAAATCAATAATTTTATTACCCAAAAAAACATAATCGCAAGCCGAATCGGTTATATGCCACTTATCTAAAGGAACAGAATACTGATAACCTAACGCAAAAAATGATGCAGGTGTTATTTTTTCCTTTAAACAAAAATCTGCAACAACTCTAGGAACATTAGTTCCCCCAATATTCAATACCAATGTTGTTTTTCGTTTGTTATATTCAAATGGTGTGATGGCATAATTGGTGATTGCAGCTATCTTACTTTCTTTAGTTCTGTTTTTATAGCGTGCAATCAATTCTTGAGCAACAGGAATTTCAAATTCTGGTTCTTCAGTTAAGGAAACCCTGATGGTATCACCCAAACCATCTTCCAACAATGCTCCTATTCCAACAGCCGATTTTATTCTTCCATCTTCACCATCGCCCGCTTCGGTAACGCCTAAATGCAAAGGATAATTCATGCCCTCTTGCATCATTTGATTCACCAACAAACGATATGCCTGAACTACCACCAATGTATTACTTGCCTTCATCGATAATACAATATCATGGTAATCTAATTCCCTACAAATACGCAAAAATTCCATTGCCGATTCCACCATTCCTAGAGGAGTGTCACCATAACGACTTAAAATTCTATCCGATAATGAGCCATGGTTGGTTCCTATTCGCATGGCAGTTCCATGCGTTTTACAAATTTCGACCAAGGGCGTAAAACTTTCCCGAATACGTTCTAACTCCTCATTGTATGCCGAATCAGTATATTCAATATTTTCAAACTTCTTTTTATCGGCATAATTTCCAGGATTAATTCTAACCTTTTCCACAATTTTTGCAGCAATTTCAGCTGCGTTAGGTGTGAAATGAATATCAGCAACTAAAGGAGTATCATAACCTCTTTTTCGTAATTCAGCTTTAATAGTTGCTAAATTTTCAGCTTCTTTTTTGCTTGGAGCAGTAATTCGCACAATTTCACAACCAGCTTCTATCATTCTAATTGCTTGGTTTACTGTAGCCTCCGTATTCATTGTGTCGGTGGTGGTCATTGATTGCACCCGAATAGGATTGGTTCCTCCTATCCCTATTGTTCCAACCATCACCTCTCTAGTTTCAAAGCGTTGATAATTTGTTAAACTCACACAATAGTTATTTTTCATAATTATTAGCCTAAAAGATTCGGCACGAAATTACTCAAACTTCATAGTACCTGTTTTATAAGGCTGCAAAATTTCAATTCGTAAATCATAATTCGTACATCGCACATCGCACATCGTACATCGTACATCGTAAATCGTACATCAAAATTACCGTTTATAAAATAAAACCGACCATTCAACCGCTCAAACCTACCGAACTTATATTAGTGCTATTTTTTTTATATAACTCTCCGTAATCTTATCATGTGAAAAACCAAAAACTAATCGTTATGAAGAAATTAATTATCCTTTTCAGTTTAATATTATCGGGAGTGATAACATTGAACGCACGAAACAACCCTACAAACGGCAACAAAGGTGGGGGCAACAATCCAACACCAGCAGCGGGCTGTGCCTCAGCAACAGCAATTGCCACCTTAGAGTTGAACAACGTAAGAGCTCGGATAGAAGGTACAGGTGGAAGTATGTGGCAAGATAGAGCGAATGGAATAGCTGCCTATAATATACCCAAACAAAAAACTGCTAGTGACCCTCGTTTCACATCCATTTTTTCAGGAGCATTGTGGATGGGAGGTTTAGATGTGAATGGACAATTGA
>PCUH01000075.1:23450-31010 GCA_002770955.1 Flavobacteriales bacterium CG18_big_fil_WC_8_21_14_2_50_32_9 | reverse complement strand
AAAGATTTTTGAGTTTTTGCCATACAAATAGGTAGGCTTCGCATTCCTAAATCTTCAATTTTTCGTAAATCAATAAGTGCTTTTTTTGAATATTCTACACCATCAGCACCATAAATTTCTTTAGCTATTTTTTCAATTTTTTCTTTGATGGGTAAATTCCAATCATAAAGCGGTTTGAAATTATTTTTACCTGCTTCAATTTCAGCTACAACTGCATGAGCTAAATTTGTCATTCCATCACCACCTTTTGCAAATCCTTCGGCAACAATAGCTTTCACGTCTAGTTTTGCACATTTTTCTTGAATGAACTTCACTTCTGCATCAGAATCGCTTGGGAAAGCATTTATTGCTACAACAGGGTTTAAACCAAATTTCTTACAATTCTCGATGTGCTTTTCTAAATTAGCAAATCCTTTTTCAACACGTTCAAGATTAGCATCGTTGTATTGTTCTTTTGGTGCTCCTCCATGATGACGCAATGCTCTTATTGTTGCTACCAACACCAACGCTTTTGGTTTTAATCCACCAGAAACACATTTTATATCTAAAAACTTTTCGGCACCTAAATCGGCTCCAAAACCAGCCTCAGTAATAACATATTCAGACAAAGATAACCCCATTTTTGTTGCTAAAATGGTGTTTGTACCTTGAGCAATGTTGGCAAAAGGACCACCGTGAATAATAGCAGGATTTCCTTCTAAAGTTTGAACTAAATTAGGTTTTATGGCATCTTTCAATAAAATAGCCATAGCATTTTCTGCTTTTAAATCACGAGCATAAATAGGTTTCTTATCAAAAGAAAATCCAATAAAAATGTTTCCTAGTTTTGTTTTTAAATCGCTAAAACTTTCCGACATACAAAGAATAGCCATTACTTCGGAAGCAGGAGTAATGTTAAAACCATCTTGACGAGGAACTCCATTTCCTGTGCCACCTAAACCAATCACAATTTCTCTCAACGACCTGTCGTTCATGTCCATAACTCTTTTCCAAACGATGGTTCTAGGGTCTATGTTTAAGGTGCTATTTTTATTTTGAATATTGTTATCAATAAGAGCAGCTAATAAATTATTTGCTTTTTCAATAGCCGAAAAATCGCCCGTAAAATGTAAATTAATATCTTCCATAGGAACAACTTGAGCGTAACCACCTCCAGCAGCACCACCTTTAATTCCGAAAACAGGGCCTAAAGAAGGTTCTCTTAGCACTACAGTTGCTTTTTTGCCTATTTTATTTAATCCTTCAGTTAACCCAATAGAAGTAGTTGTTTTCCCTTCTCCAGCAGGAGTTGGTGTTAATGCTGTAACTAAAACTAAGTTGCTTTTTTCAATATTATTATTGTTAATTAATGATAACGGAAGTTTTGCCTTGTATTTACCATACATTTCTATATCATCTTCATTGATGTTTAAATAAGATGAAATTTTTGTAATGTGTTTCATAACATTTTTTTGAGCTATCTCAATATCAGAAGGAAATCCCATAGTTCTATAATTTTAAAATTTTGGTTAAAAGTAGCATTATTTTTCAGAAAGGGGTTTGAGTTTATTTAGAAATTTTAAATTAAGCATCAATGAAAACTTTATTAGGAACAATATAGCTTACAAATTCAATTTTCTTAATTTTGTATAAAATAAAGTAGATGGAAACAAAACTGAATACAATTGAAGAAGCGATTGATGCTGTAAAAGCAGGAAAAGTAATTATAGTAGTAGATGATGAGGATAGAGAGAATGAAGGTGATTTTATTGCAGCAGCTCGTTCGGTTACGCCTGAAATGATAAATTTTATGGCAACCTATGGTAGAGGGTTAATTTGTGCTCCACTTATTGAAGATAGGTGTGAAGAGTTAGGTTTGGATCTAATGGTTCAAGCAAACAATGCAGCTTATGAAACACCTTTTACTGTTTCTGTTGATTTAATTGGTGATGGGTGTACAACTGGTATTTCGGCAAGTGATCGAGCAAAAACTATTTTGGCATTAATAAATCCAGCAATAAAAAAAGAGCAAATAGGAAAACCTGGACATATTTTTCCTTTAAAAGCCAAAAGGGGGGGCGTTTTACGAAGAGCAGGACATACCGAAGCAGCAATAGACTTTGCTCGAATGGCAGGTTTTGAACCAGCAGGCGTAATTGTTGAAATTATGAACGAAGATGGAACAATGGCTCGTTTACCTCAATTATTAAAAATTGCGACAAAACATAATTTAGTTATTGTTTCCATTAAAGATTTGATAGCTTATCGGTTACAACACGAAACATTAATAAATAAAATTGTAACCGTTCAACTACCTACAGAATATGGTGATTTTAATATGGTGGCCTTTAAACAAACTACCAATGATATGGATCATTTGGCTTTGGTAAAAGGAGAATGGAAACCTGATGAACCTATTTTAGTTCGAGTTCATTCCTCTTGTATGACAGGCGATATTTTTGGCTCTTGCCGATGTGATTGCGGTCCTCAGCTACAAAAATCTATGGAGTTGATAGAAAAAGCAGGAAAAGGAGTAATTGTTTATATGAATCAAGAGGGTAGAGGTATTGGATTAATAAATAAGTTGAAAGCCTATAAATTACAAGAGGAAGGAAGAGATACTGTGCAGGCAAACATAGAATTAGGCTTTAAAGCTGATGAACGTGATTACGGAATTGGAGCTCAAATTTTAAGAGCGTTAGGTGTTTCCAAAATTAAATTATTAAGCAACAATCCAAAGAAAAGAACAGGATTAATGGGTTATGGATTAGAAATAGTTGAAAATGTGTCGTTGGAAATTCAATCAAACAAGTTTAATAAACTTTATCTTCAAACAAAAAAAGATAAAATGGGACATGAATTGAAAATGTGAAAATGAGGTGTTAGTAGATAGGTGTTAGGGGTTAGTAGTTAAAAAACAGTTACTACTAATCCCTAACTACTAATCCCTAACTACTAATCCCTAACTACTAGAGTATATGCCTCGAATTATAGCTATAGATTACGGTCAGAAACGAGTTGGAATAGCTGAAACAGACGATTTGCAGATTATTGCATCTGGATTAACTACGCTTCACGTAACCGAAGTTATTCCGTTTTTAGAAAAATACGTATTAAAACATAATGTTGAATGTGTGGTAATTGGTGAAGCAAAAGATTTGCATAATAACCCAGCCGAATCAGCACGATTTATTGAACCTTTTGTGAAGCATTTTTCAAAGAAATTTCCAACCATAAAAATTGAGAGAATAGATGAACGATTTACTTCAAAAATGGCTTTTCAAACAATGATAGATGCTGGATTGAACAAAAAAGCACGTCAAAATAAAGCCTTAGTTGATCAAATCAGTGCAACCATAATTCTACAAAGTTATCTCGAACAAAAACAATTTTTAAAATGAAAACAAAAAATATCGTTTTAATAACAATAATTTTTCTACTCACGGCTTGCGAATCGCCAATATATACGCCAAAACCAACAGGATATTTTAGAATTGATTTACCTGAGAAATCATACAAAACTATTGAAACTGATTGTCCGTTTTCTTTTGAAATTCCAACTTATGCATCTATTCAACCCAATAAAAACAATATAGATAAATCCTGTTGGTTTGATATCGTTTTTAACGGAATGAATGCGAGTATCTATTTTAGTTATAAATCTGTCGATAATAATATCAATCAATTTTTAGAAGATTCCCGAACATTGGCATTTAAACATACTGTGAAAGCGTTTGATATTGAGCAGAATACCATTTCATTTCCAGAAAAAAAAGTATATGGATTGGTTTATATTATTGAAGGAAATGCTGCATCAGCTTATCAATTTCACTTAACAGATAGCACAAATCATTTTGTTAGAGGTTCCTTATATTTTAATAATGTTCCGAATCAAGATTCTATTCAACCCGTGTTGGAATACATAGAAAAAGACATTCATCATCTTTTTGAAACTTTTGAATGGAAGTGATTTTTTACTTAACCAAACTCCTGCTTAACAGTTCAGACTCTAATATTCTATCATAGACTCTTCCTCAGCACAAGGATAAATAAAATCACATTTATTATAAATGATTGCATTTAACTCTAAAATGGATGCTAAAGCGAGTTGAGAATAATTTTGAGAAGCATTTCTGAAACCACCTGCTTCTGTTTGCCACATGGTTGTAATTAACTCCATATTGCCTTTTTCAGGATTAATAACATCAAGCACTTTTTTTACATTACCCGCTCCAGCATGATAAACATGTAGTACCAAAAGCCTGTACCACAAATCGGTAGGTTCATAAGTGATGCACTTTTCATTTAAAATTCGGTTAGTTTCAGGTATGCAAATTGTTCGAATCAATTTTGCTGCAGCCCAAGCCGATTTATCAAAATCTTTACGGTCATCAATAACATTATTGACGGTTAACCCCATTTGAGTAGCTACATTTTTCATTAGTTGAAAAGAACCGTAAGCTCCAACAGGCGATTTTTGTAATTTATTAGGACTTTCAATTAATAAAATTGCTTGAGCATAAAATGGATCAACATTATTATATTGAAAAACATCAATACCTTGCTCAATTGTAGGTATCACTTTTTCAAAATCATAAAAAGACTTTTTTCCAGAAGTCATAAAAATTCGAGTGTCTTGAGGATAACCAAAGAAAGTTCTAACACTATCTCTAAAGCCATTTTTGTCGAGGTCTGATTTTTTATTCCAATCATTTACAGCCACCTTTTTTATGATTTGTCTGTTGAATCCAACATTTATTAATGCAGAATCTTCCTCCATGGTCATTAATGTTCTCCAAAAATTTGGTTGAGGTAGTTCATCCCATTTTTCATTGTAAAGAGCTTGAGTTTGAACAAAACGATAGTTATCTGTTTTATTAAAGTTCACAGCCTCAAAAAGGTTGTACGTATAATTATTTTCCTGTCCAAGCAAATAATTACTTAATAGAATAAGAAAAAACAGCGTTGATGTGTTAATTATTTTCATAGTGTTAAATTAATACGAAGAAATATAAAACTTGTTACCTAAAATGTTCTATTTTAAACACCGTTTTGTTAATATTTTTAAATCATTCATAATCTACAATAATCTATCCATTTTTCTGTTTGTAACGATACTACTTTTTTAAGTAATTTTGTCTTCTTTTTTATCAACGGTCAATTACAACTTTTGAGTTTAAAACACATATATTTCACACTATTTATAGTAACTATTACTAAGTTGGTTTTCTCACAGGAAACAGCTTCTGTATATGGAACCATAAATGACGATAAAGGTGTTCCTATTGAAAATGTGAATATTGCTATTGAAGGAGTAGCAGGAGGAGTGAAAACAACTTCTGACGGTAAATATACTATCACTGTTGAAGCAAACAAAAATGTTGTTATCGCTTATTCCTATGTTGGATTAAAGACCATTAAAAAAGTTGTTTTTCTTGAGCCGAATGAAAAATTAGAATTTTCGATTAAAATGGAAATTGATGTTGTTGATATGAAAGAATTTGAATTAGCCGAAGAGGGGAATCGTTCATCAACATTAACTAAAGTTAATCCGAATTTGGCTACTCAAATGGCTGGACCCAACAACTCTATTGAAGCTATACTTAAAACATTTCCAGGTGTAAATTCAAACAATGAGCTTAGTTCTCAATATTCTGTTCGTGGAGGTAATTTTGATGAAAATCTAGTGTATGTGAATGATATAGAAGTATATCGTCCTTTTTTGATTCGTTCTGGGCAACAAGAAGGGCTGAGTTTTATAAATTCTAAAATGGTTTCAGACATCCATTTTTCTGCTGGAGGTTTTGAAGCTAAATATGGCGATAAAATGGCTTCTGTATTGGATGTAAAATATAAAGAACCTGAAGAATTTGCTGGTTCTGTAGGTATGAGTTTACTAGGTGCAGATGCTCACATTGAAGGAGCAAGTAAAAATCATCGGTTTACTTATATTACAGGTGCACGTTTCAAGAGCAATCAATATGTATTAAGAAGTCTGGATACAGATGGAGAATTTAAACCTGTATTTTTCGATTTTCAAACCTATTTAACCTACGATATTAGTGAGAAATGGGAAATTGGAGTGTTGGGAAACATGGCATTAAACAGGTATAAATTTATTCCCCAAACTCGTCAAACAGAATTTGGAACTATCAATGAAGCCCTTCAACTTACTGTCTTTTTTGACGGACAAGAAGTTGATCAATTTCAAACCTATTTTGGTGCTATTTCTAATACCTTCAAACCTCGTGAGAACATTGAATTAAAATTTATTACATCTACATTTTCTTCATTAGAAGACGAAAAATTTGATATTGAAGGAGCTTATAAAATCAATGAACTTGAAAGAGATTTAGGAAGTGATAATTTCGGAAATGTTAAATTTAATAGGGGAGTAGGAACATTTTTCGATCATTCAAGAAATACACTTGATGCAACTGTTTTTAATGCCGAACATAAAGGGAAAGTTGTGAAAGAAAAACACACTACCTTTTGGGGTGTAAAATACCAAAGAGAACTCATTAAAGATAAATTGAGCGAATGGTCTTTTATTGATTCAGCCGATTTTTTTACCCCTCGACCTGCAGATTCAATAGGTTATGTTGATCCAAATGCACAACCCGATCAACTATTGGAGCTAAAAGAAGTGTTGAAAACTCGTATTTCATTAACAAGCAATAGATACAGTGCATATCTTCAGCGTTCTTGGCAATGGAGCAGAGATACTGTTGCATATACTTTTACGCTAGGAGGAAGAGGAGCTTATTGGGATTTTAATGATGAATTTATTTTTAGTCCTAGAACTTCATTTTCTATTAAACCAAACTGGAAAAGAAATTTTCTGTTTCGTTTAGCAGGAGGAGTTTATTATCAACCTCCTTTTTATAGAGAAATGCGTGATTTTGATGGAGTTCTTAATGAAAATATTAAATCTCAGCTTTCCTATCAAGTAGTTCTATCTTCCGATTATAATTTTAAAGCTTGGGAAAGACCTTTTAAGTTTACTTCAGAAATATATTACAAACACATGAAAAATATAATTCCCTATCAAGTTGATAATGTTAGGGTGCGTTATTTTGCTACAAACAATGCTGATGCTTACGCTACAGGTTTAGATTTGAAAGTAAATGGCGAATTTGTAAAAGGTGTTGAATCTTGGTTTAGTATGTCTTTTATGAAAACCGAAGAAAACCTAAAAGATGATTTTTACTTTAAAAACTTCAACAGTGATGGTGTTGAAATTATTTCAGGATATACAGAAAATGATGTGGTTGTGGAAACAAAAAGAATTGAGCCAGGCTACATTCCAAGACCAACAGACCAACGTTTTGCATTTAGTTTGTTTTTTCAAGATTATATTCCAAAATTACCCGATTTTAAAATGAACATTTCGTTGCACTATGCAACAGGGTTGCCTTTTGGACCTCCTCAATCTAGAGAAAGACATTTGGCAACATTCAGAATTCCACCTTACAGAAGAGTAGATATCGGGTTTTCTTATGTTATTAAAAAAGAAGAAAAAAAGTTTAAAGGCAAAAACCCACTAAACACATTTAAAAATATATGGCTAAGCGTGGAGGT
>PCUH01000075.1:13164-23392 GCA_002770955.1 Flavobacteriales bacterium CG18_big_fil_WC_8_21_14_2_50_32_9 | reverse complement strand
GGTTGAAGATGTTACAGGGAGAAATTTTGCTGTACCAAATTATCTTACATCAAGACAGTTAAACTTAAAGTTACACGTTGATTTTTAGTGTTTTTATTTTATGAATAATATTCATTTTTCCATAAAAATCAATGCAGAACTACCAATAAATAAGCTAGAAAAAGGGCTTTTTGTGTTTATGTATAGAGCAACTCGAATTCCACCACATTTAGGAATTATTTTTAATGGCAAACGCTATGATATTACCTTGCAAGAACCTAATTTAGGTGTTGATGCTTCTGAATTTTCAACTTCCATCATTAAAAAATTCACTAAAACAATTTTTTTTGAAATACATCAACCTAAAGAAAGTGAGGAAGAAAATCTTGTTTTGAGCTTAAAAAATGCAATTAAGCAGTTTCAGAAAATTTCGGAAACAACAAGTTGTATTTCTCCGCTTAAATTGTTTTTTAATGAAGCTTACCAGCTTAATACTTCTCAAGTAAATTTTATTTTTGATTTAATTCCATTGTTAATAGAAAACCAATTAATTATCAATACATATCATCTAAATTTAGAAAGAAATATAAATCAAAATGAATTTTTATTAAAAACCTACACCAAAGAGGATATACTAAATTGCTTAGAGGCATTAAACCGTAAAGAAGTAACATGTTAGCTAATCAAAAAATATTTTTAAGAGAAGTAATTTTAACCGATGTACCAATTCTTTTAGATTGGGAAAATGATGTTGAAAATTGGGAGGTAAGCAGTACAACAGCTCCTTTTTCAAAAGAAGAAATTGTGTTTTTTGCGGCATCAAACCAACATATTTATACACACGGTCAAATGCGGTTTATGATTTGTTTTGAAGGCAATCATAAACCTATCGGTTGCATAGATTTATTTGAGTATGATGCAAAATTAAAAAAAGCAGGAGTAGGCATTTTAATCGGTGAAAAAGAACTTAGAAATAAAGGATTTGCTACACAAGCTTTGAATTTATTACTTCATCTTTCATTCAATCAATTCAACTTAGTTACTATTTTTGCGGAAATTGATAAAAATAATAGTTCAAGTATTTGTTTATTTGAAAAGTGTAATTTTAAATTTGTTAAGGATAACTTTAGAAATGAGAAAATAATGCGGTATTACGAAATTAAATGTAACAAATAACTTTGAAACCAATTTATGCTTAAAAAAATATTCATATCCTTACTTTTAATTGTAATTTTTGCGGGAGGTTATTATGTTTATGATATGTATCAACGTGTTTATCAACCAAACGTAACCTTGAAAAACACCAATTCCGACTATTTTTATGTGTATAGTCATTTTACTTATGATGATTTAATCAATAGTTTATACGAACAAGGTTATATCATTGATAGAGTTTCTTTTAAATGGGTTTCAGAAAAAAAATCTAATTTCATCAATAATGTAAAACCAGGGCGATATAAACTTAAAGAAGGAATGAGCAACAACCAATTAATAGATTTGTTGCGCTCAGGAAATCAATCACCCGTAAAATTTACCATTTTCAATGTTAAAACAATTAAAGAACTATCTGGGGTAGTATCAAAGAACTTAGAATGTGATAGTTTGTCGCTTTATAATTTATTAACCGATAAATCATTTACATCAAGCTATGGTTTTAACACCATCACTATTCTAACGCTTTTTTTACCTGATACCTATGAGTTTTATTGGAACACTTCTGCAGAACAATTTGTGAAACGTATGGCTGACGAGTACAAGAAATTTTGGACAGAAGAACGAAAAGCAAAAGCACGAGCGATTAATTTAACCCAATCGGAAGTTTCTATTTTAGCTTCTATTGTTCAAGCAGAACAATCTGTTTATAGAGATGAACGACCTAAAATTGCAGGTTTATACATCAACAGACTAAAAAAAGGAATGTTGTTGCAATCTGACCCAACTGTGGTTTATGGAATTGGTGATTTTAATATTAACAGAGTATTAACCAAACACATACAAACAAATACTCCTTATAATACATACATTTATCAAGGATTACCTCCTGGACCTATTAATTTACCAGAAATTTCATCGTTAGATGCAGTATTGAATTACGAAAAACACAATTATATTTACATGTGTGCGAAGGCTGATTTTTCTGGTTATCATGCTTTTGCAATTAATTACAATGAACATTTGGTAAATGCCAGGAATTTTCAAAAAGAACTCAACAGACGTAAAATTTATAATTAATTTTTTTTTATCCTCGAAACAATATTTAATTTGATTTATAGTTTATATTGATAAAAAAATAAAAAACTAAACTAGCCTATGAATCAAATTACTATTTTTAATTATCAAGCATTAAACAAAGAAGAAAAAGAGCTAAAAAGCCTCCTTTTCTGTAAAAAAAATCAAAAGGAGTTTTCTCCAAAAAAAACTACAGTTGCAGCACTTTTGAATTATTCTAAATCTCTAAGTATTAGAAAATCAAAATATATGAATGTATTTGAAATGGTTTTAAATTAATTTTTTTTCATTTTTAATGAATAGCAGTAAGTCGATTGGATTTACTGCTTTTTTTTGTTGAAGTTGTTAGAGAAACCTATTTCCTTATGCTTATTTTTGTTCTCACAAAAGTTAAGTTATGCAAGAGCTAATACAACAAATAAAACAACTTGAGGAGTTGAGTAATCAATTAGAAGTTTCTGAATTTGAACGAGAAAATACCTTAAAACAAGTTTCAGCCTATACCAATCAATTTATCAATCAATTACCTGTAGTTAAAGCTTTTAATGAAGCAAGTAAACCTTCATGTGGTCTTGAAATAAACAATATTAAAAAATCACTCCATCAACTGTTAGAAATTTATCAAAAAGAAGTAGTTGAAAAAGGAATAATTGCCGCTTCAGGGGGGCATTTAGGATATATTCCTGGCGGTGGAATTTTTAATGCTTCTATAGCCGATTTTCTTGCAGCAGTTACCAATCCTTATGCTGGTATTTTTTATGCATCGCCAGGAGCTGTTACCATTGAAAATGAAGTGATTGATTGGTTGAAGAAAGTTTTTGATTTTCCTAAAAGTGCCGTAGGAAACTTGGCTTCGGGAGGCTCCATTTCAAATTTAATTGCGTTAACTGCAGCTCGAGATAAACATCAAATTAAAAACGAAAAAATCACTAAGAGTGTTATTTATTTAAGCGTTCAAGTGCATCACTGCATTCAAAAAGCACTTCGGATAATAGGGTTGGAAGATGTAATTATTAGATATGTGGAGCTAGATGAAAAGCACAAAATGAAAATTGATGTTTTGGAACAATTAGTAGAAAACGACAAAGCAAACAATTTAAACCCTTTTTTAGTCGTAGCTTCAGCAGGAACAACAGATACTGGTGCTATTGATCCATTAGACGAAATTGCAACGATTACTAAAAAAAATAAGTTGTGGTTTCATGTTGATGCTGCGTATGGTGGTTTTTTTATTTTAACGTCAAAAAAAGCATTGTTTAAAGGAATTGAAAAAGCCGATTCATTGGTAATTGACCCTCACAAAGGAATGTTTTTGCCTTATGGATTAGGAGCTGTATTAATTAAAGACAAAGAAGCTGTTTTTCACTCCAATCATTATTTGGCTAATTATATGCAAGATGCTCAGAATGATGATTTAAGTTATAGTCCCGCTAATGTTTCTCCTGAACTGACTAAACATTTTAGAGGCTTACGGTTGTGGTTGCCTTTGCAGTTGCACGGAATAGAACCTTTTGTTGCTTGTTTGGAAGAAAAATTATTATTGACAACTTATTTTAGAAAAAAATTAGTTGAAATGGGTTTTAATGTTGGACCAACTCCCGATTTATCCGTTAGCTATTTTTGGTATCCTTTTAAGGAAAATGAAAATGAGCAAAACAAACTATTAATTGATGCTATTCACAAAGATGGAAGTGTATTTTTGAGTTCTTCAATTATAAATGAGAAGTTTGTAATACGAATGGCTATTTTATCTTTTAGAACCAAACTTTCAACTATAGATAGAGCCTTAACAATGATAAAAAGCAGTTTAGAAAAATATAAGAAAGAGTTATTTAAAACCAGGTAATTTTCGCATGATAAAGGAAAACACAGCTGAATAAAACAAGCCCATAAAAACCAATCCAAACATAGTCCACATAGCTTGGAAATAGGGGGAAAGATACATGCCAATACCTTTTAATTGATTTAAGATATAAGCAGTTACTTCCTCTTTAGATTGAGTTTGAAGTTTTTCTTGAGCAGCTGATTTTATACTATCTAAAATGGGTTGTTTTTTAATTTCAAAAAAATCAATGTCGATATGAGCATAATAAATATAGGTAATTAAGGCTACAATAATTGCAAAAAAAGAGGCTGTTCTAGCTCCTGCCTTAAAATCATCTCCAAAAGTAGCATTGCCTTCTATGGTAATTTTATTACTTCTAATTCCAAAAAAAATAGCAACAAGTAAAATCAGTGTATAAATGTAAATGATATATTTTTCCATATCGCCATGTTGAATTCCCATAGAAAAAATAAGGAGTTTCACACAAAGTGCAAGAATAGAAAATGTTACAGCAACTTGAAAAGGGTTTTTTAACATATACTAGTAATTAGGGTTTAGTAGTTAGGTGTTAGGTGTAGTAACTGTTTTTCTAACTACTAATTCCTAACACCTAACTACTATTTACTTTTACCCATTCATAGAGGCTAAAAATTCCTCATTGTTCATGGTTTTGTTCATTCTGTCTTTCAAAAATTCCATTGCTTCAACAGGATTCATATCGGCAATATAATTACGTAATATCCACATACGCTTAGTTATATCTGCTCCCATCAATAATTCTTCTTGACGTGTACTTGAAGAAACAATGTCAATAGCAGGATAAATTCTTCGGTTAGATATTTTTCTATCTAACTGCAATTCCATATTTCCTGTTCCTTTAAATTCTTCAAAGATAACTTCATCCATTTTAGAACCTGTTTCAGTAAGTGCTGTTGCAATAATTGTTAAAGAACCACCATTTTCAATTTTTCTGGCTGCACCAAAAAATCGTTTAGGTTTTTGTAACGCATTGGCATCCACACCCCCAGAAAGTACTTTTCCTGAAGATGGAGAAACTGTATTGTAAGCTCTTGCTAAACGAGTTATTGAATCCAATAAAATAACAACATCGTGCCCACATTCAACCATTCTTTTGGCTTTTTCTAAAACTAAATTGGCTAATTTAACATGTTTTTCAGCAGGTTCATCAAAAGTTGAAGCAACAACTTCAGCATCTACATTTCTTGCCATATCGGTTACCTCTTCAGGTCGTTCATCAATCAACAAAATTATCATATAAACTTCAGGATGGTTTTCTGCAATAGCATTTGCAACATCTTTCAGTAATGTAGTTTTACCTGTTTTTGGCTGAGCCACTATCATTCCTCGTTGTCCTTTTCCTATAGGTGCAAATAAATCAATTACTCTTGTGGATAAAGAATCTTTGGAATGACCAGTTAATTTCAATTTTTCTTTAGGAAAAACAGGGGTTAAATATTTAAAAGGAACTCTATCTCTAATAACAGAAGGCTCTCTATTGTTAATGGCTTCCACTTTGATAAGCGGAAAATATTTTTCACCAACTTTAGGAGGGCGAATACTACCTTTTACAGTATCGCCTGTTTTTAGTCCAAATAATTTAATTTGAGATTGAGAAACATAAATATCATCAGGAGAATTTAAATAATTGTAATCAGACGACCTTAAAAAACCATATCCATCGGGCATAATTTCCAAAACACCTTCACTAACTATGATTCCATCAAAATTGTAACCATGGTCTTCGTGTTTGGGAGTCCTTTCTTTAATATTAGAATTATTTCCATTTGGGTTGTTACGTTCTTCGTTTGTTGTGTGTTGTGCTTCTTTATGTTCGGAAGGTATTGTGCTTTCTGTAGGTTTGTTTCGTTCTTGTTGTCTTTGAGGGTTATTTGGCTTTTGTTGATTTTTTTCGAATTGTTGTTTTCTGGGGGCTTCTTCTTTTGGTAAGTTAGTTTCTGGGATTAATGGAGCTGTAAAAGTAGATTCCGAAGGTTTTTGTTGTTCATTTTGATGGAATACTTCTGGTTTTGTCGGAGATGATTTAAACAAATCAGGTGTTTCGGAGCTAACACGTTTTCTTTTTGGTTTTGATTTTATTCCTGAAGAAGATGCTGCTGGAATTCGTTTTTTTGGTTCTTCAATTTTTAAAGGAACAGTTTCAACAACTTTAGGATTAATTGCTTGTTGATCTAAAATTTGATAAATTAATTCTTCTTTTTTTAACTTGTCAGCTTTTTTTACATCAAGTTTAGTAGCAATTTCACGTAATTCTGTTACTAGTTTTTTGTTAAGTTCAATAATGTCGTACATATATTAGAATAATGATTAAATAAATTTCAGTAAAGTATAAATGGTGTAATATAAAGTTTCTACATAATAATTTTATGCATGAAAACATAGTTGTATATTACTTAATGTTATGATTGTTGATATAAATAACTTGATTGATATTGTATCATTTGGAGAATGATGGTGCAATATTAAACAAATAAATAATAAAACAACCCTTTTCAGTATTTTTTTTATACACCCTAATTTGAAACATTTATAATAAAAAAATAAAAATGACAAATTTTTACCATTATATTATTAATTACTTTTGTAATCTTGTTTTTTTAAAATTTATATAAATAGAATTAGAATTAGCAAACAATATGCTTAAAAAGTGGTTATTACCAGTTATTACATTTCTTTTTTTTCTTTTTACTTTTGATGTTGCAGCTCAGCAACTAACAAAAATTAAAGGAGTGGTTTTAGATGCTAACACTAAAGAACCACTTCCTTTTGTAAATGTTTCTTTTAAAGGAGCTAACATTGGAACTACAACAGATTTTAGTGGTAATTTTTATTTAGAAACCCAATGGGCAACAGGTGAGTTGCAAGCTTCTTTTATTGGATATAAAACAATCATTAAAAAAGTATTAATCGGTAAATCTCAAACCATTAATTTTTACCTTTCGGACGAAGCAGTTTTAATGCAAGAATTTGTGGTTAAGGCAGATAATAAAAAATATAGAAATAAAGAGAATCCAGCGGTTGAACTCATTCGGAAAGTAATTGAACATAAAAACGACAATAGAATAGAGTCTCTCAATTACTATGAATATGATAAATATGAAAAGATTGAAATAGATTTAAACAACATCACAGAAGACTTCCTAAACAAAGGTTGGTTAAAAAATAAGTTTCAAATTGTATTGGAACATATTGATACATCTGAAATTAATGGAAAACCTTTTTTACCTATATTTTTGAGAGAAACTGCCTCAAAAATGTATTATAGAAAAAACCCTAAAGCATTAAAAGAATATCAGAGTGGAACTAAAATGACGGGCTTTGAAGGTTATTTGGATGACGATGGCATGTCTTTTATCATGGATAAATTGTATCAAGACATTAATATATATGACAATAACATCAATCTTTTGTCCAACCAATTTACAAGCCCAATATCGGTAGTCGGACCTACAATTTATCAGTATTTTATTTTAGACACAACGGTAATTAATGGGTATGAATGCATTAATTTAGCATTCACACCTAGAAACAAAGGAAGTTTTGCTTTTGTTGGAAGTATGTATATTCTCAATGATAACACCTTTGCTGTTATAAAAATGGAAATGGGAATTGCAGATCAAATCAATCTGAATTTTGTGAAAGACATGAAAATTGATCAAGAATTTACGCTCTACAACGACAGTATTTGGATGATTTCTAAAGATAAAATTATTATTGACTATAATTTAACAAAAAAAGGAAGAGGATTTTTTGGAAAAAAAGAAATTAAATACAGTAATTTTTTACTTGATATTGAACAAGATAAAGATATTTATAGCCCTGTAGAAAAAATAATTAAAGAAGATGATTTAAAAAATAGAACCGATTCCTTTTGGGTTGTTGCAAGGATAGATAGTTTAACAGCAAAAGAACAAGGAGTTTATACTATGATAGATAGTGTGCAACGAATACCTGCATTTAAACGCACCATGGACATCGCTTTTCTATTAATGACTGGTTGGCATTCAATTGGGAAAATTGAAATAGGTCCAATAAATACATTCTATAGCTTCAATGAGGTGGAGGGATTTAGATTAAGAGGAGGATTTAGAACTACAGCCAATTTTCATAAAAAGTTAATGTTTGATACATATGTCGCTTATGGATTTAAAGATAAAGAATATAAGTATTTTGGAGGTATAACTTATTCATTTAATGATAATTTCCTTTCTAATCCTCAGCACAGAATAATTGCATCATACCAACACGAAACAGTTTTTCCTGGTCAAAACTTACAGTTTTTAAATGATGATAATTTTCTACTTTCATTTAGAAGAGGGGTTGCCGATAAAATGCTGTTTTTTGATTCTTATACCTTAGATTATGTTAAAGAACACCATAGCGGATTTTCTTACAATCTTATTTATGAAAACAGAAAAGAACGCCCTATTGGAAATATGTTTTTTCAAAATTCTATTGATTCAACAGTTTTTTTCGATGCCATACAAACTGATAACATTAGTTTAAATCTTCGTTATGCTCCAAACGAACAATTCTATCAAGGAAAAAACTTTAGATTACCTTTATATAATAAATACCCAATTTTTCAACTTAACCACAGGCAAGGAATTAGTGGTTTAACCAACGGTACAATTAACTATGGAAGAACATCTGCTAATATTTTTAAGCGATTTTATTTATCTATTTTTGGATTTCTTGATACCGAAACAGAAGCAGGAAAAGTATGGGGACAAGTTCCTTTTCCATTACTGAGTTTACCTCAAGCTAACCAATCGTTCTTTTTGCAAGAAGCTTCTTTTAATCTTATGAATTTTATGGAATTTATGAGTGATGAGTATATTAGCTTCAAAGCAACCTATAACTTAAACGGATTCTTATTCAATAGAATTCCTTTGTTTAGCAGATTAAAATTGAGAGAAATTATTTCCTTTAAAGCGTTATATGGACGATTGACCGATTTGAATAATCCAGCAATTCATCCAGAATTGTTTAAATTCCCAACCTATATTGATGGTTCTCCTTCTACCTTTGCTTTTAATAATTCAATACCTTATGTAGAACTAAGTGCTGGTGTATCTAATATCTTTAAAATTTTTAGAATAGATATTGTACAACGTGTTAATTATCTCGATAATCCAGGTGTTCCAACCTTATTTGGTGTTAAGGGATTAGGTTTTAGAGCGAAAGGAAAAATTGATTTTTAAACTTTGTTTGTTCAACCAATGTTTTTTATCTAAATTTACATTTATGAATGGATTTAGATTTATATTAATCTTCCTAGTAGTTCTTTTTGTAAAATCTGCAAAAAGCAACAACGAAATTACTTTTATTCAAAACAAAGGACAGTGGCATCAAAATGCGTTGTATAAAGCCGAGTTGAAAGGAGGTTTTTTATATCTGGAACAAAATAGATTCACTTTTGATTTGTACGATACCAAAAAGTTAGAACAACTCTCACACAATCACAATGCCGACAGTAGAAGCCTGTTAAGTAATACGTTAAATTGGCACTCATATTATGTTGATTTTGTTGGGTCTAACAAAAATAGTAAGCTAATAAAAAAGGATTCTACTTTCGCTTATTTTAATTATTTCTTAGGAAATGACAAATCTAAATGGGCATCAGATGTAAGAGGTTTTAAACAAATTACTTATGAAAATATTTATAACGGAATTGATTTAAAAATTTATTCTAATGATGATTTAAAATATGATTTTATTGTTTCTCCAAACGCCAATCCAGCATCAATACGATTAAAATATAGTGGTGCAGATAAAATTATAGTAAAAAATGGCAGATTAATAATTACAACAAGCGTTAATACAATCATTGAAGAAAAACCCTATACGTATCAAATCATTAATGGAAAACAAGTTGAAGTTGCTTGTAATTATGTGTTAAAAAACAACGAACTAAGTTTTGAATTTCCAAATGGATACGATAAATCCTATGCATTAATTATTGATCCTACATTAATGTTTTCAGCACTTTCAGGTTCATTTTCAAATAATTTTGGTTACACTGCAACATTCGATTCTAAAGGATTTTTATATTCAGGTAGTTCAGCTTTTGGAAATGCATATCCTACAACAGTTGGAGCTTACAACACCGCTTTTAATGGCGGAGGAGTTGACATTGCCATTTCAAAATTTGAT
>PCUH01000075.1:8532-13136 GCA_002770955.1 Flavobacteriales bacterium CG18_big_fil_WC_8_21_14_2_50_32_9 | reverse complement strand
CTTACATTGGTGGGAACAATGTTGAACTTCCCCATAGTTTAATTGTGAATAGCTTTGACGAATTATTTATTCTAGGAACAACAAGCTCAACCAATTATCCAACTACAGCAAATGCTTACGATAGTACATTTAATGGAGGAACTGGACTTAATTTATCGAATGGACTAGGAGTAAATTATACCAACGGTTCAGATATTGTTGTGTCAAGATTAAACACTACTGGAAATGTACTTTTGGCATCTACTTATTTGGGTGGTTCACAAAATGATGGATTAAATTCTACTTCAACAAATACATTGAAATATAATTATGCAGATGAGGTTAGAGGAGAAATAGATATTGACAAAAATAACAATGTATATATTGTTAGTTGCACTAGAAGTTCTGATTTTCCTATAGTTGGAACTGTTTTCCAACCAACTTATGGTGGTGGAGATATTGATGCTTGTGTTATAAAAATGGATAATAACCTTCAGAATATTATTTGGAGTAGTTTTTTAGGAGGAAACAACCATGATGCAGCATATTCCTTAGCCATTGATAATAATGAAGATTTATATGTTACGGGTGGAACTAATTCACCTAACTTTCCCATAACTTCCAATGGGTTACAAACTTCTTTTAATGGAGGTAGGTCTGATGGTTTCATAACTCAAATAGCAAAAAATGGATTGCAAATTTTAAATTCATCCTATTATGGTTCAATTGCTTACGATCAAATGTACTTCGTTGAGTTAGACAAACAAAACAATGTCTATCTTTTAGGACAAACAGAAGTTCAAAACAATACTTTTATAAACAATTCTCTTTGGAATATACCAGGAAGTGGTCAGTTAATTAGTAAACTAACTCCAGCAATAGATTCCGTTATTTATTCTACAGTTTTTGGATCAGGAAATGGAATAAATATTTCTCCAACTGCTTTTTTAGTTGATTTATGTAATAAAATTTATTTAGCAGGTTGGGGCGGAGCAGTTAATCAAGCAACTACTAATAATGCCGGTTACACAACAGGATTGCCTATAACACCAAATGCTTTTCAAAGCACCACTGATGGAAGTGACTTTTACATTATGGTAATGGAAGATGATGCCTCTAATATTAATTACGGTTCTTATTTTGGTGGTGCAATAAGTGCAGAACACGTTGATGGTGGTACAAGTCGTTTTGATAGGAAAGGAAAAGTATATCAAGCAATTTGTGCCGGTTGCGGAGGAAATTCTGACTTACCAATTTCTCCTCCAACTAATCCATTAAACTCAAATAACAACAGTTGTAATTTAGGCGTATTTAAAATGGATTTTGATTTACCTGTTGTTGTTGCTGATTTTGATATCCCTCCAATTGGTTGTGCCCCTTTTACTTATACATTTAACAATACAAGTTTAACACAATCTAGCACTAATTTTATTTGGATTTTTGGAGATGGAACTCCAAACAGTATGCAATTTTCCCCTACGCATACATACACAAATCCAGGTACTTACATCATTACTTTAATAGTGAGTGATACCTTAACGTGTAACTTAGGCGATACCATTCAACAATCAATTATTATTTTAGGTAATAACAATTCTGTAATAGGAAGTTTAAATATTTGTCCAGGGCAAACTGAACAAATAGGAATTTTACCAAACCCAGACCCTTCTATCACTTATTCTTGGTCTCCAACAATTGGGTTGAGCGATTCAACTGTTTCAAATCCCTTTGCTACCCCAACAACAACTACAACTTATCAATTGTATATTTCCAATGGAATTTGCATCGATACCATTACACAAACTATAAATGTAAATGCACCATTATTACAAGTTTCTAACGATACAACCCTGTGCTATAATGAAACCACTCAATTAATAGCTAATTCCTTTGGAACAAGCTCTAATTATATATGGTCGTCAAATAGTAGTTTTTCAGACACATTAAATAATCCTTTAACTACTAATTTTATTATTACAACACCTAATTTATCGACAACTTATTATGTTTTAATTTCTAATAATGGTTGTCTGCTTACGGATAGTGTTGTTGTGAAAGCAATAGGTCAGGGAGGAATTAGTTTGCCAGTTTCCATTTGCGTAGGCGATACTGTAACAATTTCTTATTCCAATTCAAATCCTGGAGACAGTACAAACTATGCTTGGAGTCCAATTACTCAAATTTTATCTGGAAATGGAACAACTTCAATTACTGTTTCGCCATCAAACACAACTACTTACACCATTATTGCAACAAACGATATTTGTATAGACACACTAACACAAACAGTAACAGTAACATCTCCTCAATTAACAGTTAGTAATGATACCATTTTATGTAGTGTCGGAGATTCGGCTTTTCTTTATGCCTCAACAACAACATCAGGAAGCACAATTATTTGGTCTTCATCAGTAACTTTTAACGATACCTTAAATGTTTCACTTGAAGATAGCATTATCGTAAACCCAATAGTTCCAACAACTTACTATGTACTCTTGAATAGCAATGGATGTATGGTGATAGATAGTGTTTTTGTTGGTATTGCATCGTTTCAAACCAGTGTTCAAAATGTGGGTATCTGTGTTGGCGATACTATTGCACTAACCATAATTAATTTAAACCCTAATGATTCGTTATTTCATGATTGGCAACCCAACAGTGAAATTATTTCAGGCGATAGCACCAATACAATTCTTGTTTCACCAGCTTCAACAACTACTTTTTATGTAGTTTCGGAGAGTAGTGCAGGGTGTTTAATTTGGGATTCTATTGTGGTTTTTGTAGAACAACTTGGAGCAGGTTTTGTTGGAGCAACAGCCGATAATCCTAATCTTTATCAAGGCGAAAGCACTGGCATACATGCAACACCAAATGGATATACATATTCATGGTCGCCAAGCACAGGGTTGAATAATTCAACGAGTCAACATCCTGTAGCTTCACCATCGCAAACAACAACCTATACGGTAACAGTAAGTGGAATAATATGCTCCAGAACGGCTTCTGTTACTGTTTTTGTGAATGAAGTAATTTGTGGAGAACCTGATGTGTTTTTGCCTAATGCATTCACTCCAAATGGCGACAATGAAAATGATGTGTTGTTTTTAAGAGGTAGAATTGTTGAGAAAATGGAACTAAAAATTTACAATCGTTGGGGTGAGCTCGTTTTTGAATCCAACAATCAATTAACAGGGTGGGATGGAACTTACAAAGGAGAGTTGGTGCAACCTGCCGTTTTTGTATATCATTTAAAAGTTTATTGCATTGATGGACAAGAGTATTTTAAGAAAGGAAATGTAACGGTAATTAGGTGAGACAAGTGTGAAAATATGGAAATTCGTGTATTCGTGGCTTAAATAACCTAAAAAATCATACTTTAAGAATGAGAAAATTAATTTTTATTTCAATATTATTAATGTCTGCAAGCGATTTTGCTTATGGACAACATAGTAATAATCCATCATTTAATACTGCTAATTTTGCAAAGATTCCAAATTTTAATTATGAGTTTAGTATTTCTTTAAACAGATATAAAAATCAATATAAATCTATTTATTTCCAGCCATTATTTACTTCAAATCATTATAACAGGCATAAAATAAGTTATTTATCTACAAACAACCCTTTGTATAAAACCTCAGAACTTTATTTTGATAAAGCAAACTTAAATCCTTTGGGAGTAAGTGATAGCAGAGAGGCTTTGTTTTTAGGAGGAACTAATTTTTTGTTGAATAAATTAGGAATATTAAGGTAAGAAATTTTTAGTAAAAGTTTAATTATAAAAAAATATTGAGTCCTAAAAAATCACATATTATTTTAGCTAGCGTTATCGTGTTACTCACTTTCAGCTTTCAACTTTCAACTTTTAATTGCGTTGCTCAGGACATTCATTTTTCACAATTTTTTAATTCGCCACTCAATTTAAATCCTGGATTGGCAGGGAACTTTATTGGAGATTTTAGAATTGTTGCTAATCAACGTACGCAATGGAGCTCTGTAACTACTCCTTATTCAACATACAGTTTAGCTGCTGATGCCAAACATATTTACAAAACACCATTTAATGTTGGTCTTTCGGTTTATCATGACAAAGCTGGTGATTCCGATTTCTCAACACTTCAGGTTGGACTTTCGTTAGGATATACACAATACATTGGAGATTCATCGCATACATTATCAGTTGGTATTCAACCTGCTTATGTGCAACGCAGCATCAACTATAATGAATTACAATTTGACAATCAATACAATGGAAGTTTTTACAATTCTTCGCTTAGCAACGGAGAAAATTTTGGTAATAATGGCAGAAATTATTTTAATTTTCATTCAGGAATAAATTGGAACTATAACATTGCCCAACGAAAATCAGTAAATGCTGGATTTGCAGTACATAACATTACGCAGCCTCAACAAACTTTTTTTAGTGAAAATATTCCTTTAAAACAGCGTTACACATTTCATGCAGGAGGTTTAATAAAAGTACACAACAAAGTAGATGTTTTGCCTCGTTTTATAATTGCTTCACAGCACAAGTACAAAGAAATTATTTTTGGGGGTTCAGCAAAATACCACTTAAATAATGGAAATTATAAAAATATTTATGCAGGATTATATTACAGAAATAG
>PCUH01000075.1:0-8497 GCA_002770955.1 Flavobacteriales bacterium CG18_big_fil_WC_8_21_14_2_50_32_9 | reverse complement strand
GAAGTTTTCATGCAAAAGTGAGTTATGATATTAATATTTCAACATTGGAAGTAGCTAGTAACAATAGGGGTGGTTTTGAATTAGCAATTATTTACATTTTTGAACGCTATCGACCAGTGATAAAAAGATATAAAGCTTGTCCGAATTTTTTATAGATTCAGAACTGGAAATTAGAGGAGGTAGGTCATTTCGAAGCCAAATCGTTAGAAATGAGTGTAGAAGCTGAAGCAATCTGTCTAATCAAAGGGCAGATTACTTCGGTCGTACCTCCCTCGTAATGACGGTAACGATGAACAGATTATTAATTCTTTTTAAGAATTGAGGTTGAAAATTAAAGAAATTCTACGAAAAATAGTATAGATTACATTATAAATGAGAAAAAAATTACTTAAAACCAGTTGCCTTTTACTATTTATTTTTTTGGGCTATTCATCTTCGTTTGCCCAAAGTCAAACGCAACTTATAAAGATTGGAGATCAACTCTATGCTGAGGGAGATTACTATGCAGCTTCTTTATGGTATAGCCAAGCGATGGATTTAGACTCCAGCTTTTTAGAATTACGATTCAAATATGCAGAATCGTTGCGTATGTACAATGAATATGAGAAAGCAGAAGGACATTATTTTTCTATCTATCGTGAAGATAGAGGAAGAATTTATCCATTAGCTCCCTTTTGGTATTCAATGATGTTGAAATATAATGGAAATTACAATGAAGCAAAAAAATCATTTAAACGCATAAAAAACATTTATAAAGATAGAAAAGGATTTTATTACCTAAAAGTGGTTCAGGAAATAAAATCATGCGAAAAAGCATTGGAAATTATAAAAGATACTTTGCTGATTGATATTAAAAATATGGGTGTAAACGTAAATACCTATAACAGTGAGTTGGGAGGGAGGTTAATTTCAGATTCTATTTTAATTTACGCTTCGTTGCGTGATGAAAAAATGAAAGATGACAACCAGATTTCAGATACTTCACTCTATTTAACCCGTTTGTTTTCGGCAGTAAAAACAAACAACGATTGGATTAATAGCACTAAATTAGAAGATAGCATTAATATTCCTAACTTTCATATTGCCAATGGCTGTTTAAATGAAACAAAAGATGTTTTTTATTTTACTAAATGCGATAGAAAATTCAAATGTAAGATTTTTGCAATTGCATACAAAAACGGTGTGTTTATAGCTCCTGCTTATGAAGTGAAAAACGTAAATATAGATGATTTCACTTCCACACAACCTTTTGTTACTACTATTAACAATAAAGAAGTATTATTTTTCTCTTCAAACCGACCTGGTGGTTTTGGAATGATGGACATTTGGTACGCACAAAAAAATGGTGCTGAATTTTCTTCGCCTGTAAATGTTGGTATAAATATTAATAGTATAGAAGATGAAATAACACCTTTTTATAATCATAAAGACAGTTCGTTATACTTTAGCTCTAATTGGCATGAAGGGTTAGGTGGTTTTGATATCTTTAAAAGTACTACCAACCTAGTTACTTTTGGTAAACCAATCAACGCAGGTTTTCCCAACAATACTAGCGTAAACGATTTTTATTATTACGAACGCAATAATATGGTATTGTTAACCTCTAACCGAAAAGGTTCTTATACAAAAAAAGGAGAAACTTGTTGCAACGATATTTATTATTATGAAATAACTGATACGATTACTCCAATATATACCACTTTAGAAGAATTGAACAGATATTTACCTGTAAAACTATATTTTCATAATGATTTTCCCGACCCAAGAACAAGAGATACTGTAACGCAACAAACTTATTTACAGACTTACAAAGAGTACACAAGGTTATATAATCAATATCGCAGAGAATATGCAAAAGGGCTAAAAAATCAAGAAAAAATTGATGCTGAAGTCGAAATTGATGAACTTTTTAGTAACTATATTGATAAAGGAGAAAAAGATTTAGAATTATTCACACCTCTATTATTTAAAGAATTAGAACAAGGAAATAGCATCACTATTACCATTAAAGGCTATGCCAGTCCATTATCAAAAACAGATTATAACGTGAATTTAACTTTGCGAAGAATTTCAAGTTTAATTAATTATTTGAATGAATTTGAAGATGGTAAAATTTCACCCTATATAAATGGAACTGCTGAAAATGGAGCAGTATTGAGCTTCATAAAAGTTCCTTTTGGCGAATATCAATCGGATGAAATTAGTGATGATTTAGCCGACCAACGAAACTCAGTTTATAGTCCTGGAGCTGCTTTGGAACGTAAAATAGAAATAATTGCCATAGCTACCTCCGACACCAATAATGTAGCATTAGATGGAAGTGAATTAGAAAAATTGCCACTACTTACTTTTAAAGATAGCATTTTTGAATTTGAATCGAATGAAATGGAAAAACAAATTCGATTTATCAATAATGGTGAAGTGCCTCTCAAAATTTTTGAGGCTACTTTTACAAGCGAAGGATTTGAAGTTGATTTTTCAAGAGAAGAAATTCCTTCTTTTGAAATTCAATATCTAACAATAAAGAGAAGTAGTGCATCTTCAAAGAAATGCCAAGTTACTTTCTTAACAAACGGAGTTCCTAACCAAATATCAAAACAAATTGTAGTGAAGGAGTAAGCTCCTCGTTCATTTTCACACTTTTTTGGGTAATATCATTTTAGTGCAAAACATAATTGACTCAGGCTTGAATATTTACAAATAAAAATTATTTTTTTTTAAACATATTTAAATATTGAATAGATTTTTATATTTTAGTACCCTCATGTTAAAAAATATAATTTCAATACTAATAATTTTAAGCACTATTTCACTTTTTGCAAATGGAAAGGTTGATAGCTTAGTTAAATTTATTGACAACAATAAAAATGAAGAAAAAGTGGATGCATTACTGAAACTAAGTGAAGCATATTTTTCATCCGATTTCAGTAAAAGTATTTCACTCTCTAAAGAAGCCTTAGCTTTAAGCGAGAAATTAAATTATCAATTAGGTATAGCCGTTTCAAACAATAATATTGGTTATACGCTAACCGATTTAGGGAATTTCCAAGAAGCGTTGAATCATTACCAAATAAGCATTGAACTTTTTAAAAAATTAGGCGAGCAAAACAAAGAAGCTATTGCTTATAATGATATTGCTTACATATATCAAAGTCAAGGTTTAGTAGAAAAAGCCATTGAAAACTACATCAAAAGCCTTAAACTTTTAGAAGAAATAGGGGATAAGGCTAGTTTAGGAGCTTGTTTAAATAATATCGGATTGTTGTACCACGATCAAAAAAACTATGAAAAAGCATTGGAATATTACTTGAATGGATTAAAGGTTAAGGAAGAACTTGGTGATGAAAAAAGTATAGCCGTATCACTAAACAACATAGGTTCAGTATATTTTTCTCAAGAACAATATTACGAAGCAAAAGAGTATTTTTTCAAAAGTTTATTCAAAAGAAAAAAAGTAAACGATAAGCCTGGAATTGCTCAATCTTTAATAAATATATCTGGAATTTATAGGGAACAAAAACAATATGACAAAGCGTTAGAATATTTATTACAATCAAAAGATATTCAGGAAGAAATAAATAATAATGTAGGTTTGGTAGATGTTTTACAGAATATAGGTGTGATTTATAACATAAAGGGAGACTATGAAAAAGCTCAGATTTATTTAGAAAAAGCCTATAACATTGCAAAAACAATAGGTTCTCCTGAATTGATTAAAAATACCTCCCTTTCTTTGAGTAATTACTATCGAAATATTAAACTCTTCGAAAAAGCTTATCGTTTAATTGTTGAACATCATAAAATGTCAGACTCAATTAACAATATAGAAAATGTTCAGAAAATTATTCAAGTAGGATTGCAGTATGAATTTGAAAAAAAACTTCACAAAGCCGATATAGAACAGTTACAAAAAAATCATCAACATGAAATAGCCATAAAGGAACAAAAAATGATTTCCTATTCCTTTGGAATAGGTTTACTTGCCTTAATAATATTATCTATTGTAATTCTTAAATCATTAATTGACAAAAAAAAGGCTAACATTAGAATTTTAGAGCAGAAAAAAGAGATTGAAGTTAAAAGTGTTAAACTCGAAGAATCGTTAATTAGCATTACAGATAGTATTAATTATGCGAAACGAATTCAGGAGGCTTTGTTGCAAACTGAGCGAAATATTTCTGAACATATGCCGCCACATTTTATATTTTTTAAACCAAAAGATATTGTTAGTGGTGATTTTTATTGGAGTTTTGAAGATAATAACACTTTGTATATTGCAGCAGCAGACTGCACAGGACATGGTGTCCCTGGAGCATTAATGAGTATGCTTGGTATAAGTTATTTAAATAGTATTAATGTTGAAAATAATGATTTGTCTCCTGCTGAAATTTTAAATCAATTGAGAGATAAAATTACGCATGAATTGGGACAGACCTCTCAAAATGTTGCAGCAAGAGATGGTATGGATATTTCATTAGCTAAAATTAATTTAAAAAATAAAACATTAGAGTGGGCAGGAGCAAATAATAATTTGTGGTTAATTAACAAAGATGGAGTAACAGAAATAAAAGCAGATCGTCAGTCTATCAATTATACAGAAGAACCTATTCCTTTCACGAATCATAAATTAACAATAACAATCGGTGACAAAATATATTTGTTTACTGATGGTTATGCGGATCAGTTTGGTGGTCCAAAAGGAAAGAAGTTTATGTATAAGCCATTTAAAGAGTTACTCTTGAGTATTTATGAAACACCAATAGAAAAGCAAAAAGAAGTTATAGAATTGCGTTTGCACGAATGGAAAGGCAACCTAAATCAGGTTGACGATATTTGTGTTATTGGTATTGAATTTTAGAAATCAATCTTTTTTGCAACAACCTCAACTTTTATCCTATCAGGATCTTCAAAAAAAACAGCATAATAATTTTCTCCTCCTGCAAAAGGATGTTTTTCTGGATAAAGGACAGTGAAATCTCGTTCTTTTAATTCGTTGGTTAGGTTGTCAACAAATTGATTTGAATCGCAATGAAATGCTAAATGATTTAAACCCGTATTTTTTCTATGAAAGGTGGAAACTAAATGTTCTTTTTCAGTCTGAACAAATACGATATATGTTTCTCCTAACTTAAAACTAATTCCTTTTTCCCATTGTTGATGAATTTTGTAGGGAAATTTTTCAGTAAGAAACCATTCCCAAAATTCAATAGATTTTTTTAAGTCAGAAACATAAACTTCAATATGATGAAGACTTCCGTTCATAAATAAAGCGGTTATGCCAACACTTTATTAAGTTGCTCGTTAGATAACATATTTTTTACTATACTTATTATGGCTACTTTATCAAAGCCACATTCGGCATATAATTCGGTTTGGGAGCCATGGTCAACAAATCTATCGGGAATTCCTAATCGTTTCACTTCTGCCTGATAGTTATTATCTGCCATAAATTCCAATACAGCACTACCCATACCTCCCATAATAGAACCATTTTCTAAGGTAATTACTTTAGTGAATTTTCCGAAAACTTCATGCAAAAGCAATTCATCTATAGGTTTTACAAAACGCATGTCGTAATGAGCTACAGAAATTCCTTCGTTTTCTAATTCTTTAGCAGCTTCAATGGCATGATTTCCAATATCACCTATGGATAAAATGGCAATGTCTTCACCGTTTTTTAAACGCTGCCCTGTACCAATTTTAATGGTTTTAAAAGGCGTTTTCCAATTCACCATCGTTCCATTTCCTCGAGGATAGCGAATGGAAAATGGTCCATGGTTTTTTTCTTGGGCTGTAAACATTAGGTTTCTTAACTCTTCTTCATTAATAGGAGCAGAAACTATCATATTTGGAATGCACCTAAAATAAGCATAATCAAAAGCTCCATGATGGGTAGCCCCATCAGCTCCAACCAAACCACCTCTGTCTAAACAAAAAACCACTTGTAAATTTTGCAACGCAACATCATGTATCACTTGGTCGTAAGCACGTTGCATAAAAGAGGAGTAAATGTTGCAAAAGGGAATCAATCCTTGACTAGCCATTCCGGCAGAAAAAGTAACTGCATGTTGCTCAGCAATACCAACATCAAAAGCCCTATCAGGCATTGCGGTCATCATAATATTTAATGAGCAACCTGAAGGCATTGCAGGAGTAACACCAACAATTTTATCATTTTTTTCAGCTAATTCAACTATAGTATGTCCAAAAACATCTTGGTATCTTGGTGGTTGCGGACTGCTTGGAGCAATTTTAATAATTTCTCCAGTTTCTTTATTAAATAAGCCTGGAGCATGCCATTGTGTTGTATTTCCTAGTTCAGCAGGTTCGTAGCCTTTCCCTTTTTCTGTAATACAATGTAAAATTTTTGGACCAGGAATATCTTTTAAATCGCTTAATACTTTGGTCAGATAATTTACATCGTGTCCATCAATAGGGCCGAAATACCTAAAGTTTAGGGATTCAAACAAGTTACTTTGTTTAAGCAGGGTTGATTTTATTCCATTCTCAATTTTTTGAGCAATGGCTTGTGCATTTGGACCAAATTTGCTAATTAAACCTAATAAATTCCATACTTCGTCTTTTACTTTGTTATAGGTTTGGGAAGTAGTAATGTCTGTTAAGTATTCTTTCAACGCCCCAACATTAGGGTCTATTGACATACAATTGTCGTTTAAAATAACCAATAAATTAGTGTCTTCGCTACCACCATGATTTAATCCTTCAAAAGCTAATCCAGCTGTCATTGAACCATCACCTATAATAGCTATATGCTGACGTTTTTCATTTTTATGTCTAGAGGCAACAGCCATTCCTAATGCAGCCGAAATAGAAGTGGAAGAGTGTCCAACTGCAAATGTATCGTATTCGCTTTCAGTAGGTTTTGGAAATCCACTAATGCCTTTATAAGTTCTGTTTGTGTGAAAGTTTTTTCTCCTTCCAGTTAAAATCTTATGTCCGTAGGCTTGATGTCCAACGTCCCAAACCAACCTATCGTAAGGTGTGTTGAAAACGTAGTGTAAGGCAACGGTGAGTTCAACAACACCTAAACTGGCACCAAAATGACCGCCTTTTTGGGAAACAACATCTACAATAAAATCTCTTAATTCCTGACAGAGTTGGGGGAGTTGGTCTTCGGTTATTTTTTCTCTTAAATCATTTGGGTAAATAATTTGTTCTAAAAGTTCACCTGTTTGATAATTCACTGACATCTATTTGAATTCAAAAAAATAAAAAACAAATTTACGGCTTTTCATTTAGAAATTTATTCCAAATCTATTTTTTATAAACTTAAACTTGTGGATAATAACTTATTTCCTAAGTGTGATACTTTGTTTTATTAAATGCTTAACGCCATCAACACCAATAGCAACTCCTGAAATATAGTAAGTTCCATCAGGAAGAATGTTGTTATTCATATCTCTTCCATCCCAGAAGCCGTCAATGGTGTTCCATTCAAAAATAGGTTTGCCATTTTGATTCAGCACACTAACTTGGAAAGATTCAATATTTTCTCCTTCAATTTTTAAGATATCATTTTTTCCATCATTATTTGGAGTGAAAATAGTTGGTATTTCAGCCAAAGAAGATTTTATTGTTGATGTAACTTCTATTGTTGTTTCAAGTGTTTTAGTTTGATTATTATTATCTTTTACTTCAAGTGATACTACGTAAATCCCTGGTCTTAAAAAAGTATGATAAGCATTTTGTTGGTCAGAATTTTTAGTGCCATCATTAAAATTCCAGCGGTATTTTACAGCATTGCCCTCAGCAAAAAATTCAACATCTAACGGAGCATCTCCTTTGGTTGTATTTGTTTTAAGTTCAACTGCCAATGGCTCTGGAGTTGTTGTTTTTGTGGTAGGTGTTGAAGATGAGGAAGTATTTTCATTGTTTTTAGTAGCTGTTGATGAAGATTTTGATATCACATCTTTATTTTCATTTACTGAGTTAATTTTATTGTCGGAAGAATTATTAGCTGCAACAACTATTTCTTTTTCAGCAGTTATTTTTTTAGTATTTTCTTCAAATCTATTTATTTCTTTTTGAATTTCAGTATTTGGCTCTTGAATGTTAGTAGATTCAAAAACAGTATTGATTTCAGAATTTGGATTTTGTGTTTCTAAAACAGCTATAGGCTCAATAATGTTGTTTTCGTTTTCGATTATAGAATTTTCAGTAGAAGGTGCTGTTTTGTTGTTATTATAAACAAGAATAGAAGTAGCAACAACAGCTGAAGAAATAATAATTGCAGAAGCAATTTTTAATAAAACACTTTTTGATGCAACGCTAGAAGCAGCAGCATTTCCTACTGATACACCAATAGATTGTTGAATGGTATTCCAAACAGAGGCATCAACATTTGCCTCATAATTTTCAAAAGTATTTTTGAAAAGTTGGTCTATATTGTCAAATTCGTTTTTCACGTTAACTTATTTTTTCATTTAGTAAGATATTCTGTAAATGCACTCTAGCTCTAGAATATTGTGATTTTGAT
>PCUH01000273.1:6013-6437 GCA_002770955.1 Flavobacteriales bacterium CG18_big_fil_WC_8_21_14_2_50_32_9 | reverse complement strand
CAGAGCCGAAATCTGATGCGCTATTCAGTTGCGCCACGGAGCCATTAATTAGAGCCTGTCTGTAAAGTCCAACTTCTTCGTTATTCTCGTTTTAAAAACCAGTCATCCCGATAGCTATCGGGACTCCTGATTTTCAAAACTTCGAAAGCCTCGAATTTGAACTTTACAGTTCAGCCTCTTGACTTTATAGACAGCCATTAATTAGCACTGCAAAGATATTATTAATTCGTTTGTTTTTTGCTAAAAAAGAAATAAAAACCAATAAATAAATAACCTAAAATACTAACTAAAGCAAAATAAATAGTGCGTGGCGATGTGAAGGTAAATACAACTTCTCCCTCACTATTAGATGGTATTTCAATTCCCATTATAAGGTCATTAACAAAATGAACAGGCAAAACAATATCATTTAATTCGGCTCTCC
>PCUH01000273.1:5851-5993 GCA_002770955.1 Flavobacteriales bacterium CG18_big_fil_WC_8_21_14_2_50_32_9 | reverse complement strand
TTCAACAACAACCATTGTTTTTGGTTAGTAGAATTTTTAACGCTTGTACTAAATGAATTATAACCAATTTTAACTGATGATATTTCCAATAACCCTTCCGAAATTTCTATTGAATTTGGCACATTCCAAATAAGACCTGACT
>PCUH01000273.1:423-5698 GCA_002770955.1 Flavobacteriales bacterium CG18_big_fil_WC_8_21_14_2_50_32_9 | reverse complement strand
TTTGGAAGATTTTCAAAATACGTTTTGTGTGTACTAAAAGCTACATCATGACAAATGGTTGTTGGAAAAGTAAGTTGCGTTTGCATACCTAAATCCAGAATAGTAAAAATCAAAATTGCCGTGAACAATGAAAAACGAACTGTTTTTTTTAGGAACAAAATAATGCCTAGAATGAAAAATAAAACAACAACATTAATAAAAACGTGTGTGGATAATAAACTGGTAGAAAATTCTACATAATTAAAGACATTAGTAAGATTTTCAATAATTTCATTGACTGAAGTTTTCATAAAAGAAACTCCCAAAGCCAGACAAAACACAACTCCCAATCCAACTAAAATGTATTTTTCAATTTGCAGAAAACTTCCTCTTTTAAAAGTTTGAAGCCATCCATAGCCTGCAAGAATTAACAATAAAAACAACGCATACGTCCTGAAAAATGAAGGATGCCTGAATACGCCAAAACCTGGTAAATGATAAGCAATTTTATAAACAAAAGTCGAATCACCAGCAGCAAGAAGTAAGAAAAAAGCTATTCCTATCCATACTAAAATGGTGTTTCTGTTTTTGGCGTGAATTAATGAAAAAACTACTCCAATTAACCCAATTAAACCAATGTATCCATTACGCAACGACAAATCTGTTACATCAAAAATTTTGGATGCACTAATAACTGAGTATGGAAATAAAAAAGAAAGATAGTCAACAAAAACAAAAGGATTGGATAACAAAAAATTACTATAGGACAATTTTTCTAATCGATTGAAATAAGCAGAAAACTCAATAAAAGCATTGATGTAAGGCAACAACAAAACAACAACAGAAATACAAAAAACGGCTCCTCCAACTATTATTTTTTTAATTAAAATAACTTGATTTCTATTTTTCCAAAAAAGATAGCCAAAAACTGCTAGGTAGATATATACTAAAATTATTGTGTAAGCTGGACTAGCACTGGTTGTGTTCATCGCAAAAAACAAGGCAGAAAACACCATGTATTTTACCTGAAATGTTTGAGAAAATTTTAACAATGTAAGCGAACACCAAGGCAACCAAGCCACTCCCGCAACAAAAACCATAAGTTGAGCCGAACCAACCATCATCCCAGACAAGGCATAACACAACGCAATAATAAAAGCAGTAGGTTGATGTTTATACAAACGATTACAAAACCAAAACATTCCTAAGCCAGCAATCACAAAATAACTAAGCAATTCGGTTATTAATGAGCCCATAGTATATTTTCCAAAAAGCATTATAATCCATGTAATAGGATTCCAAACACCACTTTGAGGGTCAGCATAAATGGGGTATCCCAAATGTTGGAAGGGATTCCAAAATGGCATGTGTCCATTCCACAAAGCATCGCTAACGAAATATCGATAAGGCAAATAGGCATTGGTGTTGTCCCATTTCAAAATGAAAACATGAAACGTAAGTGGCCACAAACACAGTAGAATAACTGCTATTAAAAAAAGTGGGTAGCGGTATGTGTAAAGAATTTTAATAATGAAGGTATTTATCTATATGTTGATTAACCCCAAAAATAAGTCATTTTACTATGAATTGCACTATTTTACTTTTTCAACTTTAATAATTTTAACTGGACAAGCTTTTGCAGCATTCACATTGGCAATGTATTCATCATCACCAACAACAGCAGTAAAAAACCCTTTTTTGTTTTTACCCTCAATCAATGTGCATTTCCCATCTTTTTTGGACATACGCCAGCGATTGTAAGCTATTTCAACACAATAATTACAACCTATGCACTTTTCTCTTTGATGTGTGATGCGTATCATTCGGCTTCAACAACTTTATATAATTTATCTGATGGTCGAATTATTTGATCTATTGGTGTGGAAAAATTAATTCCTTTCTCCACTTTTTCAACTGATTTGTCATCAACTCTCAACTCTTTTATAACCATTTCAATAACACCAGTTGTTGGTCCAGTTATAATTACATTATCGCCAACAGAAAGCGAATGGGTTTCAATTTTAAATTCAGCTACATTAATTTTTGGAAAATATTTAACCCCTTGACCCAAGAATTTTTTTCTGGTAGTAGCTTGCGAGCCATGTCCTTCCGACCATTCTCCCAACTCCTGACCTAAATAATAACCATCCCAAAAACCTCTGTTATATACGGTTGCTAATTTTTTATTCCATTCTTCAATTTTTTCTTTAGAGTAAGTACCATCTAAATAAGCATCAGCAGCTTCTCGGTAACATTCTGTAACCGTTTTAACGTATTCTGGAGCTCTTCCTCTACCTTCAATTTTCAATACTTTTACGCCAGCATTAATAATGTCATCAATAAATCCAATGGTACACAAATCTTTTGGAGACATAATGTATTCATTGTCTATTAACAATTCGTTTCCTTCTTCATCTTTCACTTCGTAAGTTCTACGGCAATTTTGTACGCAAGCACCTCTGTTGGCAGATGAATTATTGGTATGTAAACTTAAATAACATTTCCCTGAAACAGCCATACATAAAGCTCCGTGTGCAAAAATTTCAATCTCTACCAAATTGCCCGAAGGACCAGTAATCTTTTCTTTTTTGATACCGTCCGTGATGCTTTTTACTTGCATTAAACTAAGTTCTCTTGCCAACACCATTACATCAGCAAAATGCGAGAAAAATTTAATGGTTTCTAAATTGGTAACATTGGTTTGTGTAGAAATATGAACCTCAAAACCGATAGAAGAAGCATAGTTGATTACTGCTTGGTCAGAAGCAATAACAGCAGTTATTCCTGCAGCTTTAGCTTTGTCAACAATACGTTTCATTAGCGATAAATCATGATCGTAAATAATGGTATTTAAGGTTAAGTAAGAGCGAACATTGTTTGAGTTACATATTTCTGCAATCTTTTCAAGGTCGTCAAAAGTAAAATTGTTGGCAGCTTTTGCTCGCATGTTTAGTTGCTCTATCCCAAAATAGATAGAATCTGCTCTTCCTTGTATGGCAGCCATTAGTGATTCGTTAGAACCAGCAGGAGCCATTATTTCGATTTGTTTTTTCATTTTTTAATTCTAAAATGCGAAGTTACTACATTTTAGCTTTAATTTATTTCTCATGTTGTTATTATTTAGATTCATTCTAAATATATTGTTCTTTAAAATTAATTTACTTTTAATGTTTTGATTTTATGTATATTCGCTCTAATTTTTCAACTAAATTCAATACTATGTTTACAAAACACCTTTTTACATTGTTATTTTCAATGTCCATTTTTTTTCAAGCTTACTCCGTAACTTATACCTCCACAGCCAACGGTAATTGGACAAGCCCTACCACTTGGACTCCAATGGGAGTGCCAATTCCAGGTGATGATGCAATAATAAATCACAATGTAATATTAAATACGAGTTATGCTTATACTTCGGGTTCTATTACGGTAAATACTTCAGCTAGTTTGGTGCAAGATGTTCCTTCTAGAGATATTTGGTTAAACGGAGCAAGTGCCACTTTTACAAATAACGGAACAATTACAATAAGAAATATGCTATTAAGTGCCGGAACTTTTAATAATACAGGAGTTTTAACATTTAATTCTGCGGCAAATTTTATTACTATGAACAACCCTGGAGGCATTAATTGTATTGATAGTTTGTATAACGATGGAACTATTAACAATAACGGAGTTATTAATGTGGTAACTTTCTTTAATAATGATTTGATGAATAATTATGGCACCATTCAAGGCTTATCTACTGTGGTGGATAGCTTGTGGAATGAAGGTGATTTCTTTAATTTTTTGGGGGCAACCTTATTGGCAGATAGCGCTACCAATAACGGTAATTTTACCAATAATGGCAATGTTCAGTTTTTTCAGTTTACTAATTTTGTGAATGGTGTTTTTGTAAATGATGGTCCGTTAAGTTTTACTGACATGACCAACATGGGCGATTTTACCAATAACAGTACTATTACAGGAGCTAACAATATGTGGAACAATGAAATTTTTGATAACTCAAGCACAGGACAAATAACATTAACCACCAGTTTTTTAAATGCAGATTCAGTAAATAATACTGCAAGTTTTAATAATGATGGTAGTTTTGATATAGGAGATAGTTTCTACAATTTTAACACAATAACAGGTTCCAGCTCAGGTTCTTTTACTGTTCAGGATTCTTCAGTAAATTTTGGAACCATGTCAGGAAATTTTGATTTTTGTGATGCTACACCTCCAGCCACAGCACCATTTGTAGATTTTAATTTTGGAACAATAGATCCTTTCATAACGTATTGCACAGTAAGTATTGCCGAAAATAGTAATAAAATCAACATTTCTTTTTATCCTAATCCAACCAAAGGAATGGTGTTTTTTGGAGAAAAATATCAACTAGAAATTTATAATGCGGTTGGACAGTTATTACAACAAAGCACTTCTCAACAATTAAACATTTCAGCTTTTCCATCGGGAATATATTTGTTAGTTGTAAAAGATTTAGCAGGAACTCAACTTGCTTTTGATAAGCTTATTAAGGAGTAGTATTAACTTTAATCCCATCAAAAATTTGAGCAGGTTTTTAAGGCTTAAGAACAATGTCTGAATTAGGATTAATTGGATTAAAGGATAATAGGAAAAATATGAAACACGAAGAATTGACTCATAAAATAATAGGATGTGCAATGAAAGTACATAGTGTTTTAGGTAATGGCTTTCAAGAAGTAATTTATCAACGGGCTTTAGCTATTGAAATGGAGAAACAAAACTTGAGCTTTAAGAGAGAAATGGAAATGACAATTTTTTATGATGGTGTAGATATTGGTACTCGTAGAGTTGATTTTTTTGTAGAAGATGTAATAATGGTAGAATTGAAAGCCTTAATTAAATTAGAGGATGTACATTTAGCCCAAACAATGAATTATTGTCAGGCATACAAATTACCAATTGGGTTACTCATAAATTTTGGAGCAAAAAGTTTGGAGTTTAAACGGGTTTATAATATCAATCATCCCGATAATACAGATTACATTAAAAATAATCCTAAAATCAATAAATCCTAAAAATCATAATTCAGACAAAAATGGAAATGTTCTTCAAAAGATAAGTTAATTAAGGAATAAGAGTTATAGTAATGGATCAGACGTTAATACCATACCAATAAAAAAATAAAGGCTTAATTTATACAAATTAAGCCTTTATAATTAAATTATAACTAATGTTATGTTATCTTAAATTAATACGTAAAAGAATATCTTGTTTCTGTTTTTTGTATAACTCTAATATTATTTCTTTATCATTTGGTTGCATT
>PCUH01000273.1:191-333 GCA_002770955.1 Flavobacteriales bacterium CG18_big_fil_WC_8_21_14_2_50_32_9 | reverse complement strand
GCAGTTAAGAAGCCACCTTGTCCTGACGCATGTGTAGCAGGATACTTATTTAAAGGTAAGTTAAGATTTTTAACATTATCTAAATACAATAAAGAGAGCCAATCTGAATAATTCAGATTGGCTCTCTTTTAAGATAATTATG
>PCUH01000273.1:0-147 GCA_002770955.1 Flavobacteriales bacterium CG18_big_fil_WC_8_21_14_2_50_32_9 | reverse complement strand
TTGCCAGCTTTTGCATAACATTCTGCAATTCTACTTCCTGCATCAAAATCGTAACCCATAGCTTGTGAGCCTGGTACGTTTGTTAAAATGTATTTTTTAATTTCTTTTTTAGAATCAGTTTCTATGAATATCATTTCAAAATTTACG
>PCUH01000018.1 GCA_002770955.1 Flavobacteriales bacterium CG18_big_fil_WC_8_21_14_2_50_32_9 | reverse complement strand
AATATGCCAATTTTGCCACAACTATTGCAGCATGGACAATACAAAACATGCAAAATAAAAAAGGTTATTTTTATTACAAAAAATATCCATTTTATACGATAAAAACACCATTTATGCGTTGGTCTAATGCTTGGATGTTGTTGGCGTTAACCGAATTAAACAAGGCTAAAAATGGCTAAAGATTTTACATTAGAAAAATACGAGCAATTTTTAAAAGCTGCTTTAACGAATAATTATCAATTGGTGTCGTATCAGGATTATTTGAAAAATAATTATCCAAAGGCAATGATATTGAGGCACGATGTGGATAAAAAACCACAAAATTCGCTCAAAACAGCTCAATTGCAACATCAATTAGGCGTAAAAGGAACATATTATTTTAGAGCAGTTCCCGAAAGTTTTGATGAAACCATTATTGCTCAAATTGCCAAATTAGGACACGAAATAGGTTACCATTACGAAGATTTATCTATCTGTAAAGGCGATGAAGTAAAAGCCATCAAACATTTCGAAAAATGGTTAACCAAATTGCGTAAATTTTATCCTGTAAAAACGGTTTGTATGCACGGAAGCCCTACTTCAAAATGGGACAATAGAAAGTTGTGGGATAACCATAATTATCAGGATTTTGGCATTGAAGCAGAACCTTATTTTGATATAGATTTTAACAAGGTGTTTTACATTACCGACACGGGTAGAAAATGGGACGGAAAGAAAGTAAGTGTTCGAGATAAAGTAACATCTAATTTTAATTTGTCGTTTCACTCCACCAATGAGTTGATTGCTGCATTTGAAAATAGGCAACTGCCCAATCAAATTTTACAAAACATTCATCCACAACGCTGGACAGACAATCGTGCAGCATGGACACAAGAATTAGTTACTCAAAACATTAAAAACACCATAAAAAAAGCCATTTTTGTAAAAAAATAATTTTTTCAATTTTTCCCTAGTAAGTTAATAACCTAGTTTTTATGCATTTCTTTAAAGCCATTTTGATTTTGTCTTTGTTTGTTGTTAAAACGAGCTATTCTCAAGTTAAAATAGAAAATAAATTGTTGGTGGGTCGATTAGAATTGTCTCAAAATCAATACGAAAGTGCGATTCAAAAATTCAATTATGTTATTGAAAATTACCCTCCAAATTACGAACCTTATTATTACAGAGGTATTGCTAAACTTGAATTAGGTGATTATATGGGTGCAGAAAGTGATTTTTCGGAAGCGATTAAACTTCGCCCATTAAAAGTTGATTTATATATTATTAGAGGATCTGTTCGTGATAGACTTAAAAATTTTGATGGAGCTTTTGAGGATTATTACAGAGCCATTCAACTACAGCCATCGAACCCTGAAATTTATCTCAATAGAGCAATTACCTATAATTTTTTAGAGCAACATGTGTTGGCAATTAATGATTGTGAAAAAGCCATCAGTTATGGTTCAAAAAAGGAATTGGTTTATACCATTAGAGGGATGTCTAAACTAGGTCTAGAACAATATCAAGAAGCTATTTTAGATTTCAACCTTATTCTTGAAAATAATCGGTTAAGCACGTCATCTTATGTGCGAAGAGCTACGGCTAATTATTACCTCGAGAATTATGAAATTGCCTTTTCAGATATTCAAACTGCATTAAGAATAGATGATAAAAATCTGCATGCTTATTTTCAACGAGCAATGATTTATAATAAACTTGAAAAAAACAATGAAGCATTAGCAGATTTGAGTAAAGTAATTGAACTTTCGCCAGATGCAACTTCGGCATATTATAACCGAGCGTTGATATATACAGAAAAAAAAGATTTTAAAAATGCCTTAATTGATTATGGAAAAGTAATTTCACTTAGTTCATCTAATATTTTAGCGTTTTATAACCGAGCTATTATTTATCAAAATCTAAAGAAATATACTGCTGCTTTACAAGATATTGAAAAAGCCATTTCAATTTACCCTGATTTTGTTGATGCTTACAAGTTGCGTTCATCTATTTATCAAGCCTTAGGAAATTTTCAACAAGCTCAAGAAGATAAAGAAACAGCTTTACTAATTAATTCAACCAAAGCCAATTATTCTGATAGTTTAAAAAGGCATGAAGAACAATTGTTATCTAAAGTAACTTCTTTTGGAGGAGGAACAAATGCCAATGCAATTAAATATGCTGATAATAATATTTCGCTTTCTCCGGCTTACCACATTAGTTTGTTGGCGACTAATAAAAACAAGCAGATAATTGATGTTTGGCACAAACAAAGCAAAACCTTTACCCCTTATTTTGTATTAAAAATGGATGAAAAAGAAAGTGTAGATGAAGAACAACACGATAAAAAATTAGAAATTATTAATGAAAAAATAAAAAATAACACTTCGAATGCTGAGCTATACTTGCAACGAGGGGTTATTTATGTTTCGCTCAACATGCATGAAAAAGCATTATTGGATTTCAACACATCTATTTCACTTAACAAAACAGATTATATGGCTTATTTTGCTCGTGCTAATATGTTTCACTTATTATTAAACGAAGATGAAAATATGTCAACCAAAATAGATTTGATAATTAAAGATTATGAAAAGTGCATGGAATTGAATCCTAAATTTACGTACGCCTATTTTAATAAAGGGATGTTGGAGTTTCAACAATCTAAATACATAGAAGCAATTGAGGATTTTAGTAGTGCCATCTATGCAGATGCTACATTTGCTGAAGCCTTTTTAAATAGAGGACTGATTTTACTGATATTAAACAACAACGAACAAGCTTGTAAGGATTTAAGTAGTGCAGGAGAATTAGGAATTCCTTCGGTTTATCAGTTAATTAACAGGTATTGCAATTAGAGTTTAATTTACTTTTCTACTTTTGCTTCCCAATATTAATTTCTTCTTTTTGCTTTCCTTTTAAAGGAACAACTTCTTCACGATAAAGAATATCAATGGCATCTGTTAAATCTTTTTTCATTTCGGAATAAACTGTTCCATCAAAATAACCTCTAACATGTCCTTTTTTATCAACAAGAATTAACAATTGTGAATGAAGAAATCCTCCTTCAGCAATAGAATCTTTAGCAACATTAACAAAAAAACCGCTGAATGCAATGTCGTAAATGGCATCTTTATCTCCTGTAACAAAATCCCAATTGGTAGTGCTTGCATGAACTTTTTTAGCATATTCTTTTAGAATGGGAACAGAATCTTGCTCTGGATTTACGGTAATGGATAAAAAGCGTAAATCTTTTCTATCTTCAAATTTATTTTGAATATAAACCATGTTTGTTGCCATTTTAGGACAAATGGTTGGGCAAGTAACAAAAAAGAAATCAGCTACATACACCTTCCCTAATAAATCATCACGAGTTACTTTTTTTCCATCTTGATTGGTAAATTCAAAATAAGGAATGGTGTGATATGTGGTATCATACTTCCCATCTTCATTTAATACTGCGGTTTTGTTTCCATAATACTGTAGCTTCGTGTAATTATGTTTTCCTGTGTATAAAAAAAGATAAAACAAAGAGGGCAAAAGCAAAATAGCTAATAAAATGGTTATTTTTTTAAGTTTGGAAGATGTCATTTTTTAATTTTTTTAAATATTGAATAATTTTTGATTTACGATTTTTGATTTACGATTCAAAACATTTGACATAAACCTCTAAGCTAATTCTTGTTATTACTCAGCCGTTTATTTTTCTTCTCTTTGCCACAGATTACATAGATTTACACAGATTAATAACCGCTGAAAGTGGTTGTTTTTGTGAAGATTTAAGATAATCTGTGAAACCAATCTGTGTCATCTGTGGCACATTATAGGTGGCTGATTATTAAATACTACCCTTTTAGATACGCTTTTAATCCGTGTAAACCACCTTCTCTTCCAAAACCACTTTCTTTATAACCACCAAAAGGAGAAGCGGGGTCAAACTTATTAAAAGTATTACCCCAAATAACTCCTGCTTTTAATTGCGAAGTAAGGTTAAAAAGTTTAGATCCTTTATCTGTCCAAACACCGGCAGACAACCCATAAGGAGTGTTGTTCGCTTTTTCTATCACTTCTGAAACAGTTCTAAATGTTTGAATGGCTAATACAGGTCCAAAAATTTCTTCTTGCACAATGCGGTTCGATTGTGAAACGCCTGTAAATAAAGTAGGTTTACACCAATATCCATTTTTAGGAACACTACACGAAGGTTGATACATTTCTGCTCCTTCGGCTTTACCAATTTTTAGGTATTTGTTTATGGTATCCAATTGTTCTTTTGAGTTAATTGCTCCTATATCCGTGTTTTTGTCTAAGGGATTTCCAATAACAAGTGCCTCCATACGGTCTTTTAGTTTTCTAAGCACTAAATCATACACCGACTCTTGCACAAACAAACGTGACCCCGCACAACATACATGTCCTTGATTAAAATAAATTCCATTGATAATTCCTTCTACAGCTTGGTCGAGGGCTGCATCTTCAAAAATAATGTTAGCAGCTTTTCCTCCTAATTCTAAGGTTGCTTTTTTGTGCGTTCCTGCGATGGCATTTTGTATGATTTTTCCAACACCTGTTGAGCCAGTAAAAGCAATTTTATCTACATCAGGATGATTCACGATAGCTGCTCCTGTTACTCCTGCTCCTGTAACGATATTTACCACACCCTCAGGCAAACCAGCATCTTGAATCAATTCAGCTAATTTTAATGCTGTTAATGAAGTGGTTTCGGCTGGTTTCAACACCACAGTATTTCCTGTTGCTAATGCGGGTGCTATTTTCCAAGCAGCCATCAACAACGGAAAGTTCCAAGGTACAATTTGACCTGCAACGCCTAACGATTGCATTTTCTTATTAGGAAAAGCATAATCCAATTTATCAGCCCAACCCGCATAATAAAAAAAGTGTGCTGCGGCTAAAGGCACATCAATATCTCTTGATTCTCTGATAGGTTTTCCTCCATCTAATGTTTCAATTACAGCAAATTCCCTGGCGCGTTCTTGAATGAGTCGGGCAATACGGTAAATATATTTAGCTCGTTCTTTGGCCGGCATCTTACTCCACACTTCGTTGTAGGCTTTTCTGGCAGCTTTCACCGCTTTATCCACATCTTTGTCATTGGCTTCAGCAATCAATGCAATTTTTTGCTCATTGGCAGGGTTTATCGTGTCAAAATACTTTCCTGAAGTAGGTTTAACCCATTTTCCACCAATAAACAATTCGTATTGTTTTTTTATCGAAACGTGGTCGGTACTTTCTAATGAAGGAGCAAAGTCCCAACCTGAATTTATTTTAAGTTTTGTCATGTTTATCTATGTTATTAACCGCAAAAACGCTAAGTTTTTTTATATTTTCTCGCTGAGACGCAAAGTTTTTAATTTCCATATTTCTTTAGCTACGAATACACGAATTTCCACATTGTTATATTGCTATATTGTTCCATTATTAAATTCTTTAATCCTTAGAAAAATAATCTTTTGATTGATAAATTCCTGTTTCTTGTTTCACAATTTGCATCA
>PCUH01000019.1:5625-9306 GCA_002770955.1 Flavobacteriales bacterium CG18_big_fil_WC_8_21_14_2_50_32_9 | reverse complement strand
GAATTTGCAGCTAAATTGGTCGCACTAACTCCATCTTCCAAAAAAGCATGATTAATTTTCACATAATGTTCCGTATCGTTTGGGTCGATTGCTGCGTGAACAACAGTTATGTCCTTGTAATCAGCATTGATATCAACTTTGGTTTCGCATGAAAATAGAATAATGGTCGCTAAGAGCAAGGTGCTGAATGTAATTTTGTTCATAGTAATTTTAAAAATTAAAAAAGAAGACAAATTTAGTGTTTTTTCTATTAGAACAAACAATATTTGTAGTTTTGTTTTTTGTAAATTAAATTTAAAACTATGTCAATTCATACGAACGATATTAAAAGAATAACCACGCATATTCTTCAAGAAATGAAATATAACAATGAAAAAATAGCCATGCTAACAGGCTATGATTTTTCATTGGCAAAAATTGTTGACACAGCAGGAATTGATATTATTTTGGTTGGCGATTCGGCTTCAAATGTGATGGCTGGACACGAAACAACCTTACCCATTACCTTAGACCAAATGATTTATCACGCTTCTTCTGTGGTAAGAGCAGCACAACGAGCATTAGTTGTTGTTGATTTGCCTTTTGGTTCCTATCAAGGTAATTCTAAAGAGGCACTTTCTTCGGCTATTCGCATAATGAAAGAATCTGGAGCTCATGCGGTTAAAATGGAGGGTGGAAGCGAAATTCTAGAATCGATAGAACGAATTCTTTCGGCTGGTATTCCTGTGATGGGGCATTTAGGATTAACACCTCAATCTATCTATAAATTTGGAACGTATGTGGTTAGAGCCAAAGAAGAGGAAGAAGCAAAGAAGTTGTTGGAGGATGCAAAATTGTTAGAAGATGCAGGTTGTTTTGCTATAGTTTTGGAAAAAATTCCAGCTCATTTGGCAACAAAAGTCGCTAAAGAAGTAAAAATCCCAATTATTGGAATTGGTGCAGGAAATGGTGTTGACGGACAAGTATTGGTTTTACACGATATGTTGGGTATTACCCATGAGTTTAGTCCTCGATTTTTAAGAAGGTATAATAATTTATACGAAGAAATAAAAGGTTCGGTAGAGGCTTACATTAAAGATGTGAAATCAGTTGATTTTCCTAACGAGAAAGAGCAGTATTAACCAATTACAGATTAAAATTTCTAAAAAAATCACAACGAAACTTCTGCTTTTATGTGTGGGTGGGGATTGTAGTTTACCAATTCAAAATCAGCATAGGTAAAATCAAAAATATTTTTTATAGCAGGATTTATTTTCATAATCGGTAATTTTTTTGGTTCACGTTGCAATTGAATGTTGGCTTGCTCTATGTGATTGTTATAGAGATGAACATCGCCAAAAGTGTGAACAAATTCGCCATATTCGAGGTTGCAAACTTGAGCAATCATCATGGTAAACAAGGCATAAGAAGCGATGTTAAAAGGAACACCTAAAAAGGTATCGGCACTTCGTTGATAAAGTTGGCAAGAAAGTTTTCCGTTAGCAACATAAAATTGAAAAAAAGCATGACAAGGAGGAAGAGCTGCTTTTCCGTTGGCAACATTTTCGGAAAAAGAAACTGAAGTATCAGGCAATACACTCGGGTTCCAAGCAGAAATTAGTAATCTTCTACTGTTAGGATTGGTTTTTATTTGTGCTATCAAATCCAAAAGTTGGTCAATTCCATCACCATTCCAGTTTCGCCATTGATAGCCATAAACCGGACCCAAGTCACCATTTTCGTTTGCCCAACCGTTCCAAATATTCACCCCGTTTTCTTTCAGGTAATTGATGTTGGTATCGCCTTTTATAAACCACAACAATTCATGAATTATTGATTTTAGATGTAGTTTTTTTGTTGTTAGACATGGAAATCCTTCACTCAAATCAAAACGCATTTGGTAACCAAAACAACTCAATGTTCCTGTTCCTGTTCGGTCGCCTTTTTGAACTCCGTTAGTTAAAATATGATCGAGAAGTGTGAGGTATTGTTGCATAATATTTATTTTTTACAAAAGTCGATTAAAAAAAAATTAGAGTAATCAGTGGCATAATGAATAGCTAGTAACGATTTTTAAATTCTGAACATAATTTTATTTAATTTAACTTTACTCTTTTTAAGTTTAATAAGTTAATTGGATTGATACCTAAATCAGTAACATTTTTTTGCGTTAAACGAACCAACACGTCATAATACAAAGGAACGATAGGAGCTTCTTCAATTACAATTTTATCCATTTTTTGATACAAATAATAGCGTGTAGAGTCATTAATTTCTGATTGTGATAATTTATAAAGTCTATCGAACTCAACATTACTAAAATGTGTATAATTCGGTCCATGTGGAGTGAAGTTTTTACTATAGAATAATGCCAAATAGTTTTCTGCATCAGGATAATCGGCTATCCATGATTTTCTAAAAAAATTAAGTTTGGAGCGGGCAACCAATTCTCTGTGAGCACTAGCATCAACAATGTCAACTTTGGTTTTTATTCCAATCTCGCCTAATTGATGCTGAATGTATTCGCATAAATCAACATAATTTGCAGTGGTATGTAAAGTGATTTCGGAGAGTCCTTTTCCATCAGGATAACCAGCTAAATACAATAATTCTTTTGCTTTTTCTGGATTGTAGTTATATCCAACAACAACTTCTTCATTATAGGAAGGAAGTCCTTTTGGGACAAATCCAGCAAATGCAGGAGTACCAATGTTTTTTCTTAAATGAGCTATCATTTGTTTTCTATCAAAACCATAGTTAATGGCTTGTCGAACAAATTTTTTGCGGAGCGGACTTTTGGCTACGATATCCAAATCTTCATCAATTAAAATTCCTAAATATTCTGTGTTAAGATAAGGATTTGTAAGCATGGTTATTTTACTTTCGTATTCTTTTTTCAAAGTACCTTCAGGAGTGAATATACTTTCTTTATTATCACCATCTCTTCCTGATATAAATTCTAATTCTCCATTCAAAAACTTTAAAAACTCCATCTCTTTATCTTTAACAAAAGAAATTGAAATAGCATCAATGTAAGGCATAGCACTTCCATCTTCATCTTTTTCAAAATAATTATTGTTTTTTAGTAAGACTAATTTATTGTTTTCATCCCAAACCTTAAATTTAAAAGGGCCTGTTCCGATAGGGTTGCTTCTGTAATCATTTTTATAATAGTCAACTACTTCATGAGCAACAACAGCACAATACTGCATAGTAAGTATTCCTAAAAATGGAGGAAATGCTTCTGTTAAAAATATGCTGAGCGTGGAATCATTGATTGCTTCAAAAGGTTGATAATTATTTTCTTCTCGATAGTCAATGTTATTGAATATCCATGCTCCAGGAGATGCATTTTTTGAATCTAAGATTCTATTGAAGCTATAAACAAAATCTGATGCAACAACCTTTCTGCCTTTTCCATCTTTAAAAAGTTTATGGTCGTGAAAATAAACATCATTACGCAGATGAAATGTGTAAACAGTGCCATCTTCCGAAATTTCCCAACGAGTTGCAATGGATGGTTTTATTGCTAAATTATCATCCATCTGCATGAGTCCATTATAAAGGTGATTGCAAGCCCAAATGTTTTCAGGATTTCTAGAAAATGCGGGGTCTAAAGAAGTTATTCCTGCGGCTTCATTATACCTAAAAATTTTTAAATTATCTTTTGAATTTTCAGAAGAGTTGGAACAAGAAAATAAT
>PCUH01000019.1:0-5534 GCA_002770955.1 Flavobacteriales bacterium CG18_big_fil_WC_8_21_14_2_50_32_9 | reverse complement strand
AACAAAATTGTTAATTGTATGAATGATGTTTTTGGCTTGATTTTCATTCAGTTCTATCCCAAATGGAATGGTTTGGTTGTTGAAGTCAAACGAAATGGTATATTTATTAATACTCCAATAATTACTATTGATAGCGTGAACAAAATTATCTTTATATTTGATAAGTTGAAAATTTTTCACATCTTCAATAGGGTAAGTTTCGGTAATTCCTCTATTTCCAATTTTTTTAGAAAGAATAATATTGTTTTCCTCAATAGTAAAAATTTCTGAGCCATATTTTCTCCATCGAAAAGCATAAATGACTTTAAACTCAAAAAATAACCAAAAAGCCACATAAACTCCAAAAAACAATTTTGTTTCCATTGGATAATCAACAAAAAACTGACTAAAAATAGCAATTCCACAAATAGAAAACAATACAATCCATAGGAATAAAAGTTGTTGCTTCTTTTCATCATAAAATGCATTAATTATAATCGTAAGTGTATTGTTTTCCTCTGAAATATTTATTTTATGCGGCATAGTAAATTTATTTTTAACAAAAATAATTATAGAATATCTAAAAGGCATTATCTTTGTAATTAAAGTTATAAATTATTAATTTTATAAACTTTTAATAACCCCATAGAAAAACATGAAAAAAATAACATTCTATTTAATAGCATTTTTGCTAATGGCTTTAAAAATTGATGCTCAAGATAAAAAAATAACTGATCTTAATTTTTTGTATGTAGATGAAAAATTTGATAAACTAGTGGATAAATCAGTTTCTCTTATACTAAACAATACTTATAAAAGACATCCAATGCCTTATATGTATGCTGCATTAGGACTTTATGAGATGTCTAAAAAACCAGAAAAATTTAGTGTTGGAGAAAAAGATACTGATTTTCCAAAACCACTCAAAGATGCTCAAAAATATATTTATAAATATTTAAAAGCTGAGGTAAAAGCCCAAAAGTATTTTCCCGATTATGAATCAACAATTGGAGATTATCAAGAATTTTTTATTCAAATAGCTGATACAGCAAATAAATTAGGGCAGCATTTATTTTTAATGGAACAACCAAGAAAGGCAGCTAATGAGTATAAAAATGCATTCAAAGCTATTCCGAATGATTATGTTCTTTTGTTATGGCAAGGGATATGTGAAATAAAATCGTTGAATGCTGTTGAAGGAGATAAAAATGTAAAAGAAGCTCTTAAACACATTGATGAAAATTACAAACCTTCCCCAGCAACAGCGGGAGTTTTAGCTCACGGAATGTTGATTTTAGAAGAATATTTCACTCAAAATGGAGATAGTGAAAATGCTGCAAAAGCAAAAAAATTAGTAGAAGTTTTCAAAAAGGATGATCCAGATGAATTGGATATGAAAAAAATGGAAGAGCGAAAAGAAAAGGCCAAAGAGAAAGATAAAGTAATGAAAAAATTCTATAGTGATGAAGATGATGAGGACAATGTAGAAATAAAAAAAGGCAAAGTTAGGGTTGAAGGTGCTGAAGAAGCTGATAAAAAATTAGATGAAATTGAAAAAGAAGCAGAAGATGAAAACTAATTGAGCAACTCCTAAACAGAAATAAAAAAATATAAATGAAAAATACTGCTTTATTACTTGTTATATTCTTTTTTTTTCCAAGTATATTTTTTTCTCAAACTTTTTCAAATCAAGATTTTAATGATTTAATTTTAAATGAATCTAAAGGGTTTTCTAAATTCAAAAACTCAAACAAAGGCACTCCTCAAGCGAGCAACTATGATTTGAAATTTGCTAGATTAGAATGGGAAGTAAATCCTGAAATTTATTTCATTAAAGGAAAAATAACTTTTCATTTCATTCCTTTAGTTGCTAATTTTAATGATATCTATTTTGATTGTTCTAATGCACTTACCATAGATTCCGTTGTTTATAACTCCAACATATTATCGTTTAATCAATTATCAGGAAATGTACTTCAAATAGCATTACCAGCAACACTACCTGTTAATACGCTAGATTCTATTACTATTTTTTATCAAGGGGCTCCAGTTGTTTCTCCCAATGGATTTGGTTCATTTGAGCAAGGATCTCACAATAACGATAGCATAATCTGGACATTATCCGAACCTTATGGAGCATTAGATTGGTGGCCTTGTAAACAAGATTTAACAGATAAAATAGATTCAATTTCTGTTTTAATAACCACCCCATCACAATATAGAGCCGCTTCTCATGGCTTATTGGTGGCAGAAACTGTTGTAGGTTCTAACACAACGTATCATTGGAAACATAATTATCCAATTGCTGCTTACCTTGTTTCATTAACCGTAACTAACTTTTCCGTTTATGTAGATACAGTAACCTTAAGCACAGGTTTGCTACCAGTTGTAAATTATGTTTTTCCAGAAGACTCATTATCATGGGCTTCAGCTACTCCCTCAATAGAACCAATATTTCAACTTTTCGACACACTTTTTGGAGCATATCCTTTTATGAATGAAAAATATGGACATGCTCAATATGCACGAGGAGGAGGGATGGAACATCAAACAATGAGTTCTATGAATAATGTGAGTTTTAGCTTAATGGCTCATGAATTGGCTCATCAATGGTTTGGAGATAAAGTAACCTGCGGAAGTTGGGAAGAAATATGGTTAAATGAAGGTTTTGCAACTTACCTTACTGGATTAGCTCACAAATATGTAGCCCCTTCTTATTGGTGGGCATGGAGACAACAAACGCTTGATAACATTGTTTCACTGCCAGATGGTTCCGTATTTAATACAGACACCTCTGATGTTAATAGAACTTTTAGTGGAAGATTAACTTATAGAAAAGGAGCTTATTTATTGAGAATGTTGGAATGGAAATTAGGCGAGAACAATTTTTTTCAAGGAGTAAGAAATTATTTAGACGACCCTAATTTGGCATATAACTATGCTAAAACAAGTGATTTAAAAACACATTTAGAAACAGTTAGCGGGCAAAATCTTACTGAATTTTTTAATGATTGGTATTATGGTGAAGGACATCCTTCTTATCAAATAAATTGGAATCAAACAGGCAATTCTGTTGCTTTCAATGTTAATCAAACCCAATCTCATCCTTCTGTTTCTTTTTTTGAAATGCCAATTCCTATTTATGTGAAAGGGCAGGGGCAAGACACTACTTTTGTATTTGAACACCAATTTTCAGGACAACAATTCACAGCTAGCGTTCCTTTTACTATTGATTCTGTTTTCTTTGACCCAGAATTATGGTTGATTTCAAGTAATACATTAATTACTTCTATAGATAAAATAGAACAAATTTCTCCTAAAGTTACTATTTATCCTAATCCAGCGTTTTCAACATTAAATGTAAGTACAAACGAATTTTTAAAAGAGATAACTGTTTTTAATATGGAAGGAAAGCAGCTAATTCAAACTACATTATTTGTAGGGATAAATAATTATGAATTGGATATTTCTCAACTAGCTACAGGAAATTACATCGTTGAAATAAGAACAAATACCACTACTGTTAAAAAGAAGTTACATAAAATAAATAAGTAACCACCAAAGGTTTCAACCAAATAAAAATCCCGTTAAATATACTCAAACTTAATAGTTCCGCAATACTGCGGAAATGTTTAGTATGAGTTTCCGATAAGTCGGAACAGGTCATACCGCAAACAAAATAATTTTTATTTTTCGGAAATTCATGTGGTTACGGTATAAATTGGATTTTGAATAAAAAAACTATACATTTGTTTGATTAAATTTTAAATTTAGTTGTGAAAAAATCAACACTAAATTTTTAACAAAAAAATACACGCAAGTGGTGAAAAACGCTAATAAAAATACAAAACGCTATAAAACAGGTATTTATACTATTTTTAAACCTTCGTGTAAGGCGGAAATACACGCAATTGCGTAAACCGAGATGTTAGCCTACATTATGAAAACCGAACAAACATTTAAAACTAAAACTGGATTTTGTCACATTCTAACTGACAAAATTGTTCTGACTCGTGACGGAATTGTCGGAAATGTGGCGGAATTGACAAATGGGAAAAGCATATATCGGACTTTAGCTATTTACGGAGTTTTTGCAATATTTATGCTTTATTATGCATATCAAAGTTTTGTAAATCAAGAATGGTTTTGGACAATAATGTTTGGCGGAATTGGAATATATCTGATTTATAATGTAATTAAAAGTTCTAACTATTCTGCGACACCAATTATTGAGCGGAATAAAATAAAAAACGTGGAATTTAAGCCAGCCAAAAAGTTCTTGACCAGAAGCTATTTTAAAGTTGACTTTGAACAAATTGATGGAAAAATAAAAAGCCGACTTATTATGCTTCCTGGTTCAATGAACAATGGAACAGACGAAACCGAAAAAGCACTTGAAATTATGAAAAGTGAAGGACTAATAAAAAAATAACGTAGGCTAACACCGTATAAAAAAAATTGCTATTTTTAGCTTAAACAAAGGCAGTTGCATTTTTGCCAACTTCTGAATTTCCTTCGGAAATTCCTCGTTGTCAAAACCGCAACTTTCTTTATACAAAAACGTTACTTATAGAATAGATAATTAGTTTAAGAAATTATTTATTCATCTACCATTCCCTTTTCAAATTGTTAATAAATCAGTTAAAAACCATTTTTTAAGTGGAATCTATATTTTTAAAAAAAACCTAATTTCGGTTTTTTATTCACTTTTTTTAATTATGGCAGAAGAATCAAATTATAACGAAGATAACATACGCTCTTTAGATTGGAAAGAACACATTCGGCTTAGACCAGGAATGTACATCGGGAAATTAGGTGATGGTGCTGCTTATGATGATGGTATTTATATTCTTCTCAAAGAAGTTTTTGATAACTCCATTGATGAATATGTGATGGGAAATGGAAGAACTATTGAAGTTAGCATTAAAGATAAAGAGGTTAAGGTGCGTGATTATGGTAGAGGAATTCCATTAGGAAAAGTGATAGATTGTGTTTCAAAAATGAACACAGGAGGGAAATATGACTCCAAAGCATTTAAAAAATCAGTAGGATTAAATGGTGTAGGAACAAAAGCAGTTAATGCACTTTCATCCTATTTCAAGGTTGAATCTGTTAGAGATGGAAAGGTTAAAAAAGTTGAGTTTGAAAGAGGGAATTTAACTACGGAATATGATGTTGAAGATTCTACCCAACGAAATGGCACAAAAATCACTTTTATCCCAGATGAGCAAATTTTTAAAAACTATACCTACAGAAATCAACACGTAGAAAAACTGTTGTGGAATTATGCTTTTTTAAATACAGGACTGTCCATTTATTTTAATGGAGAAAAAATTCAATCAGAAAATGGATTGAAAGATTTATTAGAGCAAAATTTATCTCACAAACCAATTTATCCAATTATCCATCTGCACGGTGAGGACATTGAAGTTGCCATAACACACACAGAATCTTATGGGGAAGAATATTATTCGTTTGTAAATGGACAATATACACCACAAGGAGGGACGCATCAAGGTGAATTTAGAGCTGCTTATGTGAAAACCATCAGAGAA
>PCUH01000121.1:250-5341 GCA_002770955.1 Flavobacteriales bacterium CG18_big_fil_WC_8_21_14_2_50_32_9 | reverse complement strand
TAAGAAAGAGTTTGTGCTTCAAAAAAGTTTTGAGCGAAAAAATTTATCTTATGTGGTACTTAATGAAGAAGACAAATTAGGGAGATTGTTGAAGGTTTTAAACTCCATAAAAGGAACATCTGCAGTGTATGTAAGAAGTAGAAAAAAAACCAGAGAAATTGCTCAGTTTCTTTATCAAAACAATGTATCAGCCGATTTTTATCATGCAGGATTAACCAATGAAGAGCGAAACAAAAAACAACACAATTGGATAGAAAATAGAACACGTGTAATTGTTTCTACCAATGCTTTTGGAATGGGTATTGACAAACCTGATGTGCGAACTGTTGTTCATTTGGATTTGCCAGACTCTTTGGAAGCCTATTTTCAGGAAGCTGGTCGTGCAGGTCGTGACGAAAAAAAAGCCTATGCTGTTTTGTTGGTTCAAGAATCAGACAGAATGGATTTAGAACAACGAATTATTAGTAGTTTTCCTCCAATTGATGCGATAAAACAAGTGTATCAAGCATTGGCAAATTTCTTCCAGATTCCTATAGGTTCAGCTTACAATGAAAGTTATAATTTTAATATCTCAACATTTAGTACTCAATACAATATGCAAGTAACAGCAGTTTTTAATTGTTTGAAATTTTTAGAGAGAGAAGGTTACCTTATTTTATCGGAAGCCAACTTTACTCCTTCTCGCATTAAAATTGAAATTAGTAAAGATGATTTGTATGAATTTCAAGTAAAAAATACAAAATTCGATTTGTTTATTAAAACCTTATTGCGTTCTTATACTGGATTATTCGAAAATTATTCAAAAATTGATGAGTTTGAATTAGCAAAACGTCTTTCAACTACTAAAGACAAGGTAGTTAACGGACTTTCTTATTTGCACAACATTAACGTGATTGATTATATAAAACAAACCAATTTACCTCAAATTACCTACACTACAGAGCGATTGAATGTGAATGATATTCGGATTTCTCCACAAAATTATAAGGAACGAAAAGAAATTGCTATCAAAAAAATGGAAAGTGTGATTTATTATTCTAGCACGTTACACAAATGTCGAAGCCAAATTTTATTGGCTTATTTTGGTGAAAAAGATACGTTTAGATGTGGAGTCTGTGATGTTTGTTTGGAACGAAATAAATTGGAATTAAGTGATATTGAATTTTCTAATGTTTCGGATCAACTTAAACAATTATTGCAAAAAACACCAATGACATTAACCCAATTGGTAAATGCAGTGCAAGGTATTAGAGAAGATAAAACCATTAAAGTGTTGCAATGGTTGGTTGATAATAAAAAAATAAAAACCAATGCTGAAAATTTATTAGAATGGAGAAAGTAGAATGGAAAATAGCTGCGTTTAATCAACTTTCTTTAGAGGAACTGTTTGATGTTTATTATTTACGTACAAAAATTTTTGTGGTAGAACAAAATTGTCCTTATCAAGAAGTAGATGAGAAAGATAAACATGCTTATCATGTGATGGGATTCTTAAAAAATGAAATCGTTGCTGTAGCACGAATTTTACCTCACAACATCAGTTATCCGCAAGTTTCTATTGGAAGGGTAGCTGTAGAAAAAAACAAAAGAGGAAAAGATGTTGCTCATCAACTGATGTTGCAATGTTTGCAGTTTATTGAACATAAATTTGGAAAAACACCTATAAAAATATCTGCACAACAATATTTAGTAGCATTTTATAAAAAATATGGTTTTCTACCTATAGGGGAAGGCTATTTAGAAGATGATATTCCGCATATTGCGATGATACGAAGTTAAGGGGTAAAAATAATCTCTACTAATCGAGTAAAATAATTTGATGTGGCTAAAGCCGTTTCTTGGTTTGGTTTTATAGCCCCGACCTTAAGGTCGGGGTATTAAATCGTACTCAACTCATTTGGCTTTAGCCACATTATTTGGTTAGTAGTGAAAACAGTTAGTGAAAATCTTTGTACCCCTTTTTTGTAAAGTTTATACTGAGTTTATCGAAGTAAGAACAAAGTATTTTGCCTATTTCGATACATCCCTCAATAGTGCGGGACACTCAATGTAACAAAATACAGAAACTTTATTGTTATCCTGAACTCACCTTAAATCACACCCAACTCTTTTCCTACTTTTTCAAAAGCAGCAATGGCTTTGTCTAATTGAGCAGTAGTATGTGCTGCAGAAAGTTGCACTCTAATTCGTGCTAAGTCTTTAGGTACTACAGGATAGAAAAATCCAATAGCATAAATGCCTTCCGCTAAGAGTTTATTTGCAAACTCCTGAGCTAATTTAGCATCATACAGCATCACAGGAACAATGGCTGAATCGCCATCACGAATTTCTAAGCCTATTTTCTTCACTCCAGCCTTAAAATAAGCGATGTTTTGTTCTAATTTATCTCTTAACTCCGTAGAGGCTTCTAATAAATTAAAGACTTCTATAGCTGCTCCAACAATAGCAGGAGATAAGGAGTTAGAGAATAAATAAGGTCTAGAGCGTTGTCGCAACATATCTATTACTTCTTGCTTTCCAGAGGTGAAGCCACCCATAGCACCACCTAACGCTTTTCCTAATGTAGAAGTAATGATATCTACTCTTCCCATTACATTTTTTAATTCGTGAGTTCCTTTTCCTTTTTTTCCAATAAATCCTGTAGCATGCGAATCATCTACCATTACTAAAGCATCATACTTTTCAGCTAAATTGCATATTTCATCCAGCTTAGCAACATAGCCATCCATAGAAAAAACACCGTCAGTAACAATAATACGATTATGTTGGGCTTGAGCTTTTTTTAGTTGTTCTTCCAAATCATTCATATCGCTATTTTTATAACGATAACGAACAGCTTTGCACAAACGAACGCCATCAATAATAGAAGCATGGTTTAATTCATCAGAAATAATGGCATCGTTTTCTCCAAATAAAGGTTCAAAAACACCTCCATTGGCATCAAAAGCTGCTGCATATAAAATAGTATCTTCCATACCTAAAAAGGCAGCAATTTTTTGTTCTAATTGTTTATGAATGTCTTGAGTTCCGCATATAAATCGAACAGATGACATTCCGTAACCGTGCGTGTCTAATGCTTTTTTTGCTCCTTCAATTACTTTTGGATGGGAAGATAAACCAAGGTAATTATTGGCACACATAATAATTACTTCTTCGCCTGTGCTTACTTTCACTTCTGCTCCCATTGGAGTAGTAATGATGCGTTCTTTTTTATATAAACCAGCAGCTTCAATGTTTTTTAATTCTGCTTGTAGTTCTTGTTGTATTTTTCCGTACATCTGTGAAATTTTAAATTAGAGATTAGAAATTCTTGCAGTGGAATAGATTGTTCACTTTTAAACGGTCATGATATCTTTTTCCTTAGCGGCAATAAGTGCATCCACTTTAGCTATAAAAGTATTGGTAATTTCTTGCACCTCATCTTCAGCATTTTTTGCATCATCTTCACTTAGCCCGTCATTTTTGAGTTTTTTAATTTCATCATTAGCTTCTTTTCGGGCATTTCTTACACCAATTTTAGCGTGTTCACCTTCTGCTTTTGCTTGTTTAGAAAGGTCTCTTCTGCGTTCTTCTGTAGGAGTTGGCACATTAATGATAATCATTTCGCCATTATTTTGTGGGTTTAATCCTAAATTAGCGTTGGTAATTCCTTTTTGAATTTCTTCTAACATTGATTTTTCCCAAGCTTGCACAGTAAGTGTTCGTCCATCAAGAGCAGTTACATTTGCAACCTGATTGAGAGGGGTGCTTGCTCCATAGTAGTTAACCATTACACTGGTTAGCATCATAGGTGTTGCTTTTCCAGCTCTAACTTTCATTAATTGGGTATCAAGATGAGCTAATGCAGCATTCATTGCTTCTTTTGCTGTATCGAGAATAAATTCTAAATCTTCGTTCATAGTTTAGTATTCGAATTTTTTATTTTGAGTTCAAAGATACAAATTTGAGAATATAATACTGAATTATGCAAATTATCTTATTGGTAATTTTAGTTTGATGATGAGTTTGACACAGAAGCATTGGGATTGGAATTTCTGTCAAATAGTTTATTGAATTGGTTAAAAATACGTTGTATAACTCTCAAATCATCCGTAACAATTTCTGCTGTACCAGTCATTTCGGGAGTAAAGGCTAATAACTTGTTGTACGAGCTGGTCATGCCATTTTTTAAAGTTATTTCCACTTGATAGGTATTCTCATTAGGAATTTCAGTCAGTTTTGAAACAATTCCTTCCAAATGTCCAAATTCGTAAGTTGGATAATTATTGAGTTTTATTCTAGCTTTTTGACCTGTTTGTATCTTACCGAATCCAGTAGCAGGAATGGTCGCTAAAGCAATGAATTTTTCGTTATTAGTAGTAATTGCAAACAGCGATTTACCTACTTCAATAAATTGATTTTGATGTATTTTTTCTAACCAAACTAATTTACCAGAAACAGGGGCAACAAACGAAAAGTTTTGTTGCCAATTCTCGATTCCGTTCTCTATTTCTAATAAATTTGCTTGAATGTTGTTTGCTAATATACGTTCGTTTTCATAGTACTGAAATTCTAAATCGCTTAATTCTTGGGCTAAGTTGAGTAAGGTAATTTGTTGGTCGGTGGTTGTTCTTTTCGCATTTTCTACATCCATTTGTTTTTGGCGAAAAGCAGTTTCTTCATTATAAAAATCCATTTTTGAGATTACCCCTTTCTTGTATAAATTTGTATTAGCCAAGTATTTATCTTCTGCATTTATCAATTTCTGTTTGATTAAAGCCAATTGCTTGATAGAAATAGCAATTAATATTTGATATTGTTGTTTCTTTTTCTTTAGGTTGCTAATTTTAGAAGTATTATATGTATTTTTAATCTGTTCATCATAGTTTTTCAAGTTTTTTTGTAGTTCATTAAAGTTAGTTTGCATTGCTCCAAAAACATGATTTTCGGTTATTAAAGGCAATTCATTTTTACTTGACTTTAAATAACTTCTAATTTCCAATACATAACTTTTTAAAAATTCAATTCCGTTTTGCGTTACAGGATTTTCCATTTCTGCAATCACTTGATTTTTCTCAACGGTTGAGCCATCCTCAAGTAGAATGTTGGTTA
>PCUH01000121.1:0-232 GCA_002770955.1 Flavobacteriales bacterium CG18_big_fil_WC_8_21_14_2_50_32_9 | reverse complement strand
CTACCAATTTCACAGGAGGTTCTAAAGTTGTAAGTGTTGCATTACCAAAAATAATATCGGGATATTTAATAAACCACGACAACACAAGTAGCATAACAATTAATCCAAAAATCAAGGTAATCCCCCAGCGTATCATCCAATTGGGAACAGCAGAAATAATTTCTTGAACTTCGTCTGAACGGATAGAAGCCACCACCAGCTCCGAAGTCCCCTCTAACTCCCCCGAAGGGGG
>PCUH01000220.1 GCA_002770955.1 Flavobacteriales bacterium CG18_big_fil_WC_8_21_14_2_50_32_9 | reverse complement strand
ACTGTACTGAAGGCTCAGTCTGTTGGTCTTGTTTTAAGTGGCGGTGGTTCTAGTGGTGTAGCTCATATTGGAGTATTAAAAGCATTAGAAGAAAATGACATACCCATTGACTATATTGCAGGAACTTCTATGGGAGGATTAATTGCTGGACTATATGCCTCAGGATATTCGCCATCTGAAATTGAAGAGTTGTTTCTTTCTGAAAAATTTAGAAATTGGGCTCAAGGAACCCTAAACAAAAAATATATTTTCTATTTACGACAACAAAACATAACTCCTTCATTAGTAACATTTAAACTAAACACTGACACCCTTTGGGAAATTAATTTGCCAACTAATTTAATTTCACCTGGAGCAATAAATTACGGTTTAATGGAATATTTTGCACCTGCATCTGCAAAATCAAAAAATAACTTCGATAGTTTATTTATTCCTTTTAGATGTGTTGCCTCTGATATTATCACAAAAAAAGCTGTTGTATTAAAAAAAGGAAAACTCCCAACTGCAGTTAGAGCATCTATGGCTTATCCTTTTTATTTACCTCCCATTGCCTACGATTCTATGTTACTTTTTGATGGAGGTTTGTATAACAATTTTCCTTCTAATGTTATTTATAATGATTTTAATCCTGATTTTATAATTGGAAGTAATGTTTCCTCAAATTTCTTACCCCCAAATGAAGACAATGTGGTTTCTCAAATAAAAGCAATTATATCAAATGATACAGAATATATAATTCCATGCGAATATTCAATGCTAATTGAACCTGAAGCATCCAATTTTTCTACATTTAATTTTGATAATAATGAACAATTAATTCAAATTGGTTACTTAGCTACTTTAAATAAAATTGCTGACTTACAAAATCAGATAACAAGAAAGGTTACTAAAGTTGAAGTTGAAAAAAAAAGAGCAACCTACAAAGCGACTTTACCACCGCTTATTTTTAATAAAATAACTGTTTCAGGTTTGTCTAAAAAACAAAATCACTACATAGAAAAATCATTACAATTAAAAAGGGGTTCCACATCCGCTGAAATACTTAAGTCTGAATATACAAAAATATCGTCTGATAATAACATTAAATCACTTTATCCTGAAGCTATTTACAATGATACTAGCAATTTATTTTCACTTAATTTACACGCTAAAAAAGAGAAAAATTTATTTATATCATTTGGCGGTGTATTTTCTTCCAGACCTGTAAGTACCGGATATATTGGTTTGCAGTATAATTTACTTAGAAAGGTGGCTCACTCATTTACTGTAGAAACCTATTTGGGACGATTAACCAATTCGCTTATAACTAGCTACAGAATAGATGTACCTGGTAAAATACCATTCTATTGGCAGACAATTGGCACATCCGAACGATGGGATTATTTTAGAAGTAACACTACTTTTTTTGAAGACACCAAACCCTCTTTTCTTTTAAGTAATGAACAGTATATTAAATCTGAAATAGGACTTCCTATTAGGTATAAAAATAAAATATTATTTGGAGGTACATTTGGTGAATTAAATAATAAATATTATCAAACCAGACAATTTATTTCTACTGATACAACTGATGTTACTTCTTTTAAAAATCATTCTCTTTTTATAAATTTTGATAATAACTCATTAGATTTAAAACAATATGCTTCAAAAGGTAGTCAAATTTTAATCGAAGCAAAATATGTTAGTGGTAGAGAACGAACTGTTCCAGGTTCAACTTCCATAATAAAAGATGTTTCAAAATCATATTTAAGTTGGATTTTACTTAAAGCAAAAGTGGATAATTATTTCAACAAAAGAGGTTGGGCTCGTTTTGGAGTGATGGGTGAAGTTGTTTATTCAACACAACCCTTTTTTGAAAATTATACGGCAAGTGTATTGGCAGCATCTTCATTTCAACCAATTACTGAAAGTGTTGCCTTATTTCAGGAAAGATTAAGAGCTAAAAAATACGTAGCTGGCGGTGCTAAAACTATTTTTGAAGTTTATAAAAATACACAACTACGAATTGAAGGATATATTTTTCAACCCTATCAAGAAATTATTCAAAATGAATTTAAGAAAGGTGAATTAGGAAAACAATGGGCAACTCGTCAATATATTTTTTCTAGCTCTTTAGTTTATCAAACCCCAATTGGACCTTTGGCTTTTAACTTAAATTATTATGACAAACAAGAAGATAGATGGACTTTCTTGTTTCATTTTGGTTATTTTATTTTTAATAAGAAAAATTTACAATAGAATTATTTTTACAACAGTAAAAACAATTGACCAACATAAAACACCAAAAAGCATTATAAATAATGTTCTTTTATCTTCTCTATAGAACCTACTTGCTAAAAAACAACCCAATGGGATAGAAAAAAAAATTGGCGAAAGAGCAGCTATTCCAATTAATCCATATTTTGTTTTCAGCGTTATTATCCATCTATTTTTTTTGGTGAATTGTTTTTTTGGTTCAGCTTCCTTTTTCCATATCAAAAAAAGTTTATCTAGCAGTGTATTAACTAAAGCACCTAAAAAATAAAAAACTAAAACACCCAAAGTTCCTCCAATTAAGAGAACCGAAAATAGTTCAGTTGGAGTAATTGATTTATCAACTAATAAAATTAAAGCAACCGCAACAAATTTAACAGTGGTGAGCAGGATTAACCCCAGAAACTTTATTACAATAACCATCATTTATTCTTTAGCCCCAAAAGCTAAATCACCAGCATCACCTAAACCAGGGACAATGTATGACTGGGCTGTAAGCTCAGCATCAATTGCTCCAACCCAAATAATAGTGTCTTCGGGCAATTGTTTTTTTACGAAATCAACTCCTTCAACACTAGCAATTAAAGATACAATGTGAATTTGTTTTGGCTTTCCTTTTTCGAGTAATAATTTATAAATTTCAACCATTGAGGCTCCTGATGCCAACATTGGATCTGATAAAATAACTATCCTATCTTCTAAACTTGGGCTAGCCATATATTCAGCTTCTATCATAAAAGAACCATCCTTGCGGTGTTTTCTGTATGCAGAAACAAAGGCATTGTCTGCCTTATCAAAATAATTTAATAACCCTTGATGTAATGGCAATCCTGCTCTTAGTATGGTTGCTAAAACAGGTTGTTCTGAAAGTAATTGTATTGGTGCTTCTCCTAAAGGAGTTATAATATTTGATGATTCATAACTTAATTTTTTACTGATTTCATAAGCAAAAATTTCTCCTAAACGCTCACAATTTCTTCTAAATCGCATACTGTCTTTTTGAATATCAACAGACCTAATTTCAGCAATAAATTGATTGAAGATAGTATTGCTTGCTCCCAAATTAATTACATTCATGTTTTTTTTGTTAAATGTTTTTATAGTTGAACGTACCGAAAAATCATTTTTTCATAAACTTCCTTCCATCCTTTCCATATTCCTTCATCTGACAATGATTCATTATGCCAAACGCTTACAAAAGTACCTTTTACTTTTTTTACTTCATCAATAAGTTGATAAATTTCTTTTAATGCTTGTTCGGGAGTTTTGTTTTCATAGTACAAAAATGTGGCTTCCATAACACAAAATGGAATAATTTTTAATTTTGTTGCTTGTTCTTTTTCTATATCATAAAAGAAAAATGGATGTGCAATACTTGCCCTAAAACCAATTGTTTCTGCATATCCCATTGTATAATCTGTGCTTATTCCTGTTTTCAACAACTTATCGTAGGTTGCTGGAAATGTTAGTTTTAGATAATGTTGTCGGCTTTTTAAAACAGTTTTATTTATAACATTTTCTAATCTATTTTTTTCTAAATGAAGCTTATCATTCGCTTCGTTAGATTGATAAGAAGGATGTAGCCCTATTTCGTTTTTAATGGCTAAATTCATTATAAGATGTTGAAAAGATTCATTTTCTAAAGAGCAATTTTTATCATACTTAGCATAATCTCCAACCAAGAAAAAATAGATGGGCTTTATTTTTTGTTGTTGATGAAAATTTTCTAAATATGCAAACGTATCATAAGGGTCTTTTTCTTTTTTAACCAATACGTTAAGTCGTTGTTTTAAATTATTTCCTGAGAAAATTGCTTTAGCAATTCCTCCAATTGTTCTTAAAAATCCTTTGTGCAGAATGGCATACGCATTATCAATATCAATAGTGCTTAAATAATTGAATTTTCTCTCTGGAAATTGAAAATCCGAATATTTATCTTTAATACATTGCTCTAAATGATTTATCCAATAATTAATTATAGGAGTTTTAATAAAATCATGCTTGAAAGCAAGACTTTCTGACGCTAAAAATCGACCATGTTTATCGGTTTTATGTGGCAAATATTCTTCGTATCTAGTTATGAGATAAAAACTTGCCGCAAACAAATCAAATGAAAAACACGACCCATTATCGACCTTAAAAAAAACTTTTTGATGAAGTTGATCTTCAAATACTTCAATTTTTTGTTCTTTTATTCCTTCTTCAAAAAGTAAATCTGTTGCAGGAAAGAAAAGTGCGTTTTCTATTACTTGATTAGAATAGTTTATTTTAGGTAAGTTACTTTGAGTAAAAAATGAAACATCGTTGGTGAAAGACACCTGAACATTTAATACATCTTCAAATATTGTTCTGAAAATGTAAGCAACTCTTTCTGTTATTATATGTGAATAAACTATTATCAACTAAGTATAAAATTCGTAAATCGTAATTCGTAAATCGTAATTCGTAAATTGTTATATCAACCCTTCATCTGCAAAACTAAAGTATTTTCCATCACCAACAATTATATGATCAATTACTGGAACATCCATAATAAGTCCTGTTTCTTTCATTTTTTTTGTAAGTTGAATATCTGCCTGACTGGGTTGTAAATTCCCTGATGGATGATTGTGGCACAAAATAATACTTGAAGCCAATTGGTTTATCGCTTCCTTAAAAATAATTTTAGCATCGGCAACCGTTCCAGCTAATCCACCTTTGCTGATGTTGTTTCTTTTGATAACACAATTTTTTCTATTCAGATAAAGCACCCAAAATTCTTCATGAGGCAAATCGCTTAAAACATCTATAACTGTGTTGTATGCATCTTTACTCGAATTAATCGCTTTTTTTTCTTCACCATCTGTGTCTTTCCTTCTTCTCCCTAATTCTAATGCAGCAACAATGCTTATTGCTTTAGCTTCTCCAATTCCTTTAAATTGTTTTAAATCAGAAATAGAAAGTTTTCCTAATTTGTTTAAATCATTTCCTATGGAGCTTAAGATACGTTTTGAAAGTTCTACAGCAGTTTCATTTCTGCTGCCAGAGCTAATTAATATGGCTATTAATTCAGCATCAGATAGTGCTCCTTTACCTTTTGAAAGTAATTTTTCACGAGGTCTGTCCTCTTCTGCCCATGCTTTGATATTTAATTTTTCGGAATACATATTTTGTACCCCGAAATTAGTGTTTTATATCTATACTTGTTAAGTATGGCAGTAAAAGTTTTGAAACATCAAAGGTCAGTGGTCAATAGTCAATAGTCAATGGTCAATGGTTAATGGTCAATGGTTAATGGTCAATGGTTAATGGTCAATGGTTAATGGTCAGTGGTCAATGGTTAATGGTCAATGGTCAATGGTCAATGGTCAATAGTCAATGGTTA
>PCUH01000274.1:23981-26974 GCA_002770955.1 Flavobacteriales bacterium CG18_big_fil_WC_8_21_14_2_50_32_9 | reverse complement strand
CAAATCACTTAGCTTTTCGGATAATTTGAGTAAGCTATTTTGGTTGGGAATTATACAAGGTAAAAATAAATTATAAGATGAAAAACAAAAAACTAACCACAGCAAGTGGCAGACCTTATACCGAATTCGAAAATTCAATGACCGTTGGAAATCGTGGTCCTGTTTTATTACAGGATTACTTTTTGCACGAAGACCTGGCACATTTTAATCGTGAACGTATTCCCGAACGAGTTGTTCACGCAAAAGGCTCAGGTGCTTTCGGAACTTTTACTGTTACCCATGATATTTCGAAATATACCAAAGCTCAACTCTTTTCTGAAATTGGTAAACAAACAGAAGTGTTTGTGCGTTTTTCTATTGTTGGTGGCGAAAAAGGCGGAGCCGATAGTGAAAGAGATCCGCGTGGTTTTGCCATAAAATTTTATACCGAAGATGGAAATTGGGATTTGGTAGGCAACAATACGCCTGTATTTTTTATTAAAGATGCCAAAAAGTTTTCACACTTTATACATACCCAAAAACGTGACCCCAAAACAAATTGTAAAAGTCCAACCATGATGTGGGATTTTTTTAGCCTGAACCCTGAAAGTTTACACCAAGTATTAATACTAATGAGCGATAGAGGAACACCCTTATCGTATCGACACATGCACGGTTTTGGAAGCCATACTTTTTCGTTAATCAATGCAAGCGATGAAAAGGTTTGGGTAAAATTTCATTTGGTATGCCAGCAAGGAATAAAAAACTTTACCGACAACGAAGCCAATGAAATGAAAGGCATTGACCTTGACCAAGCACAACGTGATTTGGTAGAAGCCATCGAAAAAAAAGATTTTCCTAAATGGGATTTAAAAATTCAAGTGATGACGGAAGAACAAGCAAAAACATTTCAATTCAACCCATTTGATTTAACCAAAGTTTGGAGCCATAAAGAATATCCGTTAATTGATGTTGGCACAATGGAACTCAATAAAATTCCAGAAAATTATTTTAGAGATGTAGAACAAGCCGCATTTGCTCCTGCCCACGTGGTTGATGGTATTAGCTATTCGCCCGACAAAGTGTTGCAAGGTCGTTTGCTTTCTTATCCCGATGCACAACGTTATCGTTTGGGAGTAAACTACGAGCAAATTCCAGTAAATGTGTGTCCTTACATGGTAGCTAATTACCAACGTGATGGATTGATGCAAACAGGAAATAATGGAGGGTCAGCTCCCAATTATCGTCCAAATAGTTTTGATGACATAGTAGTTGATGAAAGATACAGCGAACAACCCATGGAATTAGAATCAAACACTGCAGACTGGTTTGATAGAAATAAAAATGATGACGACCATTATACTCAACCTGGATTGTTGTATAAAAATGCCATGAATGATAAAGACAGACAACATACAGTAAGCAACATTGTTGGTTCAATGAGTGGTATTTGTGGAGAAAAAAAAGATGAAATTATTAATCGACAATTGTGTCATTTTTTTCGTGCTGATAGCCAATTAGGAATTGCTGTTGCCAATGGATTAGGAATTACTCTTGATGAAAAAACAATTAAGACATGTAATCCTATTTTAACTTCTTAATGCCACTAAGGAATTTCCTTAAAAGATAATGCCGATGTAGATTTTAAGGAGTATTTATGCAACATTTGAAATCACAATCGGTATAATCCTATTAAAACCAACTGATTTATGGATACTATAGAAGCGTTAAATGCAAAGATTTTAAAAATTACCATGACAATAAAAAATCAACACCCTGAATTGTCTAAATATTTGGAAGAAATGCCAGTAACCGTTCCTGATGAAAAAAGTCCAGCAATAGCCCTCCTTAATTTAAAACATTATTTCGAATCGCTAAACTCATTATTAAAGAAATATTTAATAGAACAAAATTCTAAAAGAGCATAACGAAACGACTTTAAAATTGAATGTGCTTTATGTTTGTTATAGCAATGTGTGAATAATGTAACTTATTTAAGAAACTATGTAATACAATTAATTCCTAATCAACTCATCTTTGTTTTATGATTATTATCACGCCTGCTCCGTCAGTTACGGACAACTAAAGCTAAAACAAATGAATGTAAAAAAAATCTTTTCAACACTAGTTATATCTACTGTTATTTTAGCTGTAGGATGCTCAAAAGATACTTCTACTCCAACAAACACTACTGGAGGATCCTATACAAATCAAACTGTTATACCAATTCAAGGTGTAGTTCAAGCAACTGTTAATTTACGTTCATCAGCCAATTATATTATACTTGCTGGTTCGTTAATTTCAAATGTCCCAACCTCAGCTCTTACAGGAAATATTGGGTTAAGCCCATCTGCTGGCAGTAAAATTACTGGTTTTGGCGGTGGAGAAATAACAGGAACAATTTATACAGTAGATGCTTCTGGACCAGCAGGTTCAACACCTAATGCTGTTGGGCTTACTGCTGCAAAAGACGATTTAACAACAGCTTACAACGATGCTGCAGGACGTACTTCAATAGATATCGTGCTGCTTGCAGGAAACATTGGTGGATTAACACTTACTCCAGGACTTTATAAATCAAGTGGTTCACTTCAAATTTCATTTGGTGATCTTACTTTTGATGCACTTGGTGATACCAATGCAGTCTTTATTATTCAAATAGCATCAACACTAATGACAACATCAGGACGTAAAGTTACCCTTACTGGAGGTGCATTAGCTTCCAATATTTTTTGGCAAGTAGGGTCTTCCGCAACAATAGGTACAACTTCTGTTTTTAAAGGAACCATCTTAGCCGACCAATCTATCTCTTTAAATACTGGTGCAGTTGTAGAGGGCAGATTATTAGCACAAATTGCAGCCGTAACAATAAAAGGAAGTACGATAGTTAAACCGTAAAGATGAATTCTTTTTATTGAATTACATATCAATGAATATGAATTATACTCAAATCACTTAGCTTTTTTCAGATGTATAATATCAAAACAAATAAAGGTAAATGCCTATTTATGGTA
>PCUH01000274.1:13231-23938 GCA_002770955.1 Flavobacteriales bacterium CG18_big_fil_WC_8_21_14_2_50_32_9 | reverse complement strand
TGTCGAAGACAATTATGTTTATTCCTTAATGCTTAAAAACGCATTAAAAGAAAAAGGAAATTTTGAAATAACAACCATGTTAACAGGTGAATACTGTTTGGATAAATTAGACATGAATCCACAAGTTATCATTCTTGACCATTTGTTAGCACCACCTGATGATATTCTTGGACCAGGAATTACGGGTTTAGAAGTAATAAAACAAATTCATACAAAAAAGCCCAATCTTCCAGTAATTATTTTATCGAACCAAACCGATACTCAAATTGCTACAGATTATTGGCAATCAGGTGTTTTTGACTATATGGAGAAAAATTTATTGGTGATGGATAAACTCGTAGCTGCTATTCTTAGAGCGGTAAATAAATAAAGAAAATCCTCCCTAACATATTGAGTACTAAATCTCAATAAGTTAAGGATGATAATTATTATTATCAATGCTTTTGAGTGTATTTAATTTGCTAACTCACCCCTGATTGCCTTCGGCAATCTTTTCCTTCTCTTTTTAAGAGAGGGGAGGCTATCGAAGATAGCAGGGGTGAGTAGCAAATGCAGAAAATCACTACAGAACAAATGATTGTAATTAATTTAAAATCAGAAATTTAAACTCTTAACTTAATGACATTGGACGGAGGGTGCTGACTAACAAAAAAAAATGAAAAATAATATCCTTAATCAACTTCACATTGATAAAACTAATCTTCAAAGCATTCGAAGAATTGTTTTAAAGGTAATTGTTGCATTTTTAATTGTTGCTGGATTATTTTTTATTGCTATTTATATCACTCATCAAAAACTTTCACAATTAACAGATTCAGTATCCGATATACTAGACCCAAACATTAAACTTAACAAATTAAAAGAAATAACTGTTGGCCTTTATAGTGCCGAAGCAAATATAAAAGCATATAATATTAGGCACGACACCGCTTATTTACTAAGTTTTGAAAATTACATCGCAACCTTAAACGCTCAACTAGATACGTTACTCTTATTATCAGCTATAGATAAAATTAATGTTGGAGTAAACGAAATTAGATACAATCAAAAATTTTCGACACAAATTGATTCGTTGAAAAATCTCATCAACAATCGAATTGATTTATCTAATGAATTCATCGCATTAAAAACAGAAAAAAACAATGAAGAGGTACTTTTGCATGTATTAAAAAAAATAAAAATTCAAAAACCTATTGAACCGTCAGCTGACAGACAAAAAAGAGGTGAAAAAAAGGCGGTAAAGAAATCATTTTTTGAAAGGCTATTCTCACCAAAAAAGAAAGAGGAAAAAATTGAAATAGCTATCAATCCATCAAGCTTGGTATTAACTACCATTTCTTCTGATTCGGTTAAAAAAGCCATGTTAAAAATTATTACTAAAACACAACAGGAAGAACAGGTTAAAGATAGTAATTTATTAGCTAAAGAGATAGCTCTTACACAACGTGAGTACTTATTAACCAATCGAATTTTTTTTCTTTTAAATGACATGGAAGAAAAAGAACTCGAAGAAGGAATTAATAGAATTCATACTGCTACACAAGAAGCCAATGCAAAAATTAGTTTTATTAGTAATTGGCTTATCATCTTCGGACTCATTCTCGCTTTAATGTTCTCTTACTATATTTATCAAGATATTATAAAAGCCAAAGTTTTTAGAGAAAAATTACGTCAGACAACATTGAAAAACGAAAAACTAGCTTCAACATATTCTTTGAGTCTTATCGAAGCGAGTCTAGACCCTTTAGTAACCATCAGTTCAAAAGGGAAAATAACAGGGATGAACCAAGCAACAGTGAATATCACAGGATTAACAAGAGCACAACTTATTGATACAGATTTTTTAGATTACTTTACTCATCCTCAAATGGCACACGATGTTTACACCGAAATATTTGCAAAAGGATTTGTTATAGATTCGCCCTTAACCATTCGCCATAAAGACGGCAAGTTGACTGATGTTTTGTTTAATGGTTCGGTTTATAAAGATGAAGAAGAAAATGTTTTGGGTGTGGTGGTGGTTGCAAGAGATATTACCGAGCAAAAACTTTTTGAAAACGAATTGATTGAAGCAAAAAGTAAAGCCGAAAAAGCTACAAAAATAGCCGAAGAATCTAACAAATTAAAAGAATCCTTTTTGGCAAATATGAGTCATGAAATTCGTACTCCAATGAATGCTATTATTGGTTTTTCGGATATTTTATATAAAAGAAAATTAGGCGTACAGGAAAAAGAATTTGTCTCTATCATAAAAACTGCAGGAGTAAATCTACTCACTATTATTAATGACATACTCGATATTTCAAAAATTGAAGCGGGCATGATGACTTTTGAAAAAAATCATTTTAGTATTCAAGAAACTTTTAAATCGCTTAAAGTAATGTTATTACAAAAAGCGAAAGAGAAAAACCTTGAATTAATTTTTAGCTGCGATGAAAATATGCCTGATACATTACTTGGCGACCAAACTCGTTTAACTCAAATTATTATCAATTTAGTGGGTAATGCCATTAAGTTTACTAATAATGGGAGTGTGAAAGTTCATGGAAAAGCGAATAAAATAGATACTATAAATGTGTTAATTGAATTTTCTATAAGCGATACAGGCATAGGAATACCTGAAAATAAATTGACAACTATTTTTGAACGATTTCATCAAGCAGAATCACATACAACTAGAAAATATGGTGGTACAGGACTTGGTTTGAGTATAGCCAAACAATTAATTGAGCTTCAGGGTGGAACATTATCAGTTAAAAGTGAACAAAATGTAGGTTCTGTATTTACTTTTTTTATTCCTTACGAAAAATCAACTTCCACTCCACTGCCTCTAGAGGTTGAAGAAACAAAATACAACTTAAAAGAACTGAGCAAATTAAAAATATTGTTAGCTGAAGACAATCAATTGAATGTGATGTTGATTAAAAATTTGTTTTCTGAAAATAATTTAAAATTGCAAACTGCAGAAAACGGCAAAGAATGTATTGAATTACTTAAAACAAATACGGGGCTAACTGAATATACTAAAGTTTTTGATATTATTTTAATGGATATGCAAATGCCTGTGATGAATGGATATGAAGCAGTTAGTTTTATCCGAAATGAATTAAAAAATAATATTCCAATAATTGCAATGACAGCAAACGCAATGGCAGGAGAAAGAGAAAAATGTTTGAATTTAGGTATGGACGATTACATTTCAAAACCCATAGATGCAACCGAGCTTTTTGATAAAATATATGACTTAACGCTAAACTCAAATAACAAATGACAAATGCCGAAAAAACAAGAATTTTCAATTCTTTATTTTTTCGAGCATCCTCGAAATATTAATCCGCCTGAGGCGGATATATTTCGGGATAACAAATAACAAATAACAAATCGTAAATCTCTTAAAGTCATGACAACTATTGAAACTAACAACAATCCAACTGTTTGCAACTTCGAATACCTATCAAATTTGATGGGGGGAAAACAAGATTTGATAAAAAAAATAATGGACACATTTTTGGTTCAAGTTCAAGAAGAGCTAAATGCTATCAACAATGCTATTCTTATAACAGATTATACAACTATAAAAAACATGGCTCATACCATGAAATCGTCAGTATCTATTATGGGAATTGCTGCACTTCAGCCTATTTTACAAGAAATGGAGGATTTGAGTAAAATAACAACTTCTTTTGAAAGAATAATAGCTTTAAATACACAACTAAATTTAATATGTAACCAGGCATTTGAAGAAATAAAAAATTACAGCTTTTCATAAAATTATAAACCAAAAACTTAACCCCATGAATCTATATAAAAAAATATTCTCAAAATCAACATCAAAAGAACATACTATTTTTATTGTAGAAGACAATGAGATATATGCCAAATTATTAAAAGAATTTTTAATGCTCCATTTCCCTGAAATACATGAAATAAAACATTTTAGTACTGGTGAAGATTGCTTAAAAGAATCCTTTCAAATTCCTACTGTTATCATTATGGATCATTTATTAAATAAAAATCAAAGTGGTGCTGCCACAGGACTATCCATTATTAAAAAAATGAAAATAGCTAACCCCAATTTGAATGTTATTTTATTAAGTGCTCAATCAGAAATTGAAGTTGTTTCAAAAACGATAGCCAAATATGGAGGTATTTATATTCCAAAAAATGAGGAAGCCTTTAATAAAATAGAACAACAGGTAAAACAATTTTTAAAATAATTTGAAGCGTAAAAATTCTAATTCCTTCTCGTCAAAAAACACCTTTATCTTAAAAAGATAAAGGTGTTTTTTTTTCTTATAACCTGAATTTTAAAATACTAATCGAACTTGTTCATTGGTAATGCGTGAATAATACAACTTATTAAAGAAGTTGTGTAATACTTTCTTTTTTAAATAGACACACCTTTGTTGCGTGGAAATTAATTCACATCTAAAACAAATAAAATGAAAAATAAATTACTTTTTAATCTGATAGTGCTAACACTATTATTTTTTCCAAAATTTAATTTCGGACAGGCTCCTAACTTAGGAACTACTGCTGATTTTGCTCTTTTCACCTCTATTGGTGCTGTATCCAACGCTGGTATTCCTTACCTTACTAAAGTTACTGGTAATGTTGGAACAAACTCTGCTCCAACCATTACTGGTTTTGGTAATGTTGATGGTCAAATGCACTACGGTGGCGACCCAGCAAGTACACAAGCAAGTGCTGATTTAATTATTGCTTATGGTAATATTAATGCTGCCATTCCAACTTTTTTTCCTGCACCTTTATTGGGTAACGGTCAAATTTTAAATGCTGGTATTTATGCTATAACTGCACCGACTATTACATTAGATAACAGCCTCACGCTAGATGCTCAGGGCAATCCTAATGCTCTCTTTATCATTCAATTAAACGGAGCCTTTTCTACCAATGCCAACTCACAAGTAATTTTGACAAATGGAGCTCAAGCTTGTAATGTCTATTGGAAAGTTGAAGGTTTATTAGATATGGCAACAGGAACTTCTATGAAAGGAACGCTGATTGTTAACAATGCTGCAATTAACATGAGTACTGGTGTAACACTTGAAGGTAGAGCACTTTCTACCGCTGGTGCAATTACGGTTGAATCATTATTAGCTTACACACCTCGTGGTTGTGGGTTTTCCCCTTTAACAGGTCCTTTAGCTCCTAATCTTGCTTCAGCAGAATGTTATACGATATTTTCATCTGACGGACCTGTTGCAAATGTTGGTGTTACCAATGTTGTTGGCGATGTTGGAACAAATAACGGAACAGTAACAGGATTTAATCCATTATTAGTAGTAGGAATGATTCATGCAGTTCCAGATCCTTCAACAGTTTTAGCCGCTTCAGATTTATTAAATGCTTACAATTATTTGAATGCTTTACCTTATGATATCGAATTGTTGTTTCCTGCTCTATTTGGAAACAATTTGGTTTTAACACCTCATACTTATATAATGAATGGTGCTGTAACTTTTACAGATACCGTTTTTCTGAATGCAGAAGGAAATCCTAATGCAGTTTTTGTAATTCAAGTAAAAGGTGCTTTTTCAACGAGTACCTATTCAAATGTGGTATTGATGAATGGCACTAGAGTAGAAAATGTATTTTGGATGGTTGATGGTGCTGTTGAAATCAATGATTTTTCTCTTTTTAATGGAACAATTATTTGCAACAATGGTGCAATGGATATAAACATTGGTGTTAATCTTTATGGAAGAGCTTTAACCACTACTGGTGCATTAAGCACTTTTGCAATTAATGCTATCATGCCTCCTGGTTGTGGAGGAACTAGCACTCCAATAATTATTACTCAACCAACCGACCAATCTACTTGTAGTGGTGGCTCTGTAAGTTTTACTGTTTCTGCTACAGGAACCAACCTTACTTATCAATGGAGAATTGGAACTATCAACCTTGTTGATGGTGGCAATATTTCTGGAGCAACTACGCCTACTTTAACTATTAACCCAGCAACTATCTCAGATACTGCTTCCGATTACAATGTGGTTATTTCTGGAACTTTTCCTCCAAGCATTACATCAAACTTTGTTAGCCTAACAATAAACCCTTTTGTTACAGATTCCATTAATGTTAGCATCTGTCAAGGTGATAGTATATTAATTGGTGGTTTTTTTCAAAATACTTCAGGTATTTATTCTGACACTATTGTTGGAGGAAGTAGTTTAGGTTGCGATAGTATTTTAGTAACAACCTTATTAGTAAACCCAATTGCTACAGATTCAACTAACGCTACTATCTGTCAAGGTGATAGTATATTAATTGGTGGTGTATTTCAAAATACTTCAGGAAATTATTCTGACACTATTGTTGGAGGAAGTAGTTTAGGTTGTGATAGTATTTTAGTAACAACCTTATTAGTAAACCCAATTGCTACAAGTAATATCAATGCTACCATCTGTGAAGGCGATAGTATTTTAATCTATGGTGTCTTCCAAAATACTTCAGGTATTTATTCTGACACCATTGTTGGAGGAAGTAGTTTAGGTTGCGATAGTATAGCAACAACAACTTTAATGGTTACCCTTACTCCTATTGCAGTTGCAACAAGTAATTCTCCAGTTTGTTTAGGAGAATCTATCAACCTATATGCAGCTACTGTTTCAGGTTCAACTTATGATTGGACAGGACCAAACGGATTTGTTTCTTCCAATCAGAATCCTATAATTCTTTCGGCTACATTTTTAGACTCAGGTATTTACACATTAACAGTTACTGACATTACTTGTTCTACTTTCTCTTCATCAACTGTTACAGTTGTAATAAATGATTGTAGTAACGACACAACTGTTCTTGATTTTAATATTCCCGAAGGATTTTCTCCTAACAATGATGGAACAAACGATGTGTTTGTGATTAGAGGAATTGACAGATATCCTTCAAATACTTTTACAATTTACAACCGTTGGGGCAATAAATTGTTCGAGGCTAGTCCGTATAAAAACGATTGGGATGGAAAATCAACAACTGGAATTACAGTTGGTGGAGATGACTTACCAGTTGGAACTTACTTCTACATACTTGATTTAGGCGATGGTTCTAAAATTTTTAAAGGAACAATTTACCTGAACAAATAATAGAATATTAATTATAAAATAAGAAAGGTACTTATACCTAACTACTTACATCTAAAAATTAAATTATGAAAACACCTATAAAAATAACACTTTTGATGGCATTGACCCTAGGAAGTTTAGCTTCATACGCTCAGCAAGCTCCATTGTTCACCCATTATATGTACAATACTCTAGCAGTAAATCCTGGCTATGCAGGAAGTAGAGATGCTTTAACAGTAACAGCATTACACCGTTCGCAATGGGTCGGTTTTTCTGGAGCTCCTACAACACAAACATTAACCCTACATTCGCCAATAATTAACGAACACATTGGAGTAGGATTATCGGTTTTGAATGATAAAATTGGACCAATTAACAACACTTCAATAGTTGCCGATTTTGCTTATCGAATGAAGTTAACTCAAAAATCGAAATTAGCATTGGGCTTAAGTGCTGGAGTAAATATTTTTCAAGCCAATTTAAACACCTTGAATTTAGACCAACAGAATGATGCTGTTTTTATAAGCGATGTCAATAACAAAACAACACCAAATGTTGGTTTTGGTGTGTACTATTCTAGGGATCGTTTTTATGCAGGGCTTTCTGCTCCAAACTTAATAGAAAATAGTTATTCGGAAGTTACTCAAGCAGGTGGAAGCACATTGATTGCAAAAGAACAACGACACTATTTTTTTATTGCTGGAGGTTTAATAAACTTAGGACATAATTTAGATTTTAAACCAACCACCTTAATAAAAGTAACTGAAGCAGCACCAATTCAAGCCGACCTTACTGCATCATTTATTATAATGAATAGATTCATGCTTGGTGCAATGTATAGAACTGGAGATGCTGTTGGTGGTTTAATTGGTTACGACATTACAGATCAACTTCATGTCGGTTATTCTTACGATTGGTCTTATGGGTTAGAAACAGGTAAGTATAACAATGGAAGTCATGAAATTATGTTGCGATATGATTTTATTTTCTCAAGTAAAAAACAAATACACTCACCTAGAAACTTTTAATACTAATAGCATAAAAAAATATAGACATGAAAAAAATATTTATTATATTCACTTGTTTTGCAGTAGGCTTTAATGCCTTTGCTCAAGAAAAATCATCAAAAGAAATAAAAGGAGACAAAAAATATTTTGTTTACTCTTTTGAGAAAAGTATCGATTATTATTCTCATACAAAAAATTTGACTCCTGAAGGTCAAAGACGTTTAGCTGAAAGCTATTATAACATCAATCAAAATTTTTTGGCTGAAGAAGCTTATTTAAAGCTAATAAACACTAATCAAGGACTAGTTCCAAATGATTATTTTGTATTAGCACGATTGCTAAAATCGAATGGAAAAACAGACCAATCGTTGATAATGATGGACAAGTTTGCTGAATTAAACCCAAACGATTTGCGTGCAAAAGATTATTTGGCAAACAAATCAATTTTAGCAGATTTAAATAAAGACAACGGTAAATATGTTGTTAAATCGTTAGATGTAAATTCTGATGCTGATGATTTTGGTCCTATTTTTTACAAAGACAAAATTATTTTTTCATCAACAAAATCGGCTCCTAAAATGATTGTGAAAAATTACAACTGGACAGGAAAACCTTTTTGGAGAATTTATATTGCTGATGTTGAAGATGGACAATTAAAAAACGCAAAAGTTTTTGAAAAAAGTTTAAACGGCAATATGCACGATGGACCAGCTAGCTTAAGCAACGATGGTACTTTTATGGCTTTTACTCGAAACAATTACAGTGACAAAAGCATAGATAAAGTAGTTGAACTTCAAATCCATTTTAGCACGTTTGCAGATGAAAAATGGTCTGAACCAACTCCTTTTAACCTAAACAACACGGAATATTCTGTTGGGCATCCCTCATTAACCGCAAACGGAAAAACAATGTATTTCACAAGCGATATGCCTGGTGGTTTTGGTGGAGCAGACATTTATAGAACTACTAAAAATGATGATGGCACATGGAGTAAAGCAGAAAACATGGGCGACAAAATAAACACCGAAAGTGATGAAATGTTTCCTTTTATTGAAGAAAACAGCCAAAAACTTTATTTTTCCTCAAACGGAAGATTTGGTTTGGGAGGATTAGATATTTTTGTTGCTAAACTAAATGGAACAACTGTTCAAACAGTTCAAAATGCTGGGTTTCCTTTAAACACAGTTGCTGACGATTATGCAGTTATTGTAAACAGCACCTCAACAAAAGGATATGTTTCATCTGACAGAGCTGGTGGTAAAGGTGGTGATGATATTTATGCTTTTGATATTAAAGAAGAAGAAAAAACAGAAGAAATAGTTGCTATCGAAAAAAGTATTGAAGGTATTGCTAAAGATAAAAATTCAACTCCTTTAAAAGCAACTTTTATTACACTGTTTGATGATAAAGGAAAAGTATTAGATACGTTAACTACACAAAATGACGGTGCTTATTCTTTTAATGTCGAAACCAACAAAAACTATAAAATAACAGGTAAAAAAGACAAATACAACGATGGTTCTACTGATGCAAATACGCTTAGTGATGTAGCAGTTGTTAAAGCTGATGTTGTTTTATTAACTAAAAAAGAAGTGGTAGCCGAAAAAATTAAAGAGGGCGAAGACTTAGCTAAAATTGTAGATTTCAACAACATCTACTTCGATTACGATAAATACGATATCCGTAAAGATGCAAAAGCTGAGTTAGCAAAAATTATTGAGGTTATGAACGACTATCCTAAAATGGTGGTAGAACTTGGTGCTCACACCGATTGTAGAGCTAATGATGCTTACAACCAAAATTTATCGAACCAACGGGCTAAAGAAACAGTTAATTATATTAAAAAAAGTATCACTAACCCATCTAGAATTTCTGGTAAAGGGTATGGTGAAACGAAACTGTTAACCAATTGTCCTTGTTCTGGCAATGTTGTTTCAGATTGTTCTGAAGCAGAACACCAAAAAAACAGACGTACTGAGTTTATTATTAAAAGTACAGGTAAAATAAATGCTTCTGAAAAATTGACTGATAAATAAAAAGTCATTCCATAAAAATTAAAAACCTCGAAGTGATGCTTCGAGGTTTTTTTTGGGTTATAAAAGATTTTGACAAGTGTATTTTTTAATCATTTTCTATTTTAATCGTAATCAATTTACAATCAATTAGGTTAACAGGGTTATTTGGGTTTTTAATTTTAACATTTTGAATACTCAATTTATCATTGGTCGAATGTTCTAGTTTATTTCTGCTTTCGGCAGGAAACGAATGGTATTTGTCGCTGGGTACAATTGCCACCAATTGAAACTTTAATTTAGTATCGTAAGGGTAAACATAGTTGAACACTTTTACTGGTGGTTGCAACAACCACATCCCTCTAATTCTCATGTTGGTAATTTTTAAAGGGTCAACATAATTAACTCGTCCCAACTCTTTTGTTTCTGAGAAATTTATCTCCGGTGTATTTTCAAGACTTTCTGCAATGGTGGCTTTTAAATTGGTATAAACATCATCGTCTGCTGCATAAATGTTGCCGTAAACCAACCAAAGTGACGAAAGTATTTTACTACTTTTCGGAACGTGTCCAATGGCATAAATAATATCTTTTTCTTCCCATT
>PCUH01000274.1:12274-13145 GCA_002770955.1 Flavobacteriales bacterium CG18_big_fil_WC_8_21_14_2_50_32_9 | reverse complement strand
GATAAAATGGATTCGGTCTTTTTAACCTCAATGGAATCTCCACCTTTAATCATCAAGTCTGGTGGTCTTGTTTGGCTTCCTTCATAAGAAAATACTTCGGCATACTTGGTTATTTTTGTCGATTCGTCAGTAGTGTTAAAATTGTTTGAAAAAGCGTTTTTTACAAAAATTTCTAATCCATCACCAACACTTGTTATTCTATTATTACCAAACGTTATTTGATCAACATTTAAAATCGGGAGTTCAGCAATATGTAGTATTGCTTCTAAAATATTTGTCATACTTCCAAGGCTTCTTTTCTAGTTTCTGTAATTTGTTTAATTAATGCATTTTCATTAATCTGCTGTTTAATGCTTTCGGCTAAAAATTTTGCAAGATTAACTGGAACAGCGTTTCCTATCATTTTATAACCTGCTGGAACGCTGGTATAATGAAAAATAAAACTATCGGGAAATGTTTGTATTCTCGCACATTCTCTTACACTTAATCTTCTGTACAATTGTTCTTTGCCTGGTACAAAAACTCTAATGTTTTGTTCAATAAATTTCATTTTTGGTGCTTGTGGGTGGATGGGAGCGTGCCGACCTCCTGCCTGTATGGTAAACGATTGTTCGTTCCAACATCGAACACGATTTCTCGACATAAAAATACTAGAAAAATCGCCAATCATGTATTCATGATTTGGTACAGTACAATTGTTGCCGTTTGTTTTATTGTAAGGCAATGCAGGAACAACATTATCTTTTAAATCATAAATGGTTTCTTCTAAAGTTATTTTTGGAAAATTTGGTTTTGGAAATTGAAACGTGAAATTCAAATCTTTTCTAATTCCAATAAAAAAAATTCTTTTTCTGTCCTGAGGTACATTGTA
>PCUH01000274.1:12025-12196 GCA_002770955.1 Flavobacteriales bacterium CG18_big_fil_WC_8_21_14_2_50_32_9 | reverse complement strand
TGCCTCCGAATGCCTACCCAATAACATTCCGCTAACATTTTCAGCTAAAAAGAATTTAGGTTGTTTTGCTTCAAGAATACGAATAAAGTCATAAAATAACTGACCTCGTTTATCATTAATTCCTTTCATAGTACCTGCTTCGCTCCAACTTTGACAAGGAGGACCACCAAT
>PCUH01000274.1:11724-12002 GCA_002770955.1 Flavobacteriales bacterium CG18_big_fil_WC_8_21_14_2_50_32_9 | reverse complement strand
CATTTGTTGGTATGTTTACAATACTCCTTCTGTCTAAAATTGAATGTGGATGATTCTTTTCGTAGGTTTCCCAAATTTCTTTATCGTATTCGTTAGCCCAAATAACATTAAACCCTGCTTTTTGAAAACCTAGGTCGAGACCACCAGCACCAGCAAAAAAAGATACTATATTCATATTGTTGTTAATTTTTTTGATTTTAAATATTCTACTTTTTGTTCTGCAAGAATTAATGTTTCATTATCACAATTATTCTCGTAAATTTTCTTAGCAATTACAT
>PCUH01000274.1:8196-11717 GCA_002770955.1 Flavobacteriales bacterium CG18_big_fil_WC_8_21_14_2_50_32_9 | reverse complement strand
AAACTCTGTTCTTAGGGTTGAAATATCAAGATTGAAAACCTCCGATAAGAGAGGAAGGCGTTTTTCGTCAAATTCTCTTTTGTTATTTTCAATTTTACTCAAATTGGCAGAATCTAAGTCTAGCCTAGCCGCAAGTTGTGTTAAAGTCAACTCTTTCTCAGTCCTTAAGCGTTTGATATATTCTCCAAATATTTCTTTCATTTGACTTGTCATTAATTGACAAATATATATAAAAAAATTTCATTTTTATACTTTTTAAAAAGGTTTTTTTGGTTATAATCAATGAATTATGTAACAAACCTAAAAAGTTATGTAACAATTTTCGAGTCAAAGGTTTAGACCTTTGTTACACAAACCTAATCGAATAACAAAAATGACTATTTCAGCCACTTCCATCATTAAAAAGTTATTGGTACTATTTCTTGTTTTTGCAGGGTTGTATTATGCTCAAGAATTTTTAATTCCACTTATTATTGGAGGGGTTTTAGCAACATTGTTTCTACCTCTTAGTAAATGGTTGGAAAGTAAAAAAGTACCAAAGGGGATAGCTGTATTGATTTGCTTGATTATCTTTCTGTTAGTAATAGCTTCTATAGGTACGTTGCTTGGTTGGCAAATTTCAGAATTGGCACAAGATTTTGAATTAATAAAAGAACGAGCTGTTTTTCAAACCAATCGTATTCAGCAATACATACTTACAAACTATGGTGTTTCAACACAAAATCAAGTTGAAGTAATTAAAAACCAACAATCATTTTTCACAGGTGTTATTAAATCAATAGCAAGCTCTATTACAAGTATAACTGCTAATTTCATTCTAATTTTAGTGTATATTTTCTGTTTAATTTATTACAGAAGCCACATCAAAAAATTTCTAATTAAACTCTCCCCTACTTCTCAAGAAAAAGAAATGGAAAAAGTCATATTCCATACCACTCGTGTTTCGCAGCAATATTTACTTGGTTTGTCTAAAATGATAGTGATTTTATGGGTCATGTACTTTATAGGTTTTAGTATTTTAGGAGTTAAGAATGCCCTATTCTTTGCAATTCTGTGCGGATTATTAGAAATTATTCCATTTATTGGAAACATTATAGGAACAACTATTACTTTAATGGTAGCAGCTGTAAATGGAGCAGGTTATCCTATGCTGGGAGGTATTCTTATTACTTACGGTATAATTCAGTTAATTCAAGGTTGGATGCTTGAACCACTTATTGTTGGAACTCAAGTAAAAATTAATCCATTATCAACCATTATTGCCTTAATTATTGGCGATTTAATTTGGGGTATTCCAGGCATTTTTATCGCTATTCCACTAATTGCCATGTTTAAAATAGTTTGCGACCATGTTGATTCGCTAAAACCTTATGGGAGTTTAATTGGAGAAATTACCATTCTTAAAAAACCCGATTTAATTAAAGATTTAAAAAAGCTAATTAAATAAATGAATTATATACCTTCTTATTTATACAAAATGAAAAATGACAAAAAAATATTGATTCTTGAACGAGATCGATTACTTGGTCTTGACATTCAACAACAGCTAATAAAAAATAACTTTACTGTTATTAGGCCACTTAGTATAGAAAATACAGCCGAAATTATTTCTAACGAGAATCCAGACCTCGTAATTGCCGACACCGACATGAATGACGAAAGTGTTTTTAAAAAAATAAAAAAACAATTAAAAAAGATTCAACTCCCTTTTATATGGATTACCTCACTAACCAAAGAGGAGGCTATGAAAAATAGCGAAGGATTAAATTTGATAAAAATTTTTTTTAAGCCTTTTAACAGCAAGAGTTTTGTTGCTTTTATTACTAATTATTTTAAAAAAGTAAATGCTTTCCTTTATCATTAAAAATGTGAATAATGTAACATATTTAAAAAGTTGTGTAACAATTTATTTATCATTAGTCATCACCTTTGTTGAGTATGAAAACTAATTCATATTCTAAACTAACTAAAATGAAAAAAAAATTACTTTATTTAGCTTCAGCACTAGCTCTGACTACTATTTCTACTAACTTTTTTGCTCAGGCTCCTACCCTGGGAACAGCCGCAGAATATGTACTATTTTCTACTGATGGGGCTGTAAATATTACTGGACCTTCAATTCTTACAGGAAACCTAGGAACTAATAATGGGACAACCACTACTTTTGAAAATGTAAATGGAGTGATAAACGATGCCAATTTAGCCAGTGCACAATGTGCTGCTGATTTATTAATTGCATACAATCAACTAAACGCTACACCACCAAATTACTTTATTTCACAACTCTTAGGAAATGGAGATACTTTAATAAATGGTGTTTATAGTATTTCTCAAGCAGCAACTATAGATCTTAATTTGTATTTAGATGCTGAAAACGATACCAACGCAGTATTTGTTATATTAATTAATGGTTCTTTATCTCCAGCCGCAGGTTCAAAAATTAAATTAATTAATGGAGCAAAAGCCTGTAATGTATATTGGAAAATAGAGGGTATGCTGAGTGTGGCTGCAGGTTCTTCAATGAAAGGAACTTTTGTTGTAAACAATGCTTCAATAGAATTAAACACCAACGACACACTTGATGGTAGATTATTAACGACAGCTGGTGCTATTACTGTTGATGGGTCATTAGCTTATACTCCCACAGGTTGTGGTAGCCCAATTTTAAATGGACCAACACCTCCAGCCCTAGAAACTACTGCTTGTTACACGTTATTTTCAGCAAATGGAAATGTTACTAATACAGGAGTTTCCTTTGTTACTGGTGATATTGGAAGTAATGTTGGAAGTGCTATTGGATTCGATTCTCTGAATGTAACAGGGACGATACACCCAATAAATGATGCTTCAACTGCTGCTTGTGCTAGTGATTTATTAGACGTTTATAATTACTTAAACGCATTGCCATATGATATTGAATTGTTGCAACCTACAAAATTTGGTAAGAATTTAGTGCTTACTCCACACACTTATTTAATAAATGCTGCAACAATTTTTACCGATTCAGTTTTTTTAAATGCAAAAGGTAATGCGGATGCAGTATTTGTTATTAAAATTGTGGGAGCATTTTCTACAAGCACTTATGCTAAGGTTATTTTAATTAATGCTGCACAAGCTAAAAATGTATATTGGCTAATAACAGGTGCTGTTGAAATCAATGAATTCTCAACTTTTAAAGGAACTATTATTGTTAACAATGGTGCTATTGATTTAAAAAGCAATGTTTCACTTGAAGGAAGAGCATTAACAATTGATGGTGTTGTAACTTCTGCTGCAATAACAGCTAATGGAACAATGATACCAGGCACTTGTTCTCCTTTAGGCATCAATTCTTTTGATGAAACAGTTGATTTCATTAATATTTATCCTAATCCATTTAACGCTTCAGCAACCTTTACGATTAACAATCAATCAAAAATTAATATAGCTGAATTAATTATTTACAATGTATTTGGTAATGAAGTAATTCGAACGAAAATAACAAAACAAGCCAACACAATTAACACTAGTAATTTGGCTGC
>PCUH01000274.1:352-8183 GCA_002770955.1 Flavobacteriales bacterium CG18_big_fil_WC_8_21_14_2_50_32_9 | reverse complement strand
TACAAAATAACATCAAACAATAAACTTATTCAAACAGGTAAACTTATTTCTAATAATTAACAACAACATTTAAAAGCCATTACATTAAATGTAATGGCTTTTTATTTTTAACCACAATCTAAATAAATCAATAAAACAAAATGAAAAAATTAATCATACTCTCATTAATAGCAATAAGTTTATTCCCTTTTAGTGGATTTGCACAAGAAAAATACGGTAACACGTTAAACTTAGGATTAGGTATTGGTGGTTACTCTGGATATCACAGTTACGTTGGACGTACATTACCAGTTCTTCATATCAATTATGAAATTGATGTTGTGAAAAACTTTACACTAGCACCATTTCTTAGCTTTTACACCTACTCCAATCAATATTATTGGGGAAACAAAAACCATCCTGATAGGTATTATACTTACAGAGAAACTGTTATTCCTATTGGTGTAAAGGGTTCGTACTATTTTGATGAGTTATTAGGAGCTAATGATAAATGGGATTTTTATCTTGCTGGTTCGCTTGGATTTGCAATAGTTAATACAAATTGGGAAAATGGCTATGAAGGTAATAGAGATTACTACAGAAGAGGAGGCTCTCTTTATTTAGATCTTCATATAGGTGCCGAGTATCATTTCAATAACAGACTAGGAGCGTTCTTAGATTTATCTACTGGAGTTTCAACGATAGGTCTTGCTTTTCATTTAGGAAACTGATAATTAAACAGCTATAAACAAGTAAACTATACAACTAAATAAAAACATTATACAACAATCAATCTTCTATTACTACGCACCTTTGCTAAGTGAAAATTACTTCACAATTAAAAACAAATAACATGAAAAAATCAATTTTAGTTTTTACCTCAGTAACCTTATTATCAGGGATGGTGTTTTTAGGATGCGAATCATCATCAGAAAAAGTAGATACCGCAGAACAAGCTGTAACAGACGCTAACAACGAACTTGAACAAGCTAATCAGGAATACCTTGCCGATATTGAGAATTACAGAACAGAAACTTCAAGTAAAATTGAAGCAAACAACCAAAGTATAGCAGATTTTAACTTAAGGATTGCAAAAGAAAAAAAAGAAGTTAAAGAAGATTACAAAAAGAAAATTGCTGAACTAGAATCAAAAAACAGCGATATGAAAAAGAAAATGGATGAATATAAAGCGGATGGAAAAGAAAAATGGGAAGCTTTTAAAACTGAGTTTAGCCATGATATGGATGAATTAGGTGCCGCATTCAAAGATTTAACTGTTAAAAATGTAAAATAATTAGTATAAACTAGTATAAAAAAAAACATGAAAAAATTAAGTATAGTAGCAATAGCATTAACAATGGTAACATTTAATGCAAATGCACAAGATGAGACAATGGATACAAGAAGCCAAATACATATTGGTGCAAAAGTTGGTTTAAATTATGCTAACGTATATGATTCTAAAGGAGAAGATTTTAATGCTGATCCAAAAATAGGAATGGCTTTAGGTGCATTTTTATCAATTCCAATTGGCACTTACATTGGAATTCAACCAGAAGTATTATACTCTCAAAAAGGATTTAAAGCAACAGGTAGACTTTTAGGAGCAAATTATGAATTTACCAGAACAACTACTTACATAGATATTCCTTTATATTTTGCCTTAAAACCATCTGAGTTTATTACTTTAGTTGCTGGTCCTCAGTTCTCTTATTTAATATCTAGAAAAGATGTTTTTAAAACCACAGCAAACACTTTTGAGCAAGAACAAGAATTTGAGAACGACAACATTCGTAAAAACACATTAGGAGCTTCTGTTGGTTTAGACATCAACATCAGTCATATTGTTATTGGAGCAAGAGCTGCTTGGGATTTGCAAGAAAACAATGGAGATGGTACTTCTACAACTCCTCGTTACAAAAACACTTGGTTACAAGCAACTATTGGATACAGATTTTAAAGTGTTAGTAAGTATTTGTCCATAAAGTCAAGAGGCTGAGCTATAAAGTTCAAATTCGAGGCATTCGAAGTTTTGAAAATCAGGAGCCCCGATAGTTATCGGGATGACTGGTTTTTAAAACGAGAATAACGAAGAAGTTGGACTTTACAGACAGACTCTAGTTAAACAATCTTTCATTGTTAGTTTTAGTTAAGAGGTCGGTTACAATGGTGCTTAGCAATAAGCACCTTGTAACTCAACCTTGAATAAACTAAGATTATCTAAAAATAAAAAATCATGGGAAATATACTTTATACCATTGCCGTAATCTTAGTTATTTTTTGGGCAATAGGTTTCTTAGGATACAACGTAGGAGGGCTTATTCACATTCTTTTAGTTATAGCACTTATTGCCATAATTTTAAGAGTAATCAAAGGAAAATAGTAAATCAATTTAATTATAAACAAACCATTTAAACCAAAAATTATGAACACAGGAAAAATTTTAGTAGGTGTATTAGCAGGCGCTGCCGCTGGTGCAATCTTAGGTGTATTATTTGCACCAGACAAAGGATCAGAAACAAGAAAAAAAATTGCCAAAAAAAGTTCTGACACAGTAAACGATTTAAAAAAGAAATTCGAAAGCCTGATGGACAATGTTGCTGAGAAGTTTGAAGACGGCAAAGAAGAAGTTGCTGAAGCTTACGGAAAAGTAAAAAGCAGAGCCGAAGAGTTTAGCAAAGACGGTAAAGCAGGAGCAAATCTTTAAACAGAATTCAAACACGCTTTAACACAACATAAAAATGGGAAACACAATAAACAGCATGGAGTCTTTATTTGAAAGAGTCGAAGATTTTGGAAAAACAAGCTTTGAGTTGTATAAACTCAAAACAATAAGCAAAACTACCGAAGTTGTTTCAACTTTCGTATCTCGCGGATCTGTTGTTATTGTGCTTTCCATGTTTTTAATTTTTGTAAGTATTGGATTAGCCTTGTGGATTGGCGATTTATTCGGCAAACCTTATTTAGGTTTTTTCTGTGTTGCAGCTTTTTACATTGTGTTAGGGGGTGTTTTATATTATTTCCTTCATCAATACATCAAAAAACAAGTAAGTAATTCCATCATCTCAGAAGTTTTCAGTAAATAATATGGAAAAAATAACCAATATAACGGAGCTTAATGCAGCTATATTATTGCTTGAGAACAAACAATATGAAGAAGAATTGTTGTTGAAAGAACAATTTAAAATAACTTACGAAAGTTTAAAACCTCTAAACTTTATAAGAAGCACTTTTAAAGAATTGGTTACCGCACCCGACTTTAAAGAAGATTTATTGAATACATCTATAAGTTTAGCTGTTGGATACTTCTCTAAAAAACTTGCTGTTGGTTCAACAAATAATCCCTTTAAACAAATTTTAGGTAGTTTCCTTCAAATGGGTGTTACCAGTATCGTTTCCAAAAATTCTGACAATATCAGAACAAAGTTTATGGATATTGTCAGTATTCTTTTTCAGAAAAAAGAAAAAGAACTTTACAAATAATCTATTTCTTAGTATTTCTATCTTTTAAAACTTCTACCACATCTTTTAATTGATAGTTTTTTGCTTGCAATAAAATTAAATAATGAAACAACAAATCAGCACTTTCATTTAAAAACAATTCATTATTATTGTCTTTGGCTTCTATTACAACCTCCACAGCTTCCTCTCCTACTTTTTGGGCAATTTTATTAATGCCTTTTTTAAATAAATCGTTCACATACGATTTTTCATCTCCAGATTCCCTGCGTTGTTTAATAACCGATTCCAATTGAGTTAGAAATGCTAAATTATTGCTATTTTCTTCACCCCAACAGGTGTCTGTTCCATTGTGGCAAGTTGGTCCTGATGGAATTACTTTTATCAATAACGTATCTTCATCACAATCGTTTTGAATGGTTACTAAATTTAAAAAATTACCACTTTCTTCGCCTTTTGTCCATAATCGCTTTTTACTTCGACTAAAGAAAGTAACTTTTTTAGTAGCTATTGTTTTATCAAATGCCTCTTGGTTCATGTAGCCCAACATCAACACCATGTTAGTATTAGCATCTTGTATAATTGCAGGAATTAATCCTTGTTCGTTTAATTTTAGTTTCATTTTCATCCTATTTATCTAACCTTCAAGGTTTTAAAAACCTTGAAGGTTTGTAATTTAAATTCTTACCGATATATTATTTTTTCTTAATTCGTTTTTTAGTTGATTAATTTCAATTTCCTTAAAGTGAAATACACTTGCAGCTAACGTTGCATCGGCATTACTTTCTTTAAAACAATCGATAAAATGTTGTGTGTTTCCTGCTCCTCCCGAAGCAATAATTGGAATATTTACCAAGTTGCTTAATTGAGCCAATGCCTCGTTGGCAAACCCGTTTTTTGTTCCGTCATTGTCCATCGAAGTAAACAAAATTTCTCCTGCTCCTCTTTGCTCCACTTCTTTTGCCCAATCAAATAAATCCATTTCGGTTGCTACTTTCCCTCCAACCAAATGAACTTTCCATTTTCCATCAATTTGTTTGGCATCAATTGCCACCACTACACATTGCGACCCGAATTTATCAGACAGTTGATTAATTAAATCAGGATTTTTTACAGCTGATGAGTTGATGGAGACTTTGTCGGCTCCAGATTTTAGCAACAATTCTACATCTTCAACCGATGAAATACCTCCACCAACAGTAAACGGAATATTGACTTGTTGAGCCACTCGCTCCACTAAGTCCAATAAGGTTTTACGTTTTTCTTCAGTTGCCGAAATGTCTAAAAAAACCAATTCATCAGCTCCTTCGTTGGCATAAATTTTAGCCAGTTCCACAGGGTCTCCAGCATCAATCAAATTGAGAAAATTAATTCCCTTAACGGTTCTTCCGTTTTTAATGTCTAAGCAAGGTATGATTCGTTTTGTAAGCATGATTTTAATTTTTTAATAGAACGCAGATGACACTGATTAAACTGATTTTTGCAGCTATTTTTTCTCTGTGGTTTTATAACAATCGTAAATCTTTCAAAGAGATTTTCCCTTCATAAATGGCTTTTCCAATAATAGCTCCTTCACACCCCATTTCTTGCAATAAAGATAAGTCATCCATGCATGAAACACCTCCGCTAGCAATCAGTTTTACATTCGTTTTATTGATAATTTCTTTATACAAATCGTTAGCTGTTCCGCTTAACATTCCATCTTTTGAAATATCGGTGCAAATAACAGTTTTAATTCCTTCTTGCTCATAATTTTTAATAAAATCTACCACATCCAATTCGGAAGACTCTAACCAACCAGACGTTGCAATTTTTCTATTATTACAATCGGCACCCAATATTATTTTTTCACTTCCGTATTTTTCCAACCAAGTTTTAAAAAGCGTAGGATTTTTTACGGCAATACTTCCACCTGTTATTTGATTAGCTCCTGAATTAAAAGCAATTTCAACGTCATTAGTTGATTTCAATCCACCTCCAAAATCAATTTTTAAGCTAGTGTTAATTGCTATTTGCTCCAACACTTTGTAGTTGATAATCTGATTGGATTTTGCTCCGTCTAAATCAACCAAATGCAAATATTGAACTCCACTAGCTTCAAATTGCTTAGCCATTTCTAACGGGTTTTCGTTGTAGATTTTTCGTGTAGCGTAATCGCCTTTGGTTAAACGGACACATTTTCCGTCAATAATATCTATTGCTGGTATTATTCTCATATATTTAAAAAGTTTTTTAAAATCAGTTCGCCTTTATCTCCACTTTTTTCAGGATGAAACTGACAGCCGTAAAAATTGTTTTTTTGCAAAGCTGCCGAGTAATTTAATCCATAATTGGCTGTAGCTATTGTAAATTCTGATTTAGGAACATAATAACTGTGAACAAAATACATGTATTCGTTTTCATTTAAATCACTCAATAATTCAGATTTTAAATCAAAAATTGTATTCCAACCAATTTGTGGTATTTTATTTTCCGTCCCGAACTTTTTTACCTCCAAATCAAATATTCCTAAACCTTTAGTATTACCTTCTTCGGAGAACTTACACATCAACTGCATACCCAAACAAACGCCTAAAACTGGTTGCTTCAAACAAGGAATAAGCTCTTCTAACCCAGCCTCAGTAATTTTTCCCATAGCAGCATTTGCATGACCAACTCCAGGAAAGATGACTTTATCAGCCGAACGAATCTCTTCAATATTCTTTGTTAAAATAGCGGCTACACCCAACCGATTTAGTGCAAACTGCACCGATTTGGTATTTCCTGCTCCATAATCTATTATTACTAATTTCATAACAACCCTTTTGTTGATGGTAATTGCATATTATTTACATCTCTCTTTTTTGCCATTTTCATGGCTTTTGCAAATGCTTTAAATATCGCTTCAATTTTGTGGTGTTCATTAGTTCCTTCTGCTTTTATGTTTAAATTACATTTTGCTCCATCGGTAAACGATTTAAAAAAGTGAAAAAACATTTCAGTTGGCATTTTACCAATCATTTCGCGTTTAAATTCTACTTCCCATTCCAACCAATTTCTTCCACCAAAATCAATAGCTACTTGAGCCAGACAATCATCCATTGGTAAACAAAATCCGTAGCGTTCAATTCCTAATTTATTACCCAAAGCTTTATAAAAAACTTCTCCTAATGCAATGGCTGTATCTTCAATGGTGTGGTGTTCATCTACTTCTAAATCGCCTTTTACAGTAATATCCAAATCCAAACCACCGTGACGAGCAATTTGATCGAGCATGTGATTAAAAAATTCAATTCCAGTATCAATTTTTGCCTTTCCAGTGCCATCTAAATTTAAACGAATGGAAATATCCGTTTCGTTCGTTTTCCTAGTAATTTCAGCAGTTCTTTCGCTTAGTTTTAAAAATTCATAAATGGTTTTCCAATTTTCAGTTTTTAAGATTTGAGTATTATTTTTATAGTTTAGCTCTTCGTTGTTGCTCAACAAAATTCCTTTTGCACCTATGTTTTCAGCTAATTCAATATCAGTTAATCTATCGCCTATCACAAAAGAATTAGCTAAATCATAATTACCATATAGATATGCTGTTAACAAACCAGTTCTTGGTTTTCGGGTTGAAGCATTATCAGCTGGAAAACTTCTGTCAATCAATACCTCTTTAAAATTAATACCTTCATTTTCAAAAGCTTGAATCATTTTGTTATGAGCTGGCCAAAAAGTTTCCTCTGGAAAAGAGCTTGTTCCTAATCCATCTTGATTGGTTACCATTACCAATTCAAAATCCAATTCCTCAACTATTCGGCTCAACCAACGAAAAACACCCGGATAAAATTCTAATTTTTCTAAGCTATCCAATTGATAGTCAATAGGAGGCTCTATAACTAAAGTTCCGTCTCTATCAATAAAAAGCAGTTTTGATTTACGATTTGTATTCATATTTTTTATTTTTTTATAGAACGCAGATAACACAGATTTAGCTGATATTCGCTGATTTTTCTCTGTGTACTCTGTGTCTCTGTGGTTTTAAAAATTCAACGCATTTATCAATAATTGGTTTTCTTCTGGTGTTCCTACAGTAATTCTCAAGCAGTTTTCACACAACTGTTCTTTGGTTCTATTTCTTATCACTATTTTCTGCTCCAACAATTTATTATAGATACCATTAGCATCGGTTGTTTTTATTAATATAAAATTAGCTTCTGAAGGATAAACTTTTACTACAAAAGGGAGTTTTTTTAATGCTGCACTTAATAATTCTCGTTGTTCCATTACTTCTTGTTTGTAATTTTCTTTGTTCAATTTAAGTAATTCAATAGCTTTGTTTTGGGTTAAACTATTTACATTGTAAGGTGGTTTAATTCGATTCAAAATTGCAATAATTTCTTCCGAAGCAAAGCACATTCCAAGTCGTATT
>PCUH01000274.1:0-334 GCA_002770955.1 Flavobacteriales bacterium CG18_big_fil_WC_8_21_14_2_50_32_9 | reverse complement strand
TTAGAAAGTGTTTGGGAAACAACAAGTTGATTGTACTTACTTAATTTTTCAATACAACTACTTTTGGTTGAAAAATCGATATAAGCTTCATCAACAACCACTAAACAATTGGCATTGTTCAACAGCCTTTCAATTACCTCGAAAGCTATACTATTTCCTGTTGGATTATTGGGCGAACACAATAAAATCATTTTGGTATTTTCATCAACAACTTCCATAATTTTATCCGCATTTAAGCTAAAATCTTCTTCCAACAACACCTCTTTTAATTCCACATTATTGAGATTAGCTAACACCTTATACATTCCATAACTTGGAGCTGTTACCACTACAT
>PCUH01000260.1 GCA_002770955.1 Flavobacteriales bacterium CG18_big_fil_WC_8_21_14_2_50_32_9 | reverse complement strand
GAACACAAGATGAAGAAAGTAAAAGTATTGTGCTTGATGCCAATGAAGACATAAAAATTGCTGGCTTTACCAAAAGTTTTGGAAATGGATTAGAAGATGTAATGATTATTGTAATTGATACTGTTGTTACCAACCATCAATTTACTGTTGACACTATAAATGATTTTATGCCTTTAAAAATAGATGACTTAACTTCTTGGCAGCCTGCCTCCGAAAAAAATGTACTCATTTTTCCTAATCCTTCTGCCTCTTTTGTTAATTTTGATATTTCTAAAATTGAAGTAGAAAAAATATTAATCATAACTATTTTTGGGCAAATTGTATATGAAGCAAATATCTTAAACAAAAAGCTGTTGCAAATTAATCTTGAAAGTTTTTCATCAGGAATTTATAGTGTGCAATTTTATAATAAAAATAAGCTCATTGAAGCACAAAAATTAATTATTAGAGCAACTAATTAATGCAATGATAAATGCCTTTCCACCGACAATTAATTAAATACAGTTACTTATTTTTATTGTATCCAATATTTGTATTGTCCTATGTTGTTTCAGAAAAAACAGGAAAATCCTTTATCCCTGAAAGAATCATTTTTTTGCACTTGCTTTTGTATTTTGTGGCGTATTTCATTTCCAATAAAAAATTAAGCTCTATCTATGTGCGTTTTATATATCTTAGCACATTAGTAATTACTTTTTTTGAAGTTGCCTATGTTTCTATTTACAAAGAAAGAATTACGCCTTCAACTGCTTTTATATTAATAGAAACAAATCCTTCTGAAACTTCTGAATATTTAAAAGAATATTTCAATACAGAAATTTTTATTTGGTTGTTAATATTGTTAATACCATCTGTTTTTATATTAATAGGAGTCAATAAAGCTATTCAGCAATACACACTAAAAAGCTCATTTAAAGCTATTTTTAATGACCTCCATAAATTGGCTTTATTCATAGAAACTCTTTGGGTAAAAACACAAAATTCTATATGGAAAAAACTAGCCTTGGGCTTAGTTTTACTTGTTATTGGAACAGCTGTTTATTTTAATTCCAATCATCATAAATACCATGCTGTTTTTCAAATTTTTAATGGGTATGAAAAATATAAAACGGAAGTTGAAAAATATAAAAACTTCTTTGGCTCATCCCAAAAAAGTAACCTATTAAAAACCGTTGTAAAGAAAGAAGATAGTTTAAAAGAAACCATTATTATCATTATTGGTGAATCCACTACCAAACATCATTTAGGTATTTATGGGTATCATAGAAACACTACACCAAACTTAGAAAACTTGAGAAGTGAACTTTTAGTTTTTAATGATGTGATTAGTCCGCATACGCACACCATTCCTGCTTTAGGAAAAGTGCTCACCTTTGCAACCACCGCCAATCCCGAAGCTAAAGAACACGGAAGCTTAGTTCAATTAGTAAAAGCAGCAGGTTACAAAACCTCTTGGATTTCCAATCAAATTCCTATAGGTATAAATGAAACTATGGTTTCTATTTTAGCACAAGCAGCAGATTATTCCTACTATACCAATTTAGGGGGAGAACAAGAATTACGTTCGTTAGATGAGCGTGTACTACCAATTTTAGCAAAAAGTTTAAAGAAAAATGACACCAAAAAAGTAATTTTTGTTCATCTTTTAGGAACGCATACACAATATAAAAACCGTTATCCAGAAAATTTTAATCAGTTTAAAGATATTCCTTCAACTCCATTTGGAACACAACAAGCCTTTGATGCCATCAACCAATATGATAATGCTGTTTTATATAATGATTTTATCATTAGTGAAATTATTACTTTGCTAAAAGCTAATGCTATTCCAAACGAAAAACAGCAATTGCTTTTCTTTTCTGATCATGGTGAAGATGTATATCAAACCGTTGATTTTAATGGACATAGTGAGGCTATAGGAAGTTATCCTATGTTTGAAATTCCTTTTGTTTTTTGGAGTAATCAAAAATCGGAGTTAGAAAAATACAGTCCTTTTACCAACAGAAAATACATGACCGATCAATTGATTTTTTCTATAGCTGATTTATTAAACATTTCTTTTGATGGTATGCAAGAAGAAAACAGTATTTTTAATCCAAATTTTCAAGTGAAACAAAGAATTGTAAAACAGCACATGGATTTTGATGCTGAAATAAAGCCCGCTGAATAAATGCAACTTTCCATTAAGAAAATATTGATTTTTTGCATAGTGTTAGCAACGCTATTAACGATTACTTACAAAGGTTTGGTTTCCGATTTTTTCCTAAAAAAACTACATCATGAAAAAACATGGGTGCATAGGGTAAACAGCATTGAAAAACTGAAAGAAGTAAATTCTAAATTTTCAGGAGTTGAATTGGATGTAGTTTTTGACTCAGTATTAGCAACATTTGATGTAAACCATCCACCAGCTCCATCTATAGGGTTAAATTTGTTAGAATATTTAAAATCAAACACGGAAAGTGAACTATATTTTTGGCTCGATTTCAAAAATTTATCTTCTGAAAATGCTACTCTATCATTAAAAAGGCTAGAATTTTTATGTACAGAATTAACTATTCCAAAAAAACAATTTATTGTAGAAGCATCACAACCAGAATTTTTGAAACTATTTGCCAAAAGCGGGTTTCAAACAAGTTATTACTTGCACTGGCCAGGTTTATACCAATTGTCTGAAGAAAATTTAACTGAAACCATAAGCCATATAAAAGACAATATTTTTCCAGAATTGTCTTTTATTTCTTCCTCGTATCATGATTATGAAATTATGCAGTACTATTTTCCTGACCATGAAAAATTATTGTGGTTAACAGAAAATGAAACGAAAAAAACTACTAAAATTCAGGAGCATTTTTATAGAATAAAAGTAGCGAATGACCCTAAAGTAAAAGTGTTGTTAATACAAATTAAAACCAAAGCAAGTAATCGTTAAAAAAGAACTAAAGTTTAATACAATTTAACCTTATCTTTGTCCGTTTTTGAATAAAATTTTACTGCTTTCATGTTAAAAAATATCGTTCGCTCCATACTCAACTATTTTCACTTGGATGTAACCAAAAATTTACATTACGACAGGCTTACCAAAGAAATAATTAAAAAAGCCCTTACATCCAATTCCAACACCATAGACATTGGCTGCCACAAAGGAGAAATACTTTGTGAACTTTATAAACAAGCTCCACAAGGAACACATTTTGGATTTGAACCTATTCCTGTGTTGTATGAAAAACTGAAGGAAGAATTTAAAAACAAAGCTCAAATATTTCCTTATGCACTTGCAGAAACAAATGGAACAACCACTTTTCATTATGTTAAAAATGCTCCTGCTTATAGTGGTATTAAAAAAAGAAAATACAACATTGAGCATCCTGATATTGAAAAAATTGAAGTAACACTCAAAAAATTAGATGATGTAATTCCTCCAACTACTAAAATTAATTTTATAAAAATTGATGTGGAAGGTGCTGAATTAGGCGTTCTAAAAGGTGCTGAACAACTCTTGAAAAGAGATAAACCTATTGTTATTTTTGAATGTGGTTTAGGTGCCTCCGAATATTACAACACCCAAGCTAAAGATGTTTTTGATTTTTTAAATCTTCAAATTGGCTTAAAAATATATACATTAGAAAGTTGGTTGTCAAAAAATACTTCCCTTTCTGAAAATGAGTTTATTACTTGTTTCAATACCAACTCCGAATATTATTTTATAGCTGATACTCTTTAATTTTCTTATCAAGAATTGATACTAATTACTTCAATTATTTATCAAAATGTGTACTTTCGACAAAAAATATTTCAGTAAAATAAGTTTACTATGCCAGAAAAAATTTTAGTTATAGGTTCATCAGGTCAAATAGGAACTGAATTGGTAGAAGAATTAAGAAAAATGTATGGCAATGAACATGTTGTTGCTTCTGACATAAAAACCCCCCAACAAGAACAAACTGGTCCGTTTGAAATCTTAGATATTTTAAACAAAGAACAATTGTTGAATGTAGTAAAAAAGCATAACATCACTCAAATATATTTATTAGCTGCTTTACTTTCAGCTACTGCCGAAAAAAATCCAGCATTCGGTTGGCAACTTAATATGGACAGCTTGTTCAACGTATTGAATTTAGCGAAAGAAGGTTTTATCAAAAAAGTTTATTGGCCAAGTTCTATTGCTGTTTTTGGACCAACAACTCCAAGGGTAAACACTCCTCAACTAACCATTATGGAACCAAGCACCGTTTATGGCATAAGTAAACAAGCTGGCGAAAGGTGGTGTGAATATTATTTCAATAAATACAATGTTGATGTTAGAAGCATTCGTTATCCTGGATTAATTGGGTATAAATCTTTACCAGGCGGAGGAACAACGGATTATGCTGTAGATATTTACCACCAAGCTTTAAAAACAGGAAATTTTTCTTGCTTTTTGTCCGAAAACACATTTTTACCAATGATGTATATGCCAGATGCAATTAGAGCAACCATAGAGTTGATGCATGCAAAAGCAGAAGATGTAAAAATTCGTTCGAGTTATAATTTGGGAGGTATCAGCTTTTCGCCAAAAGAAATTGCCGCAGAAATAAAAAAACACATTCCAACTTTTGAAATTAGTTACAACATAGACGAACGACAAAAAATTGCTGATAGCTGGCCTCAAAGCATTGAAGATATTGCCGCTCAAAAAGATTGGGGTTGGAAACACAACTACGACTTAACTGCAATGACAACCGATATGTTGATGCATTTAAAGTAATTTTTTTTAAGTAGTAACAAATTTACTGCCCGAGCAAATATTGCATTTCAAACAATTTAAGCTGAGTCTCAAATAATTTTAAACGAATATTAAGTAATTCATCATCTTTACTGGATGATTTTTTACTTTTATTGGATTTGTTTCGAGAAAAAATACTGCTTTTAATATCTTCATTGTTATCAGAGTTATCAGAAGTTTCAGTATCATTTTTGTTTACTTTCTCTTTCTTTTTGGGAGCATCGTCTTTCGTGCGATTGAAATTATAAGTTATCCCCAATCCAATGTAATTATATTTGTCTTTGGCAGTCCAGCTTCTATCAAAAGCATCCAAACGATCAGTAAAAGTACTCGTTTGCGTAATATCTAAATGAATATCAATTTTATAATTGTATCTATAATTTACAGTTAATCCATAAGGAATTGTCCATGTTTTAGCCCTAGGAATTTTGTCGCTTAATGTTTTTTGAGCCAATCCCTTTGTGTTATCAACTTCAACCCAACCTTCATAATCCTTTGTGTTTAATGTTTCTGTATCGTACAAACGGGTTCTATACCACATTGAACCAAAACCAATGCTACCATAAATATAAAAACGGTTGTATTCATTTTTTTTAAATAGGGCTTTATTAAGTAAATACCTCACTTGAAACGACATATCAAAATATTGGTTTTCAAAAGAAACAGTTGAAGAGTTTTTTCCAGTTTTTCTAGTTCCTATAAGGCTACCTCTTTGATAATTTAATTGTGCTCCCAACCCCCATTTTATATCTCGTGCAATTGACGCTTTGAATCCTCCAGTAAAATGATCGCCAAATTGTCTTGGTCTAGGAAAAAACTTATATGCTGCAATGTCGCCCATGTAATAATTTAATCCTGCAGAAACAGCAATTGAAGCTCCATCAAAAACAACACCTAAACTTTTATCACCTTCTTCTGAAGATTCATCGGTTGAGGTTATTTTCTCAGTTTTGGGCTGTTTCTCTTT
>PCUH01000166.1:18911-24303 GCA_002770955.1 Flavobacteriales bacterium CG18_big_fil_WC_8_21_14_2_50_32_9 | reverse complement strand
CTTGGCAAAGTCCTTATGTTACATTTGATAATAATCCTATATTTTTTATTGACCCTTCAGGAGCTATGGCAGAAGGAAGCGATGGTGATAAAGCAAAAACTGGAAGCGGTGTAAGTTTAAGCGATGAAGAATTAAATAACACAAATGAAAAAGGAGCTATTGTAGGTGGAGATTTAGAAGAATTTGTAATCGCTGAAGATAACCCCAACAAAGTAGCTTCAGATAATACAATTACCAATCAAATATTTGTAGATAATAGAACTAATCAGGAAAAAATAACAACATTTATTCTTAATAAGTTGGAAAAAGACCCTGCATTTGTAGGAAAGCTTATAAGTAAACAATCTTCATTATCTCAAAAAGAAAAAAGCGATATTTTAATTCACTTTATGCAAAATGGACCATCAGCTAAATTTTTTATAGCATTTGGTCAGGCAGCTACATTAGGAGCTGGGTTAGGTGCTGCATCCAGTTTAGGGCTTTTTAGTGGTTTGAGTGGCTTAAGTGCAAGTTCATTTTCAATTTCAAGTAAGTTTCCATCATTATTGGCAACAAATTTTGTAAAAGGTCAAATAGGGTTTGGTTTAGGAAGTGCTTTTTCTAACGCAAGTGCTCAATTAGCTTTTAATGGATTTAGCCCTGGAGATGTTAATGTTACTAGTGTTGTATCAAGTTTTTTATTTAAATATCCTTTTACTGGCAGTGCTATTGGTGCTGTTGGTGATTTTACAGTAAATAAAGGTTTCCGTTTAGAAACAAAATCATTATTACAAATTAGTACAGAAATAGGCATAGGTTCATTTACAGGATTTGCTATTAATGGAGCAAATAACAGCATAGGGTTTACCAAATCAGGACTTACAAATTTTGGTCTTGGTACAGGTACAAGTTTTCATTTGAATACATTAAATACTGGTATTGTTAATGCTATAAATGAACCAACGAAATAATGCATTCCTTAATCGACAAAGATGATGATAGATTTACACGCATTGTAAAATATTCTAGTGTCGTAGTAATATCTATCTTGGTTTTGTATATGATTTACAGAGGATTAAACCAATATAGTGATTATGAAGAAATCTTAGATAATAAAGCTTTTACTAAGGGCGTGATTGTGGACATGAAATATGCTTCTGTTAGCACAGATAAAATTAGTTATCAATATGAAATTAATGGTATCAAGTATAAACAAATTACAGAAATGGGATATACAATTCCTTGCAAAGAAAAAAAAGGTGATTATAACTCTTGTATTGGCAAAGTTTATACTGTAATTTATTCTTCATTAAACCCTGAAAAAAGTGATATTTTGATTAATGCTCGTAGTTATGAAATATATCATCTCAAAATACCTAAAGAATTTGAATAAGAAGCAAAAACTTAAAATATGAAAAATAGAAAATTAATAGGAAACTTAGTGGCTTATATTCCTTTGTTAATCTACCTTATTTATACGGTTGCTACTATGGAGCCAAATAGTGGGATTTCTTGGAGTAATGTTTTAATTGCAGGTGTAATAGGTGTAGTATCAAGTACAATAGCAACTAAAATAAAAAATAAGGATAAAGATAATACGCACCGCTCCCGCAAGCGTCCCGCTTGTGGTAAACTAAAATACCTTATAATGCAAAGCTAAACTATCGTTTCAATGTTGTTTTAGTGTAAATTATGGGGTTGGTTTAAAGGTGTTTAATGAGTTCTTTAATCTCTTTGTCAGAAATAGTATCTTTTTCGCTTTTGTTGTAGATAGAGAAGAGTAAAACTTCGGTTTGGGTAACTTTCACATAAGACATAATTCTGGCACCTCCAGACTTTCCTTTTCCTTTAGATTTTATTGCAAGGCGAATTTTATAAATATCATTACCAAGAGGAGTTCCTTTGGTTGGATTAGTTTCCAGTTCTGCTATTAGGTTTGTAATCTCAGATTTTAGCGACTTGTATTTTTTTAACCAATCGTTTAGCTTCTTTTTTGAAGTTGTCGGTAAGTTCAATTTTATAACTCATTCAAAAAATCTTTAGCAGAAGTAGTTTTTAATTTACCTTGTTTAGCAAGCTTTACTTCCTCTAAGCCTTTTTTGATGTTACTAAGAATGGCTTTTTTAGAATCTCCATCAGCTTCAATTTGCACAAAATCAAAGCTTTTAACCAGTTCCATAAAGAACTGGAACTTATTCTCGGGAATATTTAAAATAATTTGTTTCATAATTTAAGAAGCTAATTGTTGAATTTGTTTTTTAGTAATAAAAGCATTATTGACAGATGAAAATTTATTAGCATTACAAATATACTAAAAAAATAAAGCGTTAATAGATTTCTATTTTAAAAAAATAGTTGATTTTTTTACCGCCCTGCAACCTACACAAATAAATTAAACTTTATGTTCTCATACCTGTCAGGAGTTTGAATCGAGAGCAATAGGAATCTGAATTCAAAAGAAAAATCGATCTCAGGTTAGAGCATTCCTTCTAAAAAACTTATTTTTACATGCTATAACAAAACCTAAATTAACGAATGAAAAAAATTCTGTTATCCCTCCTTTTAGTACTAAATTTATGCAGTTTTGCTCAAAATAATTTAACCAAAGTTAAAAATTTTGGGAAAAATAAGGGCAACCTAAAAATGTACACTTATGTTCCTAATAACCTAGATACTTCCAAAAAAAATCCGTTAGTATTTGTGTTGCATGGTTGCACGCAATGTGCCTCTCAAATAAGCAAAGAAACAGGATGGAACAAGTTAGCCGATAGCCTAAATTTTATAGTGGTTTATCCTGAACAGCGAAAAATAAACAATGTTGCCAAATGCTATAATTTTTTTTTAAGCTTTGAATCCAAAAAAGACAAAGGAGAAGTAGCATCCATCAAACAAATGATAGATTATTGTTTTACTAACTATGCCATTGACAGTTCTATGGTTTTTATAACTGGAATGTCTGCCGGAGGAGGAATGAGCAATGCCATGCTCAATGCCTACCCCAACTTGTTTAATGCTGGAGCCTTGCTAGCCGCTCCGTCCATATTATTTAACAGCAATTCAGAAGCTCCTATAATTCAACCACGAATAGCTATTTTACAAGGCGAAAAAGATAAAATTGTTCCTAAAAAAAATGCAGATAGAATACTTAATCAATGGCTAAAAAAACATCAATTAGAAACATCAAATGTTGAAGTGAAAAATAATTATTTAGGAAATGCTTTGCTTAATGCCCAATTTTATTACAATAAGGACTATCAGACAAAAATAGTTAGTCTGAGAGCTAAAAAAATTTCACACAAAATATTAATTACTCCAGGAAATGAAATAACTAAAGGCGGAAAAATGGATTTTCATACCAGAGACATTGGTTTTCACTCTACCTATTGGATTGCAGAATTCTTTGGATTGACAAAAAAATAATTAGAGTTTGTCCATAATGTAGAAAGTTCTCAATCTTCATCTCATCCCGATAGATTCGGGATACAAAGATTTCTGCAAAGTGTTGTTTTTTATACCAATTGTTGACTAAAGATTGCTCACTTAATCGTAAAGCCAATAGATTATAAACAGACATTAATTAGTTTATCCCAATTTCTTTTTGCGAATTAAAAAAGCCATATTTTCATTTTCAATATGACTATCTATCCAAGCAAAAAAATCAAAAAAATGCAATGAAATTGTTTCTTTTGGATCTTTTATTACTTCTTCTAACATACTTCTTAACTCTTTAAACGAATTAATCTGTTCTTTTTTCAATGCTATTTTTTGAGAAGCCATTTTCTTAATAAATTTTAAGATAGCTTCATCAAATTTGCTCAAAGATCTAATTTTTTTTAAATTATTAACAGACTGATTATAAAGATAATTTATTGAATCATAGTTTTTTGCTTCAAAATGAGCTATCATATTTATTAAGTGTCCATAATAGTAAATATTAGAACCCACATCATTTTTTTTGATGTTATAATCATTTAAAAATATATTTAACCAATAAATTGATTTTGAATATTTTTCATTAAAAAGATAGGCAATCGCAATATTTAGATAGAAAAGCAATTTATTAATCTCATTCGTTTCAGTATCGTATAATTTTAAGTTGTTCTCAATTTCAGGTATCATAGCTAATGCCTTCTTCTCTTCTCCAATCTCACAATAAATACCCAATTCATAACACATTGTTACATTAAACAAAAGTGGCTTATACCCTATCAAACTACTAAATCGGCTAAAAATTTTCTTTAGTGTTTTGTTATACTCATCATAATTCTTGTTCAATACTTCGAGCAATAATAAATTATTAAGAGCTAAAAAATACTCATTGGATTGCAAAATATTTTTTTTGTTTGAAGACTCAATTTCTAACATTAATTTGTGATAAATAGACAAACAACTCGGTAAGTCGCCTTTACTCATAAAATACATTCCCTTGAAGTTTAGTAAATAGAGCTTATCTTCAAATGTATGGTTGGTTTTAATCTCAAAGAAACCATTTTTCACTAATTTGTCATAAAACTCAATTTCTTTATGCAATTGAGCAACCACTTTGTTTTTAGATAGTAATAAAAGATTGAATGTGTGATATTTATACTCAATCAATTTAGCATAATCGGTCAACAATTGAGTTTCGTCATTAAGTATCTCTTTCAATTTATTTTGAGATTGGAGTAAGTATTTACCCTGCTTTTCTATGTATGATTCCCATTTTAAAATCCCTAAAAGTGCTAAATGATTATCGCAACTTATTGCAATCTTTTTGGCTTTTAAAATTTGTTTAGCACAGTTTTTAAACAATCTTTTGGTGTATAAAATTTCAATTTCTATCAACAAATGATGCAATTCAATTTCTTGAGATGAATTGGAGTGAAAACCTCTCAGATGCTTTAAAATAAGAGCTTGAAGGCGACTTTCCATTACAGCTAAATTACTTTTTGATGGAATTTTTAATTGCTTTATTAACTCGCTTTCAGACAAAAATTTATTTTTTTCTATTACATCAAACATCCTTAAGAGCATTTTGTTCGTCTTAACAACCGATGCATTCACTTTTAAATACCTTTTTTCACTCTTTGTTAAAGAAGAAATAAGTTGAATTAATTGTTGATTTAACATAGAAAATAGAAATTAATTTAACGTAAAATTAATTAAATCTATTTGTTAGAACTGAAAAAAATGTATGTTTTTTGACCCCATTAATAAGTGATATAACTAAAATTATATTACTTTTATCAATTATAAAAAATAATTATCATGAAATTATTACGTATTAGTCTATTATTAAGTTTATTAACTTGCTTTTTCTTTGCAAAAAGTCAAACCGTTATTTGGACAGAAGATTTTCAAAACAACTGTACTGCTGGTTGCTTTGCCACTGCCTACACAGGTTCAAATGGCACTTGGACGCAAACAGCCACTG
>PCUH01000166.1:18376-18894 GCA_002770955.1 Flavobacteriales bacterium CG18_big_fil_WC_8_21_14_2_50_32_9 | reverse complement strand
GCCAATGCTTGGTTTATAAGTGGTGCTGAGTGTGGAAATGCGGCAGGTGCTTGTGGAACAGGATGCGGAACGGCAGATCCTTCTTTACACATTGGTGCAAACGATGGTTTTACGACCACCGACCCAGGAGCATCATATAATGCTGGAGGCTTATGTGGAATCCTTTTTTGCGTAGCAACCGATAGAAGAATAGAATCACCAACCATTAATCTAACAGGTCAATCAAACATTACACTCAATTTTAATTACATTGAATTTGGTGATGGTGCTATAGACGATGCTTCTTTATGGTATTTTGATGGTGCTACTTGGTTACTCTTAAATCCTTTAGCAAAAACAATGTGTTGTGATGGTGTTGGAAATCCAATTGCTTGTACTGGTGTAGATCAAGGTCTTTGGACAGCTTTTTCTATTGTTTTACCTGCATCTGCTAACAACAATCCTAATGTTAAAATTGGCTTTAGGTGGGTAAATAATGATGATGGTGTTGGAGGAGACCCTTCTTTTGCGGTTGATGA
>PCUH01000166.1:0-18334 GCA_002770955.1 Flavobacteriales bacterium CG18_big_fil_WC_8_21_14_2_50_32_9 | reverse complement strand
TTTCACTGCATCAGCAACAAGCGTATGTGTGGGAGATTCTATTACTTTTACCAACACCAGCACAACTTCAGCACCAACAACGTATGCGTGGGTTTTCCCTGGAGGAACACCTGCAACAGCCAATACAGCTGGACCTCATACAGTAACTTTTAATACGGCTGGAACTCAAAATATTTCACTTACCGTTACCGATGCAAACGGAACAGACAATATAGTTATTCCTATTACAGTTAACCCTCTTCCAACTGTTACTGCCAATGCCACCAACATATCAATTTGTGCTGGAGATCCTGTTACGTTAACTGGAGGAGGTGCATCATCTTATACTTGGGATAATGGCGTTACGGATGGAGTAGCATTTAATCCAACTGTTACCACCACTTATACCGTTACTGGAACAGATGCCAATAGTTGCCAAAATACAGCTCAAATTACCATTACTGTGAATAACTGTTCTCAACCAACTGCTTCATTTACTACAAGCTCCCTTTCTACCTGCGTTGGAAGTAGCATCACATTTACCGACAACAGCACTGGTTCTGGAATTACCAATTGGAATTGGACTTTTCCTGGTGGATTGCCAGCAACTGCTAACACGCAAGGACCTCATGTTGTTAGCTTTTCTGCAACAGGAACATACAACATTAACTTACAAATTACCGATGCAAATGGTATTGACGATACCACCATTACAATTACTGTAAATCCATTACCAACCATAACGGCAAGTGCATCAACTACAACAATTTGTGCGGGAGACCCTGTTACACTTACTGGTGGTGGTGGTGTTTCTTACACTTGGGATAATGGTGTTACGGATGGAGTTCCATTTAATCCAACAACAACAACAACAACTAATTATACTGTTACTGGAACAGATACAAATGGATGTCAAAATACGGCTCAAATAAGTGTTACAGTTAACAACTGTACCTTACCAACAGCTTCTTTCACCACTTCATCTTCTACCATTTGTGAAGGAGATTCTATTGTTTTCACAGACAACAGCTCTAGTTCGTTAACAATTACCGCTTGGTCGTGGACTTTCCCTGGGGGAAATCCTGCAACAGCAAACACGCAAGGCCCTCACACTGTTGTTTTTTCAACAGCAGGAACGTATAACATTAATTTGCAAGTAACCGATGCCAATGGCTCTAAAGATACTACCATAACTATTTCTGTAACGGCTTGTGCTATTCCTATTGCAGGAATTGGAATGGACGTAACAAACGGAAAAATTTGCAAAAATAGTTGCATTGATTTTTCTTATACAGGAACAGGAGGTACACCCACTTCATATAATTGGGTTTTTGAAGAAGGAACACCTTCCTCATCATCAGCTCAAAACCCAGGCTTAGTATGCTGGGGAGATACAACTGATCGATTTATTGTTACGCTGGAAGTCTCTAATGCAAATGGAACAACTTCCATAACAGATACAGTTACCGTGAGCGAATCACCTATACTGGTTTCAACACGCGATACATTATTAATTATTGGAAATAATGTTAGTTTAACTTCTCAAGCAACCGATAGCTCTGGAAATCCAATTACTGGAGGTTCTTATTTCTGGAGTCCTTCAACAGATTTATCATGCGTTCTTTGTCAAACAACAACAGTTATTCAACCATTAGATGATGGAACTTATATTGTAACCTATACAGCCGAAAATGGTTGCGTGGTTAATGATACTATTCTTGTGATTATTGATATGCAACTAAACATTGGTGTTCCTAGTGCTTTCACTCCAAATGGTGATGGTAAAAATGATTTCTTGGTTGTGAGAGGTCAGTTAGTTATTGAATCATTAAGTTTTTCAATTTATAACCGATACGGACAAGAAATATTTTCAACAACTGATAAAACAAAAGGTTGGGATGGTACACACAATGGAAAAGAACTAAACCCTGGTGTTTTTGTTTATACTGTTAATGCTACTATGATAGATGGTAGTCACCAACAGTTAAAAGGAAATGTTACTCTAATTAAGTAACTACTACTAAAATATTAAACTAAAAAACAATGAACAAACAACTCTTTATATTAGGTTTTGGACTACTAATCAGTATCAACATTGCTCTTGCTCAGCAAGACATTCATTTTTCACAATTTTATGCTTCTCCAATGACAATTAACCCAGCTAGTGCTGGTGCTTTTAATGGTAATTTAAGAGGTAGTTTGCTTTATAGAAACCAATGGAGTTCAGTGAGTGAAGCATTTACAACTATGGCTGCTTCTATTGATATGCCCGTTTTAAAAAAAATGAAAGCAGGAATGTTTGGTTTAGGTCTTAATTTTTATAAAGACGATGCTGGTGATTCTCAATTTTCTACTACTAAATTTAGTTTAGCCTTAGCTTATCATTTAGATATGAGTGGCGGAAAAGGGAATCATTTTATCTCTGTTGGTTTTCAGGGAGGAAGTATTCAACGCTCCATAGGATTTGATAATTTAACTTTCAACGACCAATGGAACGGTGTTGATTTTGATCAAAACATTACTACTGCTGACCAATTTGGTGGCTCTAGTGTTTCTGCATTGGATGTTGCAGCAGGAATTCATTGGTTTTATGCTCCTACAGATTTTTCAAGGTATTTTGGTGGTTTTTCTATGTATCATCTAAATTCTCCTAATGTTGCTTTTAATGATGAAGAAAGTGCCTTACTAAAAAAATACACTTTTCATTTTGGTGCTGAGATAGGAAAAGGTTCTACAACCGCTGCCGTAACCAATAATGGATTTTCTGTATTGCCCAACATTATTTATAGTGTTCAGGGACCAAACCGTTATTTTAATTTGGGTGCCGAAGCAAAAATTAGGATAAAAGACAATTCAAAATTCACAAACTATCACAATGAAATGTCTATTGCTATTGGTCCATATTTACGTTTCGGTGATGCCGCTTACATCGTTACCCGATTTAACTGGCAAGGCATTTCTTTGGGAGTTAGTTATGACTTTAACTTATCTGATTTATCTGATGCAACTAATGGAAATGGTGGTTTTGAAGTTTTGCTTGGCTATTTTGGAAATTTTGGAGCGAATCCTTCAAGAGGTCATAGTGTAAGGTTTAAATAGGGAATAAGGAATAAGGAATTAGTAGTTAGGGGTTTGGTGTTTCAATTTCACAAACTTTTTTCTTTACGAACCTTATTTAAAAACACCTTAATAAGTGGTATTGATATAAACAATAACCCAATAAACAATACTACTCCAAAAAATAAAAATACCACAATTAAAGGCTGAATTGAGGTTTGCATTTCGCCAAAAGAAGTTGCTTTGTCGCTTAAAAAAATCCATTTGCTTCTTGCAACTCCTCCTAACATCAACATAGTTAAAAACCCTACCAACGCCACATTAAACAACCAATAACCTAGTTTGATAATTTTTGTATTGCTTTCAATAATTTTAGCATTTTCTTTATAAGCAATAAACATTGCTGAAGCTAACAAGATAGTAGTGTTAATTCCAATAGTTGTTCCCATGGAATGTGCCACTGTGATGTGAGTTCCATGTGTAAATAAATTAATGTAGGGAATAGAAATAAGCAAGGCAATAAATAAATTCACAAAAACCCAAAAATCTGTAGCTAACAAAAATTTATAGGCAAAATTTCCTTTTATTTTATCTTGTTGATTCAAGGATTTTTTCCAAGAAATAATTATACTAAGAAAAATTATCCATTCCGACATACTCATTGCATAAGCAACTATTCTTATCCATGGTTGAGTTGGAATAAAATACGTGTGATGTGCCCAACCAAACATCAGATTGGATAATCCCAAAAAATAAAAGAAAAAAGCAACTTTCCCTCTTCCAACTGTGTTCTCATTTTTTATTTTCGACATTAAAAAAATAGCTGTTCCATAAATAAGCATGTTCCAAGAACCAACAAATGAACCATAAGATTTCCACTGAACTGTTATATCTCTAATAAAATTTTCTCGAATGGATGGAATTAACCAAAGATGTGCTTCCGAAAAATGATAAATCATAAAAACAATTCCTGTACCCCACATCCATAAATAAACAGGCCAATTTTGTATTTTACCAACTAATGTTTTAAAATAATTAATAGCAAACACTATCCATGCAATCAAAATTGGAAAAGAAATTATTGGGTGATAGGTTAGGTATTCCCTCCCCCCCATTTTACCAAATAAAAATGAAAAATAAATAGCAATAGAACATATTAGTAATATGCTAAATTGAATAGTCATTAATTTTTTTGAATAAAGAGGCACGTTCAATACCTTTGAAATATAATAATAAATTCCTCCTGTTGCAGTTAAAATCAACCATCCAATCAGCGTTGAAACATGAAATTCACGTAACCGATTAAAAGCAAGTGTTTCTTTTAAAAATTCAGGATAGATGTATTGAAGTGTGATTAAAACACCAAAAAAAGCACCCAAAAGCAATGCTGATAGCCCAAGCAAAAGAAATAAAAAAGGGATTTTTTGATTCATTTATTTTTTATATTTTATACTTACCCAACCAAAATTCTGTGCTGCTTCATAAATGGGATAATGTCCCGTTTCATCAACCGCTTCTAAAAATGCAACCAATGCTTCCTTTTCTTCTTCCGAAAAATTAAATTGAGGCATCGTTTTCACACCACTATTTAAAAATGCCTTTACATACATAGACCCTTTTCCTTCTGCGGAAATAACATTTGTTAAATCTGGACCTAAATACCCTCCTAATCCATAAAATTGATGACACGCTGTGCAATTATTGTCTTGATAAATTTTTTCACCAAGAATGGCGAGTTCACTCATTTTTTGAGCTTCAATTGGAGGTTCTTGTGTGTAAATAAAAAAATTATAGCCTAAAAAAACAATGACAATAATTGCCATTACCATTTTATTTTTATGAGCCAATTTTTTAGTAATTTCCATTTCGACAAAAATAAATAATAATCCCATTTAAAAAACAATGAAGTTCATTTATTAAGAGAAATTCTCCCATTTATACTCAACACACTAAGGTTATCGATTTTTTCACTCTTTCTTTTTCTCTTTCTCTATGTTAAAATTTTAAACCGTAGCTACGGTTATGCTTGAAAATTTCGTCTTGATAAAGAAAAAAAATAAATTCGTCAAAATTTCCAAGAATCTAAGTGTTTTAAGTATATTTTCTATTTTTACACAAAAAAAAAGAAATGTATTCGCTCAATTTACCTGATTATCCTCATAAAATTAAACAAGAAAATAACAAAGCGTATATTTTTGACTTCATACGAAAAAAATACCTTGTGCTAACTCCTGAAGAATGGGTAAGACAGCATTTTGTACATTATTTAATTACATTGAAAAAATTTCCTTCCTCTTTAATTGTAATTGAAAAAGGATTGAAATTAAATGAAATGCAAAAAAGAGCTGATGTGTTGGTTTATAACAAAAATGGAAATCCATTGGTTTTAGTTGAGTGTAAGGCTGCTACTGTTAAAATAACACAAGAAACATTCAATCAAATTGCACGCTACAACATGGTGTTTCATGTACCCTATTTAATTGTTACCAATGGTTTGCAACACTACTGTTGCAAAATTGATTTTAACAATCAATCGTTTGCGTTTTTAGATGATATTCCTATGTTTGATGAGATGAGATGAGATGAGATGAGATAACTTACTTTTGAATTCAGCCAATATAAATTTCTATTTTATGATATAAGCATACAAAATAAAAAGCTATTGGATTGATTTTTAAGCTATATTTTTTATATATTTGAGGGAATAAACCTCAACTAATGAATTAAAAACTGAGGATATATATAAGTTGGCATTCATTGTAAAACGAAATGGAAACAGAAAAGACATTTAAAACAAAAACGGGGTTCTGTCATATTTTAACCGACCGAATTGTTTTGACAAGAGACGGAGTTATTGGGAATGTGGCTAAAGTGACTGTTGGAAACAATATCACTCGAATATTATTGATTTATGGAGCAATATCAATCGGACTTTTCTATTTTGCCTTCGACTCTTATAAAAGTGGACAAACATTTCAGCCGTTTTTATTCGGACTAATTGGAGCTTATTTAATTTACGGAATTATTAATAGCCTATATAATTCGGAAACACCAATTATCGACCGAAAAAAAATAATAGAGATAAAACTGAAACAAGGCAGATCAGGACTGACTCGTTCGAGACTTGAAGTGCTATTTGAAGACGAGAATGGGAAAGTTAAAAAGCGACTGATTATGCTACCAGGCTCATTAACTGATGGACAAAACGAAACAGAGAAGGCGATTAAAATAATGACTGAAGAAAAGTTATTAAGCTGAAAATAAACAACGAAGCACCTAATCAAGTAATGACTCCGCCAGATGAACTAACGGAGTGCAACCTCTCATCTAAGTATAGTTGATGCTCTATTCCAAGCAAATGATTGGAATAAAAAAATTTGTTTTTATTCATTTGGGTGATTCAACAACCATTCAACAGCTTTTTCTTTTTGCATAAATATTTTTACAGGGTGATTTGCTTTACATGTTTTAAGCACTTTAATATAGAAGGCACATATAATTTTGTGGGCTAATGTTGCAACAATTATAGCTTCTGCCGTTTTGAGATTAAACTCAGCTAATATTTTTTTTGCTTCTGCATCCGGAACATGGTAACTATTAGTAAGATCAACTAAAACTCGTTGTTTTTTATTGTTAATAAATGTTTTAGCTATACGAATATGTTCGTGAGCTTCTGCTACATCAAAAATTTCATTGTTAGCTAAAAATTCTACCACAATAAATCCACGTTCATCAAAAAAAAATTCTGCCGTTTTTGTTTTAAATTTCATTGAGGGTTTTCCAATTTGAAGTCAAAACTAAAAAGATTTAGTTTTAAAACAATAGATTAATAAGAAATTTTGAAATTATTTTCAACTACAGCCCCCTCCTCTAAGTATTGTTGATGCTCTCACACTACAAGTGCACTTTTTTTTAATATTATTGAAAACTAATAGAGGTTTAGCTACTTCGTGGTTTATACGAACTGGTGTTGGCGGAATTTCAAAAACGAGAATAACAGCCTGTCCCGTTTTTTTGGGAAAGAAGTTGGACTTTAAAGACAGCCTCTAATTAATCAAAAACATTTGCAGTTCTGGTTAACGCAGGAATATTTAATAACTTGATAGTTCTACCATCTAAAGAAATTAATTTATCTTTTTTAAATTCTGATAATAAACGAATAACAGATTCAGTAGCTGTTCCAACAATATTTGCTAATTCTTCTCTCGAAAGCTTAACTTGAATATTTTTTTCATCATCCAACTCAAAAGTATCTTTTAGAATTAACAATGTTTCAGCCAATCGTTCTCGAACTGGTTTTTGAGCTAAATCGGTAATTATTTTAGCAGTTTCACCAAGCTCATGACTCAATATTTTTAATAATTTAAAATTGAAATTAGGATTTTCTGTTATCATTTTCAGCACTTGTTGTTTTGGAATAAAACAAATAGCAGTATCTTCTTCTAAAGATGTGGCAGATGCCGATAATGGCTCATCACTCAATAAGGCACGATAGCCGATAATATCTCCTTCTTTGGCAAAACGAATAATTTGCTCTTTCCCCTCAGAACCAATTTGAAACAACTTAATTTTCCCTTTGTTTACACAGTAAATTCCGTTTGTTCTGTTCCCTTCATGAAAAACCACTTGACCCTTGTTATAAAGGTTACATCCTTTACTATCACTTAATTCAGAAACTTCCGATTTAGATATATCACAAAAGATAGATTTGTGTTTAGATCCGCAAGTTTCACATTGAGGTATTTCAAATTTTTTCTTCATAAAAAAACAATTTTGGTTACAAAGGTATAAAAAAAACATGACATTCATCATGTTTTTTTCATGCGAAATAATATGATTTTTTTAACAATTATTAAAATCAAATGATTAATTATTTATTAATAAATTAAAAAAAAATAAAATGATAAGATTTTTTTATCTAATTTAGTAGAAATTTATTTATTTATTAATTTATTACAATTTTATGAAAACTGGTACAGTAAAATTTTACAATTCAACAAAAGGCTTTGGATTTATTAAAGACGATGAAACAAATGAAGAATATTTTGTTCATGCAACAGGTGTTATTGATGATATCACTGATGAAGACAAAGTTACATTTGACTTGAAAGAAGGTAGAAAAGGATTAAACGCTATTGATGTTAAAAAAGCATAATTAATAGTTTTAGTGAAATTTAAAAGTCGATTCTTAAAGTGAATCGACTTTTTTTTTGTACTTTAGGGGCTAACTAATAATAGAAAACAATAAACTGATATTCAAATGAGTGATGACAAAAAAGTAATTTTTTCAATGAACAAAGTAGGTAAGACATTACCTAACGGAAAAGTAATTTTAAAAGATATTTATTTATCTTTTTTTTATGGAGCAAAAATTGGCATAATTGGACTAAATGGTTCTGGAAAATCAACCGTGATGAAAATTATTGCAGGAGTTGAACCTTCCTATCAAGGAGATGTTACTTTTTCTCCAGGATATACCATTGGTTATTTAGAACAAGAACCAAAATTAGATGAAACTAAAACAGTAAAAGAAATTGTTCAAGAAGGAGCTCAAGAAACAATAGACGTATTGGCCGCTTATGAAGCTGTAAATATGAAGTTTGGAGATTCGGAAATTCTCGATAATCCAGATAAAATGGAAGAATTAATGAAACAACAAGCAGAACTTCAAGACAAAATTGATGCATTAGACGCTTGGGAATTAGATGCTAAACTTAACCGAGCAATGGATGCGTTGAATTGCCCACCCGAAGATGCACTGATAAAAAATTTATCTGGAGGTGAATTAAGAAGGGTTGCTTTATGTCGATTACTCCTGAAACAACCCGATATTTTGTTGTTGGATGAGCCTACCAACCATTTAGATACAGAATCCATTTTTTGGTTAGAACAACATTTGCAACAATATCCAGGAACAGTTATCGCAATTACACATGATAGGTATTTTCTGGATAATGTAGCTGGTTGGATTTTGGAACTGGATAGAGGTCACGGAATTCCTTGGAAAGGAAATTATTCTTCATGGTTGGAGCAAAAATCAAATCGGTTAGCTCAAGAAGAAAAAACAGAAAGCAAAAGAAGAAAAATATTAGAGCGAGAATTGGAATGGACTAGAATGAATGCGAAAGGCAGGCAAAGTAAATCGAAAGCACGTTTAAATAATTATGACAAATTATTAAGTGAAGGAGCATCTGAGAAAGAAGCTAAATTAGAGTTGTTTATACCAAATGGACCTCGATTAGGAAACGAAGTAATTGAAGCCCAAAATATTTCAAAATCTTTTGGAGATAACTTACTTTATGAAAACCTATCATTTAATCTTCCTCCAGCTGGTATCGTTGGAATTATAGGTCCTAATGGTGCTGGAAAAACAACTCTTTTTCGATTAATAATGGGAGAAGAAACACCAGATTCAGGCTCTTTTAAAGTTGGCGAAACAGTAAAAATTGGATATGTAGATCAATCACATAAAGAGTTAACCAATGAAAAGTCCATTTTTGAAGCTTTTTCTGGAGGTACTGAAATGATGGAGTTTGGAGGAAAAACAATTAATGCAAGAGCCTATTTATCTCGATTTAACTTTGTAGGTGCAGACCAAAATAAAAAAGTAGGAATATTATCGGGAGGAGAACGTAACCGGCTCCATTTAGCTATGGCAATAAAAGAAGAAGCCAATGTTTTATTGTTAGATGAACCAACAAATGATTTGGATGTAAATGCTATTAGAGCATTGGAAGAAGGCATAGAAAGCTTTGCAGGGTGTGCAGTTATTATTTCACACGACAGATGGTTTTTAGATAGAATCTGTACACATATATTAGCTTTTGAGGGAAATTCAGAAGTCTATTTTTTTGAAGGCTCCTATTCTGAATATGAAGAAAATAGAAGGAAAAGATTAGGCTCTGAACCTAAACGATTCAAATATAAGAAATTAATTAAAAATTAAATTCATTATGCAACCAATCGATAGAAATCAAAGTCTTCACTAAAAGATATATTTGAATTTATATAAAAAATTTTACTATGGCATTAAAACATTCTTTTCTTACATTTATATTACTAGTATTATTTTCATTGACCTCTAAAGCTCAATTGTTAGTTACAACTGGAACAATGACACCAACTCAATATGTTCAAAATGTGTTGGTTGGAGCTGGAGTAACAATTTCAAATGTAACTTTTACAGGTGCATCAACTCAACTTGGTGAATTTAATGCTGTTAATACACTTATAAATATACCTACAGGACTTATTCTTGCATCAGGAAATGTTACTACGGCTATTGGTCCAAATAATAGTGGAAGTGCAGGAACAGATCTTAGTGGTAGTGGAGATCCTGATTTAGCGACTATGGCAGGAATAACCACCTTCGATGCAGCTGTATTAGAATTTGACTTTATTCCTGTTGGAGATAGTATTAAATTTAACTATGTATTTGGCTCTGAAGAATATTTAGAATTTGTTAATTTAGGTTTTAATGATGCTTTTGGCTTCTTTTTAAGTGGACCTGGAATAGTTGGTCCATTCACAAATTCAGCAGTGAATTTAGCATTAATACCTAACTCAACAACACCAGTAACTATCGATAATGTAAATAATCTTTTCAATGCAGCATATTATGTGGATAATGGAACTGGTACAAATGCACCTTACAATACCAATCCTCAATATATTCAGTATGACGGACACACAGTTGTATTAACAGCCAAATCTCAAGTTATATGTGGACAAACCTATCACTTGAAAATTGCCATTGCTGATGCAGGTGATGGCACATATGATTCTGGTGTATTTTTGGAAGGAGGAAGTTTGACTTCAGAAGGTGTTGATATACAAATTGTAACTGCAACAGGTGATTCAACAATTATTGAAGGTTGTGCCGATGCAACAATATGTTTTACTAGAATAGATACTACGGGAGCTGATACTGTACCAATTTTTATATCTGGAACAGCTACTAATGGCGTTGATTATAATTTTATTCCTGATTCTGTTTATTTTCTTGCAGGTCAAAGTACAGTTTGTTTTACAGTTACTCCCACAGCAGACGGAATAAACGAAGGTTCCGAAACAATAATTATAACCGCTTTTACAATAAATGTCTGTGGAGATACTATCGTAACAACAGGAACAATAATAGTAGTTGATGCACCTGACATTATAGTTTCTACCAATGATATTCAATTGTTTTGTTCCACTTCAGGAATAACAATACCATCTTCAGCAACGGGAGGGTTAGCACCCTATGGGTATGTATGGTTGAATATGAATGGAGATACTATTGGGTATAATCAAAACCTTACTACACCTGTAAATCAGACAGATACTTTTATTGTGACAGTTACAGATAGCTGTAATCTTTCTGTAGGATATGATACAGTAGTTGTTATTGTAAATGTTAATCCTTTAATTGTTACTGCGGGTAATGACACAACCTTGTTTTGTTTAGGTCAATCAGCAAATCTTAATGGAACAGTATCTGGTGGGAATCCTGGGTATTCATATAATTGGATGCCAGGAAACATTTCCTCACCTAACTTTTCTATTTCAAATGTAAATAGCTCTGTAACCTTTATTTTTACAGTAACGGACCAATGTAATACCTCCGTTTCTGACACAGTTGAAGTAATAGTTGATTACACTCCAATTAGTATTAATGGAAATTCTGGTAATCAAGTATTACAATGTGAAAACAATGATCACTTTTTAGATATATATACTATTCCAACAAATGGAACACTACCCTATTCTTATTTATGGAGTAACACGAGTACAGATAGCTTAGTAGCAGTTAATGTTACCAACCCAACTACTTTCACTGTTACAGTAACTGATGCTTGTAATGTTTCAGCTACTGACACCATACTATTTACATTTGCACCTTATACACCTATGTCATTAGGCATTCAAGTTGTTGATAGTATTTGTGTTGGATCAGAAACTCCTTTAGCAGCAGGGATTACGAATGGATTACCACCTTATAGTTTCGTTTGGAATGATGGAGTTAATTTCTCTGCAATAACTAATCCTGCTATTTATTCATCACTTTTAAGTGGAACACAAATCATAACGCTTTCTGTTAGGGATCAATGTGGAATAATTGAAGAAATTACAAGAACATTGGAAGTTATTCCTTGTGAAATTGCTATTCCAAATGTGATAACACCTAATGGAGACGGTATGAATGATTATTTAGTATTTTCAAACCTTCAATATTATCCAAAAAATAAATTAGTTATTTTTAATCGTTGGGGTAAGAAAATATTTGAAAAAAATGGGTATCAAAATGATTGGAATGGAGGTGGGTATAGTGATGGAACTTATTTCTATATTTTGGAACTTAATGATAATGCTAATAAAGTTTATAAAGGCTCACTTAGTTTACTAAAATAATATTTTTGACGAGATAATCAAACCATTAACTAATTCACTTTAAATATGGAAATGAAGTTTAATGAATATTCTAGATTTAGTAAATTATTTTTTTTCACTGTATTTTTAATTTCTTCAATTATTACATACGCTCATGATAATCAAGAGTCTGATTATCATTTCACTCAAAATGCAGGTCAACTTAATCAAAAAGTAAAATATCATTGTAAATTGCATATTGGAGATATTTATTTTGAAAAAAATAAATTCACTTTCGATATGTATTCTGCTGAAGATATCGAACAATTGGACAAAATAAGACACCAACCAGATCTTAGAAATGCTTTTGGTAAAAAACCTTTTAAAATCAGAAAACATGCATATAGCATGGAATTTTTAGGTTCAAATTTATCAACCGAAATTATTGCTACTAATAAATTATCCTATAATAAAAACTACATCAAAGGAAACAATCCAAGCAATTGGTATTCTGATGTATATTCCTATGAAAAAATAACATACTTAAACACTTACAACAATATTAATGTTGATGTTTATAGTGCAAATGATTATTTGAAATATGATTTTATCGTTAAAAAAGGAGGAAATCCGAAAGACATTAAAGTAGAATATGAAAATGTTAATGCTATAAAATTAAAAAATGGAATTTTAGAAATAACCTTGTCAACAGGCATTGTTAAAGAATTAGCACCAATTGCCTACCAAAATATTAATGGTAAAAAGGTAGATGTTGCTTGTTCTTTTATATTGGAAGGAAAAAAATTATCTTTTAATTTGCCAAACTCTTACAATTTAGGGTATGATTTAATCATAGATCCTACTTGGATTTTTTCTACATTAACAGGTTCATCAGCAGATAATTGGGGCTTTACAGCTACTTATGATGCTAATGGAAATTTTTATGGAGGAGGAATTGCTTTTGGGAGCGGTTATCCAGTTTCGGTAGGAGCTTATGATATTTTATTTGGTGGAAATGTTGATGCAGTTATTACAAAGTTTAACCCAACAGGAACTTCAATAGTGTATTCAACATTTATTGGAGGAAACAACGCAGATCAACCTCATAGTTTAATTACAGATGCAGATAGTAATTTAATTATTTTAGGTGTTACTTCATCAACAGACTTTCCAACAACAGCTCTTTCTTTTGACCAAACTTTTAATGGAGGAACTAATTTCACTGAAGATGGGATTACTTATGGGAATGGAACAGATATTTTTGTAACAAAACTAAATAATACAGGCACAGGATTAATTGGAAGTACTTATTTAGGAGGTTCTTCTAATGACGGCTTTTCTTTAAATGCAAACTTGAAATATAATTATGCAGACCACGCAAGAGGAGAAGTAATATTGGATGCTAATAATGATGTTTATATTGCTTCATCTACATTTTCAAATAATTTCCCAACAACTTTAGGTGTTTATAGTCAAACACCATTTGGAGGTTATGATGGAGTTGTGGCAAAATTATCTACAAATTTAGGAGCTTTAACTTGGTCAACTTATGTTGGTGGCTCTGGTGGTGATGCAGCCTATTCAATTAGGGTGGATGACGTAAATAATGCTACTTTTGTTTGTGGAGGAACAACAAGCAGTAATTTAGGAGCAACTACTGGAGTAATAGGACCTACATTTTCAGGTTCGGTAGATGGTTTTATTGCCAAATTTAATAATACAAATGGTTCACTAGCAGCACTCACGTATGTTGGAACAAATTCCTACGATCAAACATACATTATAGAAATAGATCAATATCAAGATGTTTATGTTGTTGGTCAAACTAACGGAAACTATCCTGTAACTTCAGGTACTTATAATAATGTTGGAGCAAATCAATTTATTCATAAAATGAATAATAGTTTAACTGTTAGTGATTTTAGTACCGTTTTTGGTAGTGTAAATAGTTCAACCATAAACATCTCTCTAACTGCTTTTTTGGTCGATAATTGCGATAATATTTATGTTGGAGGTTGGGGAGGTAATGTAAATAGTTTTGGTGTAGCAGGAGGAAATACTTTTAATATGCCAATTACCTCAAATGCTCTTCAATCTACTACCGATGGTAGTGATTTTTATTTTATGGTTTTGGATAGAGATGCCCAAAACTTATTGTATGGAACTTATTTTGGAAGCCCTTCGGCAGATGAACATGTTGATGGAGGAACAAGTCGGTTTGATAAAAGAGGAACTATTTATGAAGGAGTATGTGCTGCTTGTGGAAATAGCAATTTCCCTACATCACCAGGAGCTTATTCAAGTACGAATAACTCATCCAACTGTAATTTCGGAGCAATTAAAATTGGCTTAGACTTTCAAGGTGTTATAGCTAGTGCAAATATCCCTCCTAATATTACACTTTGTGGAGCACCTTACATCGTTAATTTTACATCAAGTGGAAATCCTATACCACCTAATCATTTTTGGGATTTTGGAGATGGAGTTGGAACATCCAACCTTGCAAATCCTGTTTATACTTACGCTGACACAGGTAGTTATCAAATAATGTATGTAGCAATAGATTCTGCATCTTGCAACATTGCAGATACAATATATTTCAATGTTAATATTCTCTTGAACGATTCTTTAAATGCTCAGTTTATCATTCCACCCTATAATCCATGCACAGATAGTTTAACAATATTTTTAAATTTTACTGGTTCTGGAGCAGATTCTTTATATTGGAATATGGGTAATGGAACAACATTCATTAATGATACATCCATTATCTACACCTATACAACAGCAGGAACTTACATAGTTACTTTAGAAGCTTATGACTTATTTTGTAATACAACATTTACCCTTACAGATACAGTAGATTTTAATCCAGTTTCTACCATAGTAAATGCAGTCGTACCACCTAATATATTGCTATGTACAACACCATTAACAGTCAATTTTACAGGAAATACGCCATCACCTCCAAATAGTTATTGGGATTTTGGAGATGGTATTGGTACATCCTCTCAAACTAATCCAGCTTATACTTATTCGAACCAAGGCACTTATAATGTGATGTATGTTGCTATAGATTCATCCACTTGTAATATTGCTGATACAGCCTATTTTAGCGTTGAATTAACACAAGCACCCCCTTTTTCTGCATTGTTAGATTTTAATCCTCCACCTCCATGTGGCGTAGATTCCTTTAAGGTGGAGTTAAAATTCACTGGCACTGGAGCAGATTCTTTGTTTTGGGATATGGGAGATGGCACACAATTTATTAATGTAGATTCGGCAGTCTATTTATACTCAAATCCTGGATTATATATCATAACATTTTTTGCTTTTAATGAATTATGTCAATTTTCATCAACCATAACTAATGAAGTTATATTTACAGAATTTACTGAAACAGAAAGCATTATACCTAATGTGTTTACACCAAATGGTGATGGAATTAATGATTAACTTCAAATTGTTGGTGTTGACAACACCCAAGATTATAGTATTAAAATATATAATAGGTGGGGAAGAAAAGTGTATGAAGGTACAAACGCTCTTGCTCATTGGGATGGGGGAAATTCTAAAGCAGGAACCTATTTCTATGAATTAATTTATACTGATATTTGTAGCGATGAAAAAAAATTAGTTACAGGTTATGTAACATTATTTAAATAAATTTCATGCAACCATTTTACTTTAATCGAAGTCTTACTTTAGATAATCAATAATAAATTTATAGTTAATAAAATCACAAAAATCAACAATGAAAAAACAACTCTTCTCTTACCTATTTTTAGGAATAATTTCTTTACAAGGATTTGCTCAAAACCAAAATCTTCCTACTATAGATAGTAAATCGTATGAAAAAATGAAGCAAGAAGGAAGACTTCCTTTAAATGCAGTTTTTAATCAAGCAGGCTCTTTTGCTCCTTCAATAGAAGATATCAAAAATGCTTTTTCTAAAAAAAGTGGAGGAGATAAAGATGGTCCAGAAACTACTTGTGGTTGTTATGTTCAACCCGATAGTACATACACATTAGCAATGGCTCCAAATGACGATGGAAGTACAGCTTTGTTAAGCATTCCTTTCACTTTTTGTTTATATGGAACAAATTACACCAATTTGTATATTAATAATAATGGAAATATTTCATTCGGTACTTCTTATACTACGTTTTCATCATCTCCATTTCCTTCGGCTAGTTTTGTGATGGTTGCTCCTTTTTGGGGTGATGTGGATACTCGAGGAATAGGTACTGTGAAATATAAAATAACCCCAACAGCCATGTATATCAATTGGGATAATGTGGGTTACTATAGTATGGCGACTGATAAAGTAAATACATTTCAATTAATTATTACTGACGGTACTGACCCTGTTTTACCAAACGGAAACAATATAGCATTTTGTTATGGAGATATGCAATGGACAACAGGCTCTGCTTCTGGTGGTGTTGGTGGTTTTGGAGGAACGCCATCTACCGTTGGAGCAAACAAAGGAGACGGTGTTAACTTTATTCAATTAGGTCGTTTTGACCAGCCTGGAGCGGCTTATGATGGTCCTTTTGGTGCAAATGATGGAGTGAGTTGGTTAGATAATCAATCTTTTTATTTTAATGTATGTGGAACTACTAATATTCCTCCAATAGCAAACTTTATTCCTAATGTAGGAGGAGGAGGTTGCGATTCAATATCTATTTGTGGAATGAATGACACCTTATTAATAAATGCCATGTTTTTGTCGCCTGAAAACGGACAAACTACAACAATAAACATTAACTTTAATGGTTCGCCTGGTTTTACCACTTTAAATAATACACCAGGAAACCCAGCTACAGCTTTAATTCAAGTTATTTCTTCACCAGCAAATGCAGGAATGAATACAATAACTTTTACCGCAACAGATAATGGTACTCCAGCAGGAGTAACAGTTGTAAATTATAATGTGTTTGTAGATACAACTGGGCTTGCCAATTTTAATCCTGTAATTAATGGAAACTTAGAGTTTTGTGAAGGACAAAATACAACATTAACAGTAAGTCCTACTACCTATGATAGCTATTTCTGGAACGATGGGTCAAATGGAAATTCAATTGTAGTAGATTCTACTGGGCAATATTGGGTAACTGCTAATTGGAATGGTTGCTCAAAAACAGTAGTTGTTGATGTGGTTGAACATCCAGCACCTGCACCTGTAATTCAGGGTGCTTTATTTACGTGTACTTCAAATCCAACAACGCTTTATATAGTTGATTCAACTGGTTTATATACAAGTATTGTTTGGTCAAACTCAAGTACAAATGATTCTATTTCTGTGTTGAGTGGAACATTCACAGTAACGGTAACAGATACAAATGGTTGTATAGGAACATCTCCAGCTGTTACAGTAACAAATTCAACACCAACGGTTACAATTTCAGGGGTAACTCCTATTTGTGCAGGGAGTTCACTCACATTAACTGCCGTTCCTTCCTTGCCTTCTGGAGCAAGTTACTTATGGTCGAATGGAGGAGTGAATGCTTCTACTGTTGTTAATACTTCTGGAAGTATTTATGTTACTGTAAGCTACAGCAATGGTTGTTCAGCATCTGATACTGTTCAAATTACAGTTATTAATCCTGTAACAAGTGCTCAAAGTCCTTCCATTTGCCAAGGGGATAACTTTACTTTACCTGGAGGGCAGGTTGTAACTCAATCAGGAACTTATTTAGATACGCTTGTAGCTGCTTCTGGTTGCGATAGTATTATTACAACAAATTTAAATGTTATTCCATTAGTTGACGCAACAATATCTTCCGTTAGCAATTTGTGTGAAGATGGTGCTATAATAAATTTATCAGCTGCTACAGGTGGTGGGGTTTGGAGTGGAAACGGTATTGTAAATAGTGCTAATGGGCAATTTAATCCAAGTGTTGCAGGAGTGGGTATTCATCAAATAATATATACAGTAAGTACG
>PCUH01000151.1:8429-8764 GCA_002770955.1 Flavobacteriales bacterium CG18_big_fil_WC_8_21_14_2_50_32_9 | reverse complement strand
TAACCCAACACATAAAAATATCCAAGGGACTATTGTAAAATTCATTTAATATTTATTTTTGAATGTAATATTGAGTCTACCACTTCAAATATACAAATAAATCCTACCCTTTCAACACCTCTATCATGGCTTTGGCTTTTAGCAGACATTCTTCGTATTCTTTTTCAGGAACTGATAAGTGGGTAATGGCTCCACCAACCATGAAGGATAAATAACAATGTTGTTGGTTATAAGTAATGCTTCGAATGACCACATTAAAATCAAAATCGTTTTCGGGAGTAATGTAGCCTACCGTTCCAGAGTAAATACCTCTTTTGGTGGCTTCCTGTTTTTCT
>PCUH01000151.1:5766-8358 GCA_002770955.1 Flavobacteriales bacterium CG18_big_fil_WC_8_21_14_2_50_32_9 | reverse complement strand
TTTAGATAAATCGTTACGCACCAAATCTACTATCATTATATTTTCGCTACGTTCTTTTTGGTCGTTAAAAAGAGCTTTTTTTAGCTGCTCATCTTCTTGTTGGTCTTTACCTCTTTTTATGGTGCCTTTTATAGGTTGAGAAATGATATCATTTCCTGTTTTTTGAATAAACCGTTCGGGAGAAGCACAAAGCAAGTATTTATCATCCTGTTTTACAAAACAAGAAAATGGTGTTGGTGATTTTTCGTTAAGCAAAAAATAATAGTCGATAGGATTAATTGGTACATTTTCAGCATAAAATTCCTGACAAAAATTTACTTCATAAATATCGCCTAACTGAATGTGGCTTTTTAGTGCTGCTACCTTATCTAAATATTCCGCTTTGCTAATTCTATTTTTAACAGTTATGGGTTGTTTTATTGCAACAACTTCTAATTGGTAGGCTGCTATGCTGTTCAGCATTGCATTGATTTCATCAGCTGAGTAGTGTTCCTTATTATAATGTAGTTGACTATTTTCTCCTTCTAACTCAAAGAGTAATTGTGGGGTAAAAAAATGTTTCTCAGGAAACTGAATGCCATCAGGATGATTGGAGCTTAATTTTTCAATCTGATTTTTATAATCGTAGCTGATAAAGCCAAATTGCCAACTGTTTTTGTCACAATCGTTGTTATCGGAAATGGCAATAAAACATTTGGTTGAAGGATTATTGCTGTTCAGAAAAACAACGTTTTTTGTGTTGGCGAAATAGTGCAATAGTTGTTGCTGAAAAATAATTTTGTTGGGTATTTTAATGTCTAAACAGTTCACTTAATTACGCAATAGGATGGTTTTTTTCTCTCGCAAAGACGCAAAGACACAAAGTTTTGAGATTAAAAAAATAATATTTATGAATTTAGTCGTTTTAGAATAAATTATTTTCATTCGAATTTAAGTATAAGTTTACTTTTCATTCAACGCTTTAAAAAACTCCTTTTTACTCACAATAGCTTCAATATCTACTTGCTGCATTGATATCAGTAAGCCTAAATCTTCTTTTTCTTCTGGGGGAAGATTTTTTAAGGTGCTTTCGTCTATGTTAATGTGTTTTTTCATATGTGTATTTTTATTTTGTTAAATCGCTCATCCCGATACTCGGGACAAGTTAATGGAATCGCCATGTGAAATATTCATCAATGATTGTGAGCATTTTTGCTCATGGCTTATTTCATAATTAAAAATTGATATACAAATGTCAACAATACATATTATATACACAATAAATAGAAGCTTTTGTTGTCATTCAGGAGGAAATTTGTTTGAACAAGAGATGAATATATTATTTCACTACTAATCGAGTGATGTGGCTAAAGCCAATAAGACAAATTGACTATTTACCCCGACCTTAAGGTCGGGGCATTAAAACTAAACTACTAAGGGGGCTTTAGCCACATATTATATAGTTTTACTCAATTACTTGTGATTTTAATTAGTGTCTGCTAGTTTTAAAGTTTTTGATAAGAAAACGTCAAAGACAAGGCTTGTGAAGTTTTTAATTGTCAGGAGTCCCGATAGTTATCGGGATGACTGCAATTGAAAACGAGCATAACAGGGCAAACACCCAGTGGGTGTTTGAGCCAGTTAGTGCGATAGCTGGCGTTTTCTTGCGAAGACTATTTATTTTTCAATTGCTCATCCACAATAGCCAACCCTTCTTCAAAAGAGCAAGGACTATAGCCCAATTCATTAATGGCTTTATCTAAAATAAATCCTGTTTTTGGTGGACGTTTAGCTGCTTGGTTGAGTGATGAAGAGGCTATTGGAGTAATGATGGATTTATCATACCCATAAAAATCAGCAACTTTATACACTAAATCAATAATGCTCATGGTTTCTTTTCCTGAAATGTGAAAAATTCCTGTGGCTTTTTTTTGAGCAATTAACCAGGTTCCCATAGCTAAATCTTCGGCCAATGTTGGCGAACGAAATTGGTCGTTTACGATGGTTAATGGATTTCCTTTTGCCAAGGCTTCTTTTGCCCACAACACAATGTTAGAACGGCTCATGTCATCAACAACGCCAAATACGATAATCGTTCGGATGATGCTCCATTTTATGTTAGCTTGTTGCACCAATTTTTCTGATTCGTACTTTGATTTTCCGTAATAACTCAGTGGATTGGGTGGGTCTGTTTCTTTGTAAGGTCCGTTTTCACCATCAAAAATAAAATCGGTAGAAAAATGAATGAGGTGGGTGTGGTGTTTTTCTGAAGCCGCTATAAGGTTTTTAACTGCATTTACATTTAGTTCCCAACATTGTTCTTGCTGCGATTCGCACGCATCAACATTAGTCATTGCTGCGGTGTTGATTACCACTTCAGGATTAAATTTATTAAAAACTTCGTTTATTTCATTTTGATTGGTTATGTCTAAAGAATGGTACGTATAACCTTCGGTAAAAGGGGTTCTGTTCTTTCCTGTTGATGTAGCAATAAGTTCAACATCATTTTTTTCAGCTAATAATTTCACCAATTTTTGACCCAAAAGTCCATTGCTTCCTGTGATTAAAATTCTCATGTGTTTAATTTTGAGCAAAATTAACAAAATAGTAAAA
>PCUH01000151.1:0-5743 GCA_002770955.1 Flavobacteriales bacterium CG18_big_fil_WC_8_21_14_2_50_32_9 | reverse complement strand
TTTTGTAGTAAAGTAATTCAAATTAAAGGATAACTTTGTGTTTTCAAAATTCCAATTTCAAAATGACACTAGTACACAAAAGAATGTATTTATTGCTGTTCTTTACCTCTATTTTTCTTGTATTATCAACACTTACTCGGATTATTTTCTACATTTGGTCGTTCAATAACTTAGAATTTTCTATTATTTCATTACTAAAAATATTTTTGACGGGTATTTTTTATGATGTAGGTACAATCTCCTATTTTTTAGTTCCTTATGTATGCTATCTTTTGCTATTACCAGCAAAATTTTCAGGTAGTTTGTTTGATAAAATAGTTACATACATTGCTTATTTTACAGGAACACTTACACTCACATTTACCACTTTTGCCGAGTTTACGTTTTGGGATGAATTTTTTAGTCGTTTTAATTTTATTTCTGTAGATTATCTGATATACACCTTTGAGGTAATCGAAAATATTAACCAAACTTATCCTGTCCCATTTTTAGTTAGTATCATTTTTTTATTGGTGTTTGGAATTTTTATGATAGGCTATAAAAAAGGAATTTTTAAATCTACTTTTCAAGCAAAAGCGTCAATAAAACAGTTAATTCCAATGGGATTAACAATTTTGCTCATTTGTTCTTTTTTTACCCTTTTTATTAAAAATGAACAAGCAGAATGGTCGTTGAACCGTTATGAAAATGAGTTGAGTAAAGCTGGTATTTATTCTTTTTTTGCAGCGTTTAAAAACAATGAATTGAGTTATACTGATTTTTATCTTACTCAAAATATTGATACATCCATTAACTTAGTTAAAAAACTTATTGTAGCTAAAAATGATAGTTTAACCACACCAAACACTTATCATTTTAATCGTTTTATTAAAAACACGGGAAAAGAATATCGTCCAAATGTCATTTTTATTTGCGTTGAAAGTCTTAGTGCAGAATTTATGGAACATTTTGGAAATAACAGACACCTTACTCCATTTTTGGATTCATTGGCGGACAATAGTATTTTTTTTACTAATCTTTATGCAACAGGAACAAGAACGGTTAGGGGTATGGAAGCCATCACATTATCTATACCTCCTTCACCAGGAAGAAGTATAGTGAAACGAAAAAATAATATCAATTTATTTACTGTTGGGAGTGTTTTTAAAGAAAAAAGGTATAAAGACGTGTTTTTTTATGGGGGAGATGGTTATTTTGATAATATGAATCAGTTTTTTGGAGGAAATAGTTTCGACATTGTGGATAGAGGTCGGGGTTTTTTGTTAAGTGATGATTTTACTGCAAAACGAACTAACATTGATGACAATGAGGTAAAATTTGAAAACGCTTGGGGTATTTGTGATGAAGATCTTTATGCCAAAGTACTTAAAGAAGCAGACAAAAATTATAAATTAAACACGCCATTTTTTGATTTTATTATGACAACCTCCAACCATAAGCCATATACTTATCCTGAAAATAAAATAGATATTCCTTCGGGAAGCAATAGAGATGGAGCTGTTAAATATACTGATTTTGCTATACATGAATTTATAGAACATGCCCAAGCAAAACCTTGGTTTGAAAATACTATTTTTGTCATCATGGCAGATCATTGTGCTTCAAGTGCAGGCAAAGGAGAACTTGACGTAAATAAATATCATATTCCAGCCATAATTTATAACCTAAAAGCATCAAAACCAACAGAAATAACTCAATTATGTTCGCAAATAGATGTTTTTCCTTCACTTTTCGGAATGTTGAATTGGTCATACACTTCTCAATTTATGGGAATTGATATAAATAAATCCAATAACACAGAAGAACGAGCTTTTATAGGAAATTACACAAAATTAGCACTACTAAAAAACCATAAAATCATGGTGTTGAATGAAAAGAAAGGAGCTAATTTTTATCAATGGAATGAAGAATATAACCAATTGAACATTATAAAAACTGACCCAGTTTTTCTAAAAGAAACAGTATCCTACTATCAAACTAATGATTATTTTTATAAAAATGGATTATTAAAACAGCATTAAAAAATTAATAATCTACCTCAAAAAATTTGGCTATAAACGAAATTTGTTTAGCACTTCCCAATAAATAAAGGGTATCTTCTTGTTGTATAGTATCATTTGAAGAAATATCAGTAATATATTTACCATTTCTTTTTATGGCAAGCAGAGTTACTCCATAATCACTTCTGAGTGAAGACTTGTTAAGCGTTTTACCAACAATTTTATTGTTTCCTTGTTTTACGTAAATAGTCGCAATATCTTTTTGTTCATTATATAAATTTGAGGTAGATTCTTTTTGTTCATCAAAAGTAGAAAGTGATGAGAGCATTTCATAGTTTCTGTTTCTAATGAAATTTACAAATTGTTTTATTTCATGGTTTGGAACAAGATATTTTCGAAGAACACGGGTAAAAATTTCAATAGATGTTTCAAATTCTTCGGGAATAACCTGGTCGGCACCAGCTAAAATATTGCTTTCCATTTCACTAACATAGCGCGTTCTCACAATAATATGAGCGGTTCTTGTAAATGTTCGAATTGCTCTAATAATTTGCTTGGTGGCTTCGGGCGATGAAATAGCAACCACAACTACTCTTGCTTCATGGATATGAACATGTTTTAGAATAACATCATTGGTAGCATCACCAAAAATAACGTGTTCATTTTTAGCTTTACCTCTTGCAATAGCATGTACATCTAAATCAACAATTAAATAAGGTATTTTAGCTTTTTTTGCTGCTTTAGCTACATTTTCTCCATTCAATCCATAGCCAATAATTACCAAATGATCGTGATAATTTTCGTCTTCAATTTTATAATTATATGCCTTTCCATTTGTAATTGATTTTAGTCTTCTCCGCACGTTTTTAGGCATGGGTGTTTTAATAAGAAAATCAGTTATGTTAGCAGCATATTTCAGCACAAAAGGAGTGGCTCCCATTGTAATTATAGAAACAGCTAAAAAATGTTGATAAATAGTATCTGAAAGTAATTGATACTCCATTCCTGTTGATGAAAGCAAAAAAGCAAATTCTCCCACTTGAAAAATGCTCAACATGGTTAGAAATATGGTTCGAGCTGGATATTTAAGTATTAAAACCGTTATACCAATAACAATCATTTTCAAAACAATTACAGCAATTGCAATAAGATGGATGGAAAGCAAGTGGTTAAAAAAGAAATCTAAATCGAGCAACATTCCAATTGAAACAAAGAAAAAGCTGATGAAAATTTCTCTAAAAGGTAAGATATTAGCGGTTGCTTGATGGCTATATTCCGATTCTGAAATAATTAATCCCGCAAAAAAAGCGCCCAATGCCAACGATAATCCAACAACAGATGTTAGCCAAGCGGTTGAAAAACAAAGTACAACTATTGTTAAGATAAATAATTCTGTGCTTTTTGCTTTTACTACAGATTTAAACAATAAGGGAACTACATATTTTCCTAATAAAAAAAGTACAAGAAGAATTCCTGCTAGTTTTAATACTAAAATAAGTAATTCATTTAATGGGTTTTCTGATTGACCTGCCAATAAAGGAGTTACTAACATCATTAAGACAACAATAATGTCTTGAAAAATTAATATTCCTACGGTTACTTTTCCATGTGGTGAATTAATTTCTCCTTTCTCTTGAAGCATTTTCAACACAATGGCAGTACTACTTAATGAAAATAAAAAGCCAATAAAAATAGCCGTTGTTAATGGAATATCTATCCATACTGCACATAAAGTAGTAATTCCAATAGTTCCTCCAACTTGCATTAAACCACCCCATAATACTGTTTTTCTTATAGAGACTAGTTCTTTTAATGAAAATTCGATACCGATGACAAACAATAGAAATATAATCCCTATTTCAGAAAGTAATTCTACTTCATGACCTGCATTAACTAAATTTAAACCATGGGGGCCACTTACAATTCCCGTAATAAGAAACCCTAAAATGGGTGGGATTTTAAATCTATTAAAAAGTAAAATAATTAAAACGGATAATCCTAGAATAATTACAACGTCTTTTAATAAAGGTATTTCCATAGATAGGTATTAGTAGTTAGGGGTTAGTGTTTAGTTAATTGTTATGTGTTGCGTCATTCCGAACGAAATCCCGAAAGCTTTCGGGATGAAGTGAAAGAATCTCTATTCTTCAACATCACAAATCCCAAACCGACTTTCTTTTTCTAAATTTAAAATATTCTTTATGATCTAAAATAAAAGCCATGATTAGATAAATAATTAATGGAGAACCTAAGGCAAGAAAAGAAATGTAAATAAAAAACATACGAATACTGCTCGATTTTAAATGCAATTTTTCTCCCCACCAAGCACAAACACCAAAGGCTTTTTCTTCAAAATAAGCTTTTATTTTTTTTATCATTGCAATAAAAATTAATTAAAAAAACTCTTACAAAGGTAATTTTTTTTTATCAAAAAGTAGATAAAAGTTTAACTCCAACTTGACAGTTCAAACATTTTTTTTGTGAGCAGTAATTTGTTTTTAATTCGATGAGTGCTTGAGTTGTTGCTGAATTAGTTGGCTCAATGCCCATTGCTTCCCAACCTGCAATTATGGAATTTGATTCTGGAGGAGTTTTTTCTAGTAATTCTAATGCCAATGCTACATATTTTTCTTGTTGTTGCAATTTGCCATAAACAAACAAAAAAGGAGCAACTACATTTATAATAATAGTGTTAAGCATGGTTTTACCCATTTTTTTAGGTTTAGATTTAGAAACAACACCAAATTGATAGCGAGTTAACCAATAATCGGAAGCAGATGTTTGAAGTAATTGCTGAATTTCTTTCACATCACTTAACTCCAGAATTCTAGAGAAAAGTCGAGGATGTTTTTTTAGCAACATTGCCAACTGACTGATGCGTATGGTTGGAAAATTAGAAGGTCTTAACTTGGAGAATTTCCAAGTTACTTTTTCAATAGCTTGCAACTGAAATTTTGATTGCAAAAAGGCGTATTCTTTTTTTAATCGTTGAAAATAATCGTCATCCAAATTTTCATTCAAAAAGCCTGCCTGACCAAACAATAATGCTTCAATACTAATAAGTTGAGGATGTTTTTCTATGATTTTTAAAGGTGTATTTTGAGCCAACTGTTCAAAAGGAATGGAATTTACATTCAGTCCGAAATACTTAAATAGAAAATGATAGAATGTTTCATCTATATTGTTTTTATTGTTTTCTAAATGAGTTTTAATTAGTCCTATTTTCCTTTCTAAACGCTCTAGCAACAACCTTTCTAGCCAATTATCAAATTCAAATTTTGAAATTTTAGTTACCTGATTTCCACATGCAATTTTATTTTTGGAATAAATTAATTGATGGTAATTGTGCAACAAATCCAAGTCAATGTTCTCTTTTAGTTCAAGAGTTGGAATGGAGTTGCTTTTGGTGTTTTTCACTTCTCCATTATGCTCGAAAACTACATGTAAAATCACATTGTCATAAGCACTATCTTTTTGATGGTTGTGTGTATTCCAATCGGAAGATTTGAGGTGTATTTCTACATTTCCTGCCCAAATGGTTTTGCCAATTTTAAGTTGAGCATTAAAAAAATCAGGCCCAGCATCTTGGTTGTGCAACCCTACTTTTATGATTTGTATAAGCTCACCGTTGGTGGTTACTAAATCTTGCGATTTAAAGCGTTTGAACTTCCAAATATAATGTAAGAAATCTTCTTTAAACATGGTTATTTGAAATTTTAAAAATGAGTTACGAAACAAGCCCT
>PCUH01000015.1:6675-6840 GCA_002770955.1 Flavobacteriales bacterium CG18_big_fil_WC_8_21_14_2_50_32_9 | reverse complement strand
CCTACATCCAAAATTTTTGTACCGTCTTTAAAATCTACCACTTTGGCGATGGCTAAGGAGTGTAGCACATGCTTAAGGTAAAGCTCGTCAATATCTTTTCTAGAAATCACATTAATCTGAGCGTTCCAATCGTTGTAGAGCGGAGCCAACATAGCAAATTGCTCT
>PCUH01000015.1:5843-6592 GCA_002770955.1 Flavobacteriales bacterium CG18_big_fil_WC_8_21_14_2_50_32_9 | reverse complement strand
GTATTTTAAAATTCCTTCACCACCAATTTTGCTTTCGGCTGATGTAGAGAATGAGGGAGGCATTACTTCCCAATATTTCAACATTTCTTTTTTGTAGTGCATTAAATTTTTGTTGAGCGTTGAGCTATTTACTTTATCAATTTTTGTAAAAACAATAGCAAAAGGAATTTGTTTTTCACCTAGCCATTCCATAAAATCTAAATCAATTTTTTGAGGAGGAAGTCTAGAATCTATCAGCACAAAAAGGTTGAGTAAATTTTCTCGTTGAAGAATGTAATCAGAAATAAAACCTTGCCATTTCAGTCGGTTTTTTTGCGATGTTTTAGCATAGCCATAGCCCGGTAAATCTACTAAATACCATTTTTCATTAATTAAAAAATGATTAATTAATTGGGTTTTTCCAGGGGTTTGCGAGGTTTTAGATAGCTTTTTATTGTTGACAAGGTAATTAATCAGTGAAGATTTTCCCACGTTAGACCTACCAATAAAAGCATATTCAGGGAGAGTTGGAGCTGGACATAACTCAAGCTTGGTGTTACTAATTACAAATTCAGCAGTTTTTATTTTCATTTTAGGCAAAAGATTGCAAGAGGTTGTTTATGAATCTTTCATTTCGAAAAATTATTTTCCAAAAGTAGCTATTTGTTTCTAATTCATAAAAGCGTATTCTCCTCATTAAAGTTTCCCACATTTTTTCAACAATATAAATACAAGAATTTCAAAATGTTATGCCTTTTAAGAAATTCATC
>PCUH01000015.1:5662-5804 GCA_002770955.1 Flavobacteriales bacterium CG18_big_fil_WC_8_21_14_2_50_32_9 | reverse complement strand
CAAAAATAAAAATCTGATATACTCAGACTTAATAGCTTTTCGGAAGAAAAGATAATTAGTTTGAGTTATACTCGTAACCAAAATCCGAAAACCTATTTGGTTTCGGTATTGTAAGCAAATTGTATGGCAAATTTCATTGGAG
>PCUH01000015.1:0-5611 GCA_002770955.1 Flavobacteriales bacterium CG18_big_fil_WC_8_21_14_2_50_32_9 | reverse complement strand
TGCGTAAGCAGTTGGATCCAGCTGCTCAGGAAAAATTTGTCCTAAATCGAGGTTTTGAGAAGTGTTTGGTGTTGTATCCAAAAAATGAATGGGAAGGAATTAGTGCAGAAGTGAATAAGCTGAATCAGTATGTGAAGAAAAACAGGGAATTTATTCGCTATTTCTATAGAGGAGCATCTGAATTAGGATTAGATGCGGTGGGCAGAATTCTTTTTCCAAAGCAAATGCTAACTTATGCAGGAGTTGAAAAAGAGGTAGTGTTGTTTGCTTATTCCAATAGAATTGAGGTTTGGGATGCTGAAACCTATAATAGTTTATTAACAGATGAGCCTGATGATTTCGCCAACTTGGCTGAGGAAGTGATGGGGGGAGGTGCACCAAAAAAAGAGGAAGGCGATGAGTTACCATAATCCAGTATTGCTTCAGGAGTCGGTAGATGGGATGGAAATAAAAGGAGATGAAGTAGTGGTGGATGTAACCTTTGGAGGTGGTGGACATTCAAAAGAAATACTAAGTCGATTAGGAAAAAAAGGGAAACTATTTGGGTTTGACCAAGATGAAGATGCCGTTCAGAATAGTATAGATGATGCTCGATTTGTGTTGGTAAAACAGAACTTTCGTTATTTGAAAAATTATTTAAAACTCTATAAAGTAATTCCTGTTGATGCAGTATTGGCTGATTTAGGAGTGTCATCCCATCAATTTGATGAAGGTTCAAGAGGTTTTTCTATTCGATTTGAAGGTCCGTTGGATATGCGAATGAATAAAAATGGAAAACTCACAGCGGCTCAAGTTGTGAATGAATATGATGAGAAAAAATTGTTATGGATTTTTAGGAACTATGGAGAGGTAAATAATGCAAAAAGATTGGTGGAAGAGTTAATGAGTTACAGGGCTGGAACAAAAATAACCACCACACAGCAGTTAATTGAAATAGCTCAAACCTGTGTGCCAGGAAAAATGAGAAATAAGTATTTAGCTCAAGTTTTTCAGGCATTGCGAATTGAAGTGAATGACGAAATGAATGCCTTGAGAGAATTACTAGAACAAAGTTATGAGGTGCTAAAGCCAGGAGGAAGATTGTCGGTAATCACTTATCATTCATTGGAAGACAGATTGGTTAAAAATTTTATAAAGAGTGGAAAATTTGAAGGAGAAGTAGAGAAAGATTTTTTTGGAAATCCACAATTAAAATTTAAGGCAGTGAACAGAAAACCAATCACACCCAGCGAAGAAGAACTACAACTAAATAATAGAGCAAGAAGTGCAAAACTAAGGATAGCGGAAAAAATTTAAAAATGTGTGGATGTAACAATGTAGTAATGAGGAAATGTGTGTAAGCCTTTCCCTTGAGAGTCTTGTCCCGATTTTTCGGGAGAAACACAAAGGTTGAAATGTAAAGATTGAAGTCCTTAAGCCTGAAACACAAAATCTTAAACCCAAAAGCATGAACAAACTAAAATCAGAGAAAAAACTAGAGCAACTTGAAGAAAAAGAGGTGAAAATAAAATCACCTAACTTTTTTACTTCTTTGATTACAGGTAGCTTTTTAGCAAAAGACAATGTTGTTGGGGCTTTACCTTTTGTGTTGTTTCTTACTTTTTTAGGGCTTCTTTATATAGCAAATGGATATAACACCGAAAAATTAGTAAGAGAATTAGATAATATTAACGATGAACTGAAAGAGCTTCGGTCGGAATATATAACCATAAAATCAGATTTGAATTATGAGAGCAAACAATCTCAAGTAGCTTCAAAAAGTGAATTATTTGGAGTGAAAGAATCAACAGTTCCACCAACAAAAATAATTGTTAGTGCAAAAGAATTGAAACAAATACAAGAATGAGCAACGAAAAGAAAGACATATTATCTCGTGTGTATTTGGTGTATGTTGTTATTGTTGTCTTTGCGTTGGTAATAATTGGTCAGACAGTAAATGTTCAAATCGTTCAGGGAGCTCAATGGAAAGAAAAGGCTGAAAATTTGACTATTTTTTACAATAGTATTGAAGCGGTAAGAGGGAATATTTATGCAGAAGACGGAAGTTTATTAGCTACATCAGTTCCTAAATATGAAGTGCGTTTTGACGTGAACACTCCCTCCATTTTAGATGAATTTTTTTATGAAAAAGTAGATTCTCTTGCACTAAAACTAAGTCAACTTTATCCTGAAAAGTCTAAAAAACAATACCTGTCAGAATTAGTTTCTGCACGAAAAAAGGGTGCTAGGTATCATTTAATCAGACGAAATGTAAAGTTTACCGATTTAAAAGAAATGGAAACTTTCCCAATTTTCAGAAAAGGAAAATACAAAGGAGGCTTTATATATACACAACAAAACAGAAGAGTAAAACCATTTAATATTTTGGCAGCTCGAACTATTGGTTATGATAGAGAGGGTATTCAGCCAGTTGGGATTGAAGGAGCTTATAGCAAAGAATTAAAAGGAATAAATGGAAAAAGATTGGAGCAGAAAATTGCAGGTGGTGTGTGGATGCCAATCAATGATGAAAACGAAATTGAACCCGTTGACGGAAGTGATGTTTATTCAACGATAGACATTAATATTCAGGATGTAGCAGAAAACGCACTACTTAAACAACTTCAATTACACCACGCAGGCTATGGTTGTGTGGCTGTTATGGAAGTTGCAACAGGAGAGATAAAAGCAATTGCCAACCTACAAATGAATAAAGATAGTTCTTATTATGAATCATACAATTTTGTTGTTGGAGCAGCCACCGAACCTGGCTCAACTTTTAAATTAGCTTCTCTAATGGCGGCTTTTGAAGATGGGTATTTGAATTTAGATGATATGGTAAATACCGAAGATGGAACAACTCGATTTTATGATGCAGTGATGCGAGATTCTCATAAGGGAGGCTATGGCACTATTTCTATAAAAGAAGCTTTTGTTAAATCTTCTAATGTGGCTATTTCTAAAGAAATTAACAGGGTTTATACCAAAGAACCTCAAAAATTTATTGATAGATTAAATAAAATGTATGTCAATAAGAAATTAGACATTGAACTATCTGGCGAAGGAACTCCAAAAATTAAAAATACTACTGACAAAACATGGTCTGGAATTACACTTCCTTGGATGTCTATAGGTTATGAGTTGGAACTTACTCCTTTGAATATTCTTACTTTTTATAATGCCGTTGCTAATAATGGAAAAATGGTAAAACCCAAATTTGTAAAAGAAATAAGATATAGAGGGAAGTTGGTTAGAACAATCGAAACGGAAGTATTAAACCCCTCAATTTGTTCTCAAAAAACAATAGCAATGGCAAAAGAAATGCTAGAAGCAGTTGTTGAAGAAGGAACGGCCAGAAATTTAAAAAATGATACCTATAAAATTGCTGGAAAAACTGGAACAGCACAAATTGCAAATAAAAAATTAGGGTATAAATATAAAGGAGATATAAAAGTAAGTCACCAAGCATCATTTGTGGGTTATTTTCCCGCTGATAATCCTAAGTATTCTTGTATTGTTGTAGTAAATGCTCCATCAAAAGGAGTGTATTATGGGAATTTAGTTGCAGGTCCTATTTTTAAAGAAGTAGCCGACAAGGTATATGCAACAAGTTTGGGCATTCATAAAGAAATTGTTAAAACCGAAAACATTGCACTTTCTCGTATTCCTTATGCAAAAGACGGAAATTATGATGATTTAAAAATGATTTATAATCATTTTGGTATTAAAACCAAAATAAACAATACTGTTGATGAGTGGGCTAAGATTAGTACTGGCGTAGATGAGGTAACTATTTCATCAAGAAAAATAGCTCCTATTTATGTGGCTGATGTTGTTGGAATGAGCATTAAAGATGCTTTGTACATACTAGAAAATCAGGGTTTGAGAGTTGTTTTTGTAGGAAAGGGAACAGTAAAAAATCAATCCATAATATCAGGAAGTAAAATTATAAAAGGAGAAAAAATAGTGCTAACACTAGAATTATAACTATAACTACAACAAGGGAGCATGCTCCCTTGTCAAAAAAAAATGAAACAACTAAAAGACATATTATACAAAACAGGAATTGAAGAATTGGTGGGTTCTACTAATCTAATTGTAGATAAAATTTGTTTTGATTCAAGAAAAGTAGAAAAAAATTGTCTTTTTGTAGCTGTTTCAGGCACTGTTGTAGATGGACATCAATATATAAATCAAACCATAGAAAATGGAGCTATTGCTATAGTTTGCGAAGTATTTCCCGAAAAATTAGTTGAAAACATTACGTACGTAAAGGTTAAAAACTCATCACTAGCTCTTGGAATTATTGCCGCTAACTTTTTTGATAATCCTTCTTCTGAAATAAAATTAGTTGGAATTACAGGCACAAATGGAAAAACTACAACTGCTACTTTATTACATGAATTGTTCACGCAATTAGGACATAAATCAGGACTACTCTCAACAGTGATAAATAAAATTGGAAGAGAAAACTTTCCATCAACACATACTACGCCTGATGCCATCCAATTAAATGCATTACTAAGATTGATGGTTGATGAAGGTTGTACCTATTGTTTTATGGAAGTAAGTTCTCACGCCATTCATCAGCACAGAATTGCTGGGGTTGATTTTACTGGTGCTGTATTTACTAACATCACACACGATCATTTAGATTATCATAAAACCTTTGATGAATATATAAAAGCAAAGAAAATGTTTTTTGATTCACTTTCAGATAAAGCATTTGCATTGGTAAACAAAGACGATAAAAATGGGTTGATAATGCTACAAAATTGCTCAGCAACCAAGCGAACCTATGGCTTAAAATCAATGGCAGATTTTAGTTGTAAAGTGTTGGAAAGCGATTTTTCTGGAATGTTGTTAAATATGGATAACAATGAAGTTTGGACAAAATTAATAGGTGGGTTCAATGCTTATAACCTATTATCTATCTATGCAACAGCCATTTTATTGAATCAAGATAAGTTAGATGTTTTAACTGCTATCAGCAATTTGGTTTCTGTGGAAGGTAGGTTTCAATACATAAAATCTGTTGAAAATGTAGCTGCTATTGTTGATTATGCCCACACGCCCGATGCACTAAAAAATGTATTAGAAACTATCAAAGAAATTAGAACAGGAAACGAAAAAGTAATAACTGTTGTAGGTTGTGGAGGTGATAGAGATAAAGCAAAACGACCAATTATGGCTAAAATAGCCTGCAATTTTTCTGATAAAGTAATACTTACTTCAGATAATCCCCGCTCTGAAAATCCTGAACAAATAATTGCTGAAATGCGGTTAGGGGTTGAACCACAATTTTTTAAAAAGGTGTTGGCTATTACCAATCGAGAAGAAGCAATTAAAACAGCTTGTGCCTTAGCTGAAGCCAATGATATTATTTTGGTTGCTGGAAAAGGACACGAAAAGTATCAAGAAATTAATGGCGAAAAATTTCCTTTTGATGATATGGAAATGTTGAAAAGGAATTTTTAGTAGTTAGGGATTAGGTGTTAGTAGTTAGGAATTAGTAAATAGAATTAATTAAAATAAAATTATCATGGCAATAGAAAAATTTGAAGATATAACAGGATGGCAAAAAGCTCAAGACTTAGCTGTTGAAATATATGCAATTTTTGGAAATTTAAAA
>PCUH01000191.1:24660-24802 GCA_002770955.1 Flavobacteriales bacterium CG18_big_fil_WC_8_21_14_2_50_32_9 | reverse complement strand
TTTTATCAAGCAAAATTAAATATTGCACTACTTAATAAACAATCCTCAGTTATTCTAATAAGTATTGAAGATGTAGTTCCTCAAAGAGGATTAGATTTTATTAATACACTCATTGATGTTTATTTAGAACATGATGTGAAAG
>PCUH01000191.1:0-24653 GCA_002770955.1 Flavobacteriales bacterium CG18_big_fil_WC_8_21_14_2_50_32_9 | reverse complement strand
TAAAATCGCTAGCAGCACTGCTAATTTTATAAACGACCAACTCACTTCAATTTCAGAAGATTTGAAAACCATAGAAATTCAACGTCAAAATTTTAAAATTGAAAAAGGAATTACCGATGTAAGCAACAAATCGCAACAAATTTTAGAACGAGTTAAACTCAAAGACAATGAAATTTCTAACATTAACCTCCAACTTAGTTTTATTGCTTACCTTCAAAAGTATGTACAAGAGAACAAAAGTATTAGCAACATTGCTCCTTCATCATTAGGAATTAACGACCCACTTTTAGTTAGATTGATAACCCAAATAACCGATTTAGAAATAGAAAAACAAAAATTAGAACAATCTTATAATCAAGAAACTCCAGCTATTGTTGCAATTAATAATAAAATAAAATTTACGAGAAACACACTGCTACAAAATATCGAATCCATAAAAACAGGGCTTCAAACTTCAAAAAAAGATTTGCAAGTTTCTATGAATTCGCTTGAAAATGAAATGGGAACTATACCAAAAACAGAGCGTGAATTAGTTGGAATTGAGCGAGAATATAGAGTAAAAGAAAGTTTGTATTTATACTTACTTCAAAAAGAAGCTGAAACCTCTATTGCTTTGGCAGCTTCTGTTTCTGACAACCGAATTATTGAAGAAGCTCGATCTACTTCTTATCCAATAAGACCAATTCCTAAGAAAAGTTATTCATTAGCATTATTACTCGGACTACTCATTCCAACAGGAGTAATTTTTGTTTTTGAGCAATTTAATGATACGGTTAGAGATAAAAAAACCATAGAAAAACTTACTAAAATTCCCATGCTTGGTATTGTTGGATATAGCAAAGAACACTATGCGTTAGTGGTTTCGGAAAAACCAAAATCACTTATAGCGGAATCATTTAGAACTGTTCGAACAAATTTAAAATACTTTTTAAAAGGCAAAGAAAAAGAAACCATTTTAATTACATCATCTATAGGTTCTGAAGGAAAAACATTTTCCTCGATGAACCTATCCATAATTATTGCTTTGTCGGGTAAAAAAACAGTTTTATTAGGGTTAGATTTAAGAAAACCTAAAATTGTTGCTGATTTTGAAATTTCTAATGACAAAGGAGTAAGTTCTTTTTTAATTGGAGCTGAAACAATAGCATCCATCATACAAAAAACTTCCGTGGAAAATTTAAGTATCATTCCTTCGGGCCCTATTCCTCCAAATCCTTCCGAATTGATTATGGGAGAAAAAATGGATGAGTTAATAAACAAACTTCAACAAGATTTTGACACTATTATTATTGACTCCCCTCCAGTTGGATTAGTTACAGACGCTCTATTACTTTCAAAATATGCTGACGCAACTATTTTTGTTGTACGGCAAAATGTAACAAAAAAGGAATACCTCACGCAAATAAACCAACTCTACAAAGAAGAGCGTATAAAAAATCCATCCATTATATTTAATGCTGTAAAACTTTCTGGATTAGGTTATGGCTATGGATATGGTTATGGATATGGTTATGGATATGGTTATTATGAAGAAGACCAAAAGAAAGGGTTTTTTAATCGTATATTTAAGAAAAAGTGATACGCAACTTATTTAATAGTTTTTTTTCTGGTCATGAACGCACAATAAGAGCTAAAAAAAATATTATAGGCTCTTTTTTGTTAAAAGGAATAAGTATAATAATTAGCTTGTTGTTAGTTCCTCTTACTATTGACTATTTAAATCCCACAAAATATGGGATTTGGCTCACATTGTCTTCTGTTATTGGTTGGTTTGTTTTTTTTGATATAGGATTAGGAAACGGACTACGTAATAAATTTGCTATTGCCAAAGCAGAAGGAAACGACCTTTTGGCAAAGGTTTTTGTTAGCACTACTTATGCTATAATTACTTTAATTGCAGTTGGACTTTTTGTAGTTTTTTTTATTGTAAATCAATTTTTAGACTGGGGATTAATACTTAATACTTCAAATGAAGTTCGAGAAATAGAACAACTTGTTTTTATTGTGTTTTCTGTTTTTTGTTTTCAATTTATAATTAAATTAATCAATGTTGTTTTCATTGCCGACCAACGCCCAGTAATTAGTAGCTTAATAAATACCTTAGGAAGTTTATTTTCACTTATTGTAGTATTTATTTTAACCAAAACCACACATGGTTCACTCTTGTATTTAGGAGCTTCATTTAGCCTTATTAATCTAATAATTCCATTTTTAGCAAGTATTTGGGCGTTCAATGGAAGATATAAAAGTTATAGTCCTTCATTTAAAAACATCGATTTTAGTAAAGCAAAAGAATTACTCAACTTGGGTGTGCGATTTTTTATAACGCAAGTAGCTGCAATAATTGTTGCTGCTACAGACAACATTATCATTTCTCAATTAATTGGCAATGAAGATGTAGCCGTTTATAATGTATCTTACAAATATTTTGGAGTAATGAATATGGTATTTACTATTATCACAGCACCTTATTGGTCTGCATATACAGAAGCCTATACAAAAAACGATATGGAATGGGTAAAACAGGCTACCCTAAAAATAATAAAGCTGTGGTTTATTGTTATTATAGGAATTATAATAATGCTATTATTCTCAAACAACGCTTACCAATTATGGATAGGAGATAGATTAGCAATACCTTTCAATCTATCAATAGTTATGGCTCTTTGGGTAATTGTAAGTACTTCCACCATGATATTTGCTAATTTTTTAGCTGGTGTAAACAAAATTCAACTGAGTTTATATCATGCTATTTTTGTAAGTATTATTAATATTCCGTTATCAATTTACTTTGCAAAAAATTTAGCAATGGGAAGCACAGGAGTTATTTTAGCTACATTAATTGGAATAATTCCAAGAGCAATTTTTCAACCCATTCAATATTGGAAAATTGTAAATGGAAAAGCCAAAGGAATTTGGAATAAATAAAGTTATAACATTTTAACTTCTTAATGCCGCAATGATATTTCCTAAAGTATAATGCCGATGTAGATTTTAAGGAGCATTTATGCGACATTTAAAATCACAATCGGCATTAGCGAATCCAATTAATGTTATTTTGTTTACTTTTGTTTACATAAACAATTACCATGAAAAAACTAATTTACACCTTTCTCTTCCTGTTAATAACCGCTCCTTTTTTAAATGCACAAGACACAAATTTTACTCATAAGCCTATTCTTTTCGAAGGAAAAATAATCAATTCAGACAGTTTGCAACAACCATTGCATGGAGTTAATTTAATTGTAAATAATAGCAAAGGAGTTGCAACAGATATAAATGGAACTTTTTCTATGCTTGTTTCAGCTAATGATTCTATAAAATTTACTCACGTTGGTTTTCATCCATTTATAATTTATATTTCTGATTCAATTGTTGGTGGTAAATTTACTGCCACTTTTTTAATGGTTAGTGATACCATCAATTTAGAACAATATTTTGTGTGGTCTAAAGGTAATTATCATGATTTTAAAACTTCCTTTCTCAATATGGAGGTAAAACCCGATTTGTCGCTTATTAGAGCAAAAAACAATATCTTTTTATCCCTCTATGAAGCTAAAACAACTTCTGCTAATTGGACAGCAGAAGACAATCAAAAAAATGCCATTAAACAAGAAGAAAACAAAGTAGTTTATAAAGGTCAAATTCCTCCTGAACAAATGTTAAATGTGAATATATTAACTATTTCTGGTAGTTTAAGCAAGATACTTTCTGAAAAATCAAAAGAAAACGACTTTTACCTCAAATTATTAAACCTACAAAATCAAAACAATTTAATTTATACCGCAACCAAATGATTTTTCAGAAAATAGTTAGTGATTTAGTCGCATGTAATACTCTAACTAAACATTTCCGCAGTATTGCGGAACTATTAAGTTTGAGTATATTCAAAATAAACGCTGAAGCAAGGTTAAATAAGTTTTTTTTCTATACACCTCATCGTGTCCAATCTTTTTAATACGCTTATAACCTTGACTTACCATAAAGTCATTCATTTCTTTAGTTTGATAATTATTTTCAACCAACAATATATCAATATCAAATGCTTTAAAGTTTATTGTTTTTAAAATACTCATTTCGTTGCCTTCGGTATCTATGGTAAAAAAATCAACATGATTGAACTTGTTTTCACTTAACAAATCATTGATATTATAGCATTTTACTTCAATTTCTTCTTTGCTACCTCCATACTGTTTAATTTCACGGTCAATACGTTCTAAATGTCTTGGGTCATACTTATTTACTAATCCACTCAACATTTCCGTATCAACAAATTCGCCCCTTACACGTAAAAATTTTTCAACACCAGTTTTTTCTGAAATACAACCATTTACTTTAACACAAGTTCTAGCTTCATTTAATTTTTGGAAAATTTCAGGAATAGGTTCAACGCAAATGCCTGTCCAATTACGTTCTTTTTCAAAAAACAAACTGTTGCTAAAAGTTAAGCCATCATGAGCACCTATATCTATAAAAACACCTTTAGTTTTTTTCTTAAAAAGTTGATCAAGATATTTGTCTTGTTGGTATTGTCCGTAATATTTCATCTGTTTTTGCTCGTTAAACGAAAATTATTAAAAGTAATATTTTTCGTGGTGTTTTTGTAGCCCAATTTCAGGATATTGTTCTGCTAATTGTTTATTTAATTTTCCAAAATGAGTTTTTAATTCTGCTGTTTTTTTTAGCGAAAAACATGGTTTTTCATTGCTTCTTTTCTTTTTTAAAATGTTTCGTTTCAATTTAACATAAATGCGATAAAGTAGTTTTGAATGTGAGACTAAGTTTTGAAATTTATTTAGTTTTCTTAGCTTTCTGGCTTGAACAACATCAACACTTTTGTTTAGTAATTCTTTTTGATTTAGCAAACTTATAGTTGTTGGTTGTTCAAAACCAAACAACGCATCTAACTTTGTTGCAAAATCCTTTGGTTGATGAATAAAATCCTCAAAAAGTAACACTTCAACATGGTTAAAGTATTTTTTGTAAAGTTGGATAAGTGATAAGTAATCATAACCTTCTATATTTTCATAATCTTCATACGTATTATAATATAACTTGGCAGGACCTGATTCTACATCTGTGTTTTTATCTTTTATTGGTTGCCAAATGTAATCATCAATATGCTTAGTTTCTCTCCATTCCAAACTAATAGCATAAAGCGAAGCCAACAAATCAATTTGATTGCGCAACACCAATAAAATTTTTGCTTCAGGAAAAGCCTCACTCAATCGTTTGGCAATACTTGTTCTGTTGTTATGATTTAAAAAATAAGACTGTCCAACAAAATTTTCGTTTGAGAGTATTATGTTTTTGTTTTTACAATTGTTAGCAAAATCTAAAATTTTAGTATTATCATAAAAAGTATCGTCAGCAAATTGCAATTGGTTGAAAACAGCATCAAAATGAGTTGTTTCTATGTTAAAAGCAAGATAATCAGGTATGAAGGGGAATACGTTTTGCTGAAAAAAAGTGGTTGCCGTTCGAGGCATTCCTATATGAATAATTGTATTGGTCACTTATAAAATGGTAATAAAAAATGGATTAAAAAATTTAATTTATTAAAAGTGCTTAGTTTGTTCAATAAAGGATGAATAATTACTTCAAACCTTAGCTTTGCTTTTTGGTTGGTAAAATTACTTTCATTTGTTATATTTATTCTTTTAATATTAAATTTAATTAGCCATTTACTGTTTTCTACAACATCTTTTTGCCCACCAAAAGCCAATGTATATTGGTGTTTTTTTAATAGGTTAAAAGTATTTTTTTTATTACCAACATAACCTCCTGGATAAGAAAAATAGGTAATAGGAATTAAAAAAAAACTTTCTAATTGCTTTTTAGATAACATTAATTCATCATTAATTTCTTTTTCGGTAAGTTGATGAAATGTTTGATGCGAAAAAGAATGTGAACCTATAGTTAGTAATTTAGAGTTGAGCATTTCAATTATCATTTTTTTTGATAAATGTGCTGCTTTTGGTCTTTTTTCAGCATCCCAAGTATTAAATTTTGTTATAGTTTCGTCACTTAAAAAATTAGCTATTAAAAAAAGAGAAAAATTAATGTTATACTCTTTAAGAATAGGAAAAGCAAGTTTATAAACATTTTCATATCCATCATCAAAAGTAATTAGAATAGGTTTTTTTGGTAGTAAATGTGGTGTTAATAAAAGGTGAGGGGTAATAAAAGTATATTTTTTTTTTTGTAAATAAGCAAGTTGTTGTTCTAAAAGAGCAATAGTTATCCAATCGGGAGCATTAGGAATTTCTTGCTCCACAATGTTGTGATACATTAATATAGGAATAGAATTAATCAAGTTTTTTTTCTATAATAACAGTGTGTTCTTGTATGCTAAATTTGGCTTCAGGTAGGATAATTTTAAGGTCGTCAACAGTTATTGGAAAAGCAAAATCTTGGTGATATGCCATGCCTTTTTTGTCAGTTATAATATATCCATTTGGTTTTAGTAAAGCAAAATAATTACGCATCATTTCTTCAAAATGTTGTTGACAACAAGCAAAACTTGAAAGGTTATTATCCGAAATAATATCATATTTAACAGGTAATCTCAGTAAATCATTTGAATATTTATTTAATTTAAAGCACCTATAATTAGGTAAATTAAGTGCAATGGCATAATCCAATTCATCATCAACAATGGTAATACTGTCGATGAAATTAGTAGCGTGAAATTTTTTGGCAAAAGAGGAATTTCCAGTGCCAATATGTAAAATTTGCTTTACTGTAATTTGCTGTAGTGTTAAATAATCTTCTATTCTTTGTTGATCAGGCGTTGTTGCAATAGTGAGCCACGAACCATCAGTGTATTTTATTTTAGGAATTTGTTGGTTACAAAATTTTTTTTTTTTAGGAGCTGTAAGTTGCCTAAAAGGAAAAATAATAAATTTTTTTATTGCTTTTTTTATACTTCGTAAAATCATACTATTGAAACATTTGCTGCACCAAAAGTAATTTATTTTACCGACTTTTGTAAATGAATGAAACCCAAATTTACCATCATATTTCCGGTAGCTCAAAACGTGCATTTAATTAAAGATGTAGGGCAAATTGCCAATGCACTTGCCGAGCATCATGGGTTTGATTCTACCTTAGTCTGTTATAAAAATAGTGAAGAATACACGCACTTAAAAACGGAAGCAAATCATCTTAAATTAGATTTTATTTCTCCTAAAGGAAAATTTCTGTTTTTAGAAAAAGCAGTTTTAAAATACCTACAACGAAACGCAAAGCAAATTGACGTTTTACACCTATTTCATCTTACCAAAGAAACCATCTATTATGCGTTATACTTTGCTTTACTCAATAAAAAAGGAAAAATTTATGTGAAAATGGATGTGTATAACGAAACATTAAAACAAGATGTAATTTACTCTAAAAAGCCTATTTTTCAATGGACACATAAAAAAGCAGAAAAATTATTTTTTAAAAAAATTACTGTTATTTCTGCAGAAAACCCAACCTCATTAACACTTTTAAAACAAAAATTTCCAATACTACAACACAAAGCAATTTTAGTTACTAATGCAGTGAATAGTTCCTTTTTGAAAACAAATTTTCCATCAATCAATTCGTTTGAAGAAAAAGAAAACATCATATTATCTGTTGGGAGAATTGGTGCTGCTGATAAAAATTATGAAATGCTTTTTAATGCTTTTGTTCTGGCAAAATTAACAGGTTGGAAGTTAATTTTAGTTGGTCCAATAGAAGCTGCTTTTCAGGAAAAAGTTAATCAACTCTTTATAGAAAACCCAACATTAAAAACTCAAATTGAGCTTGTTGGAAATGTTGAAGACCGAATTTCTTTATATAATTATTATAACCGTTCAAAATTGTTTTGCCTTTCATCACCACAAGAATCGTTTGGAATTGCCTTTGTAGAAGCCATGTATTTTGGAAATTATATATTGGGAACAACAGGAATGTCTAGTTTTGAATATATAACTGATAACTTTAAACATGGTAAGTGGGTTAATCCTGAAGAAACAAATAAACTTACTGAATTACTAAGAGAAATAACCACCAATCAACTGTTAATAGAAAATAATCGCTTACAGGCACACCATCGAGTTGTTGATTATTTTTGTTGGGAAAAAGCGATTAATTCATTGTTGGAAAGAATTTATAAAAAATGAAAAAAATTTTACGATTAATCGAACGACTTATTTATATTGTAAAATGGTGGTTTTTAAAACAAAAATGGCGTTTTGTTTCTTTACAATATTCAAACGCCAAAACAGTAACTAATACAAACTACTCTATAGGAATTACAACCTATAAAGAACGATTTGAAACGTATTTAAAACCGCTTGTTTTGCACTTAAATTATTTATTCCCTCACATGCAAATTATAGTTGCAATAAATGGTTTTCATAATCAAAAAGAGCAAACAGAATACTTAAATAAAATTAAATCTTTCTTATCCAATTTTAAAAATATTGACTTTGTTTATTACGAACAACCTCATGGACTTTGTAAACTATGGAATCAGTTGATTATATTATCCAAATCAGACAAAATAGTTGTTTTAAATGATGATATTTCTATTTCTAAAAAATTGAAGACAGAAATTGAAGAATCAAAAATACTTAATAGTAATTTCGGGTTAATTAATGGAAGTTACAGCCATTTTTTAATCAATAAAAAAATAATTAACCAAATAGGTTGGTTTGATGAGCGTTTTCCAGGCATTGGATATGAAGATCACGATTATGAAATTAGATTGGCTTTACAAGGAGTTTCTCCCGATTTTTATAATTTTAAAACAATAAAAAACGAGAATGTTACTCCAAAAGATTGGTCGTGGGGCGATGATGACACAAAGATTTTTAAAAAATATAGCCATGCAAATGAAAAACACTATTTTAGCAAATGGGAAATTTCTGATACAGCAAAACATGGGTTTGTTCATGTTCGTATCATTAAAGGATATGCCAAACTAAAAGACGGAATGGAAACACCAAATTTTTACCCAGACCTGAACGAAGTGAAAGCATGAACACCTATAAAAAAAGAATAGAAATATCCTTCATAAATAAAATTTACTAATGATTAATTTGATAATTTATATAGAAACAGTTTGTCGTAATTTAAGATTTAGATGCAAAGGACGTTGGTTTAAATTTTATTTATTATTACACGGTTGTAAAGTAGGGAAAGGGTTAAAATGTATTGGATTTCCTAAGTTTAGAGCTATTCCTAAAAAAAATATCGCTATTGGAAATTATGTTACTTTGGGACGAAATATAATCTTTGAAATTGGACACGAAGGAAAACTTATTATAGAAAATCATGTGTTGTTGGCAGATAATATTTTATTAAGTACTATTTCTGAAATTAAAATAAAAAACTGGGCTGCAATTGCTGAAAATGTAAGTATCAGAGGTAGTTTTCATGAAATGAAAAAAGACCAACCGTATCGATTACAAGGAAATGTTTCTGAACCTATTGTTTTAGGAGAAGATACTGGTGTTGGTGCTGGATGCGTTGTTTTAATGGGAGTTATTCTTCCAAAAGGAGCTTTTGTTGGAAGTAATTCAACCGTTACAAAAAAAGATGAGTTAGAAGAATATGGAATTTATGGAGGAACCCCATTGAAATTGTTGAAAAAAAGAACTTAAAATTATATTTCCCGCATCCAGATAGTTATCGGGATGCGGGCAACAAAACAAGTAAAAATTCTACGGTAATCTACGGACAAAAAAATGAATAACCCACTCGTATCTATAATAACAGTAGTTTTTAATGGTGAAAAACACATTGAACAGACTATAAATAGTATAATTTTTCAAAGTTATCCTCATGTTGAGTATATTATTATTAATGGAGCATCAACCGATGGAACACTCGAAATTATTAAAAAACACAAAAAAAACATTACACATCTTGTTTCCGAAAAAGATACTGGAATATATAATGCTATGAATAAAGGATTAGCATTAGCAAAAGGAGAAATTATAGGAATTTTAAATGCCGATGATTATTATTATGAAAAAACTATAGAGCTTGTTGTTCAGGCTTTTATAAATTCAAAAGCTGAAATTATTTATGGTGATTTAGTAAAACTAAGAAGTTTTGAGGGTAAAAATTATTTTAAAGAACTAGCCCCAAATATATCTTTAATGGAAAAAACAATGCCTATTTTTCATCCAGCTACTTTTGTAAAAAAAACAGTATATGAAAAAATTGGCAATTTTAATGAAAAATATAAGTTATCTGCCGACTATGATTTTATTTATAGAGCCTTTAAAAACAACATAAAATTTGAATACATTCCTCAACCACTAACGGTTTTTAGAGTGGACGGAATAAGCAGTACAAATTGCCAATCGTATAAAGAAGGCTATAAAATACTTTCCTCGTATGGTTCTCCTTATGACTCACAAATGCGAAAGCTAATTTTTAAATGTAGAATTAAAAATGTAGTACGATTCTTTGGTTATCTTCTTTTAAAGTTGTTTGGATTAAAAAAATGGTATGAAAGAAGATTGGTTGAGAAGTGGAGATAAGTAAATTGAAAAAATGAAAAAAGAAGAAGTAAAAAAGTTTTTTGAACAAACAAACATCTATTTTAATTACGATTACAACATCAAAATTAGAACCGAAACTGTTGCTGAATTTATTGGTGATGAATACTACAGCAACGTGTTGGACATGCCTTGTGGTAATGGTTTTATATCATTAAAAAACAGCAACCAATTTAATGCTTTAATTTTAGTCGATTTTTCGGAAAACATGATTGCACTAGCAAAACAAATTGCTGAGCAAGAAAAGGTAACCCAGGTTTCATTTTATTGTGGCGATATTTTTGAAACCAATTTTAACAACAAAGAATTTGATTTAATCATCTCTTTAGGCATTTTAGCACACATTGACGATGTTGATAAATTTTTAAATTACATTCAAAGTAAAGTCAAAAAAGGTGGGGCAATAATCATCCAAAATACCAACAGCAACCACTTTTACAGTAAATTGATTCGTTTGTATTTAGGAGTTCGAAAATTGCTGGGAAAGGATAAATATACACTCAATAAAGTACCAGCAAGTCGAGTAGAAAATAGTTTTAAAAAAGCTGGTTTTAGTTGTCAAAAAGTGTTTCGATACAACCAATCATTTATTGGATTTTCAAAATTATTTTCGAACGATAAAAAATATGAATTGACCAGAAAATGGTTTGGAAATGCAGCTCACAATAAAAATGCTTCGCTTGGAAGTGATTATATTTATCTTTTTAAAAAAGAATGAATAACAAAAAACATATCAACCTGTTAGTTTTACCAGAACTTTTTCCTGAGTTTGAAGGCGATTGGAAAGGTGTTTTTATAGAAGATTACCTAAAAAGTGTAGAAACCATAGCTACCCAAACACTTTACATTCGTTTAACAGGAAAAAAAAAAGGAATTACTGACGAAAACTATAGAAATCAGTTCAACCTAAAAAGAGTTAATTTGACCGATAAAAAAGTAAGCAGTTTATTCAAACCCTTTTTTTACATTTTATGGTTTAAAAAAGGAACTCAACTTGGTAAATCTTATACGGAAACAACAATAATTCATGCTCACGGAGCAGTTTTAAATGGTTTGTTAGCGTATTTTATCAGTAAAAAATTAAATATTCCATTTGTTGTTACCGAACATACTGGACCATACTCAAGAATATTAAACAGTTGGTTAAAAAGCAACATTTCAAAATTTGTATTCAATAAAGCAGCAAAGGTTTTGGTGGTGAGCGAACATCAAAAAAATGAACTATTAAAATTAGGTATTGCTAAAGAAAAAATAGAAGTTTCTTTCAATCCAGTAAATACAGATGTGTATAAGTTAACTACTGTTTCAGATTCAAAAAACATTGCTTTTGTTAGTCGTTTAGATGAATTTAAAGGAGGTTTAAGAACACTAAAAGCATTTCATCAACTCATTAAAAAACATCAAGATTACACCTTAACCATAGTTGGTGAAGGCGAAGAATTTGAAGTAATTCAGCACTATATTTTGGAAAATGATTTAGTAAGCAAAGTGTTTTTAAAAGGAACCTTAGTCAAAACTCAAATTGCAGAAATATTGAGTACAAGTAGTTTTTTTGTTTTTCCGAGCAGACATGAAACTTTTGGCTTGGTAGTAGCCGAAGCATTAAGTTGTGGTTTACCCGTAATTTGCACCAATCAAACAGCTCCAAAAGAATTTATCAATGAACAAAATGGTATTTTAGTTAACCCTGACAATATTGATGAAATTGCTGAAGCAATGGAAGAAATGATTAAAAATAGAAGTAATTATAATGCAGAAATTATACACAATCAAATAGAAAAACGCTTTGGATTGGATAGTTTTGGTAAGAAATTAATTGAGATTTATCAGAAAGTATGTGTGGAATAGCGGGAATATATAACCAACAAGGTATTGAAATTAAAGAAATAGTTGCTTTATCTCAAACCTTAAAACATCGAGGACCAGACGATGAAGGATTTTTCTTGTCGGATAACGAACATTTTACTAAAAATTGTAGAGGAGATGATACTATTTCAGCATTACAACAACTTAAACACATTTCGGAAATCAATAGTAAACCTTCATTAGTATTAGTCCATAGGCGATTATCTATTTTAGATGTTTCTGCATTGGGACATCAACCTTTAATTTCTTCCGATGAACGATATGTGATGGTATTTAACGGAGAAGTTTATAATTTTAAAGAAATCCGACAAGAATTAGAACAAAAAGGATATACTTTTAAATCCAACTCCGATACCGAAGTGATTTTAAATGCTTTTGCAGCATGGGGACAGACTTGCGTAAATCGTTTTGTGGGCATGTGGGCTTTTGTTATTTATGATAAAAAAGAAAACACCTTAACCCTTTCTCGTGATCGTTTTGGAATAAAGCCACTCTATTATTTTAAAAATGAACATTGTTTTGCTTTTGCCTCAGAAATAAAAGCATTGATGCAAATAAAAGAAGTTGACCAATCGATTTCAAACAAAAATTTGGGAAGTTATTTGGCATTCGGAACAACATCGAATCCTTATCAAAACCTTTTTGAATATATTGTAGATATTGAACCTGGCTACAATTATCAATTCAATTTTAATACGCTAAAACTAACCAAAGAATGCTATTTTTCTATTGATGATAAATTGCCGATTAACACTGATGATATTAAAACAAACACGCAGAAATTTGAAGAATTGTTTAACGATTCTATAGCGTTGCATTTAAGAGCTGATGTAGAAATAGGTTCTTGTTTAAGTGGGGGTTTAGATTCGAGTGCCATTGTGTATAGTGCAAGTCAACAATTGAAAGGAGTTTCGTTTAAAACAATAACTGCTGCATATCAAAATAAAACCATTGATGAATCGGATTATGCTAAATTGGTAGCCAACGATTTAAAAAATGTAACCGATATTTACACTTATCCTGATGCAAAAACCTTGATTGCCGATATGGATAAAATGATTTATGCACAAGATTTACCCATTGGTTCTACCTCTATTTTTGCACAATGGGAAGTAATGAAATGTGCCAAACAGAACAATATAAAAGTATTGTTAGACGGACAAGGTGCTGATGAGATTTTAGGTGGTTACTACAATTTTGCGGGAATTCATTTAATAGAATTATTAAAATCGTTTAAATTCATTCCGTTTTTTAAGGAATACCAACAACTTAAACAAAACTTTACGCCACAAATTAAAAATGCAGTTTTGCGTGCAGCTTATTATTATTTACCCAACAGTTTACAGCAGCAACTTCGTGCAAAAGAGCGATTAAGCTACAATTTTATTAAAGAAGATAAAGTGAAAGAGTTGGAATTAATGATTCCAAAAAGAGGTGGAAAAACCTTTGGCGAGCATGTTAATTTAAGCGTTAAATTTGGAATGTATGAGTTGTTGAGGTATGAAGACAGAAACTCCATGGCTTTTTCTATCGAATCGAGAGTTCCGTTTTTAGACCATCGCTTGGTTGAATTTATTAGAACGTTGCCAACTGACCAAAAAATTTATGGTGGTTGGACAAAATACGTGTTGAGAAAAATGCTTAACAATAAAATACACGATAAAGTAGTTTGGCGAAAAGATAAAAAAGGATTTGTTACTCCCCAACAAGAATGGAAAAATGAATTGATGAAAACACTAACTAATGAATTGAAAGATAGTGAACTTCCTTCGTTGATAGATAGAAACTATGTGTTACAATTGTGCGATAAAGATTTCTCTAACGCATCGCATTTAAGTGAATTTTGGAGAGCATATTCGGTAATAAAATGGTATAATATTTTTAATTTAAAAACCTAATGAAAATTGCAATTGTTTGTGGACATTTTATTCCTTCTATGGGCTATCTCGAAGTCCATTTGGCAAATGCATTTCATAAATTAAATCACAAAGTAAAGGTAATAACCACCAATGTTATTCCTGCTTACGTTAAAAATATAAGTAATTTATCGGAAAGCACGCCTTATGAAATTATTCGTTTAACACCAAGTTTTTCAATGGGTCAAATGATTAAAGCAAAAGGTTTGGTTGAAGCAGTACAAAAATTTGATCCTCAATTGGTTATTTGTATTGGAGTTGGTAAATTGTTTCCAAAACCAATCTATAAACTTAAAGACAGAGATTTTAGGCTTATTACATTATTAGGCGACAACGAAGAAACCTACACAGCTAAAGGATATACTAAAAAATTAAAGAACTCTTTGATTCAACAATTTGTAAAAAAAACAGTGTATCTCCAAGCCATAAAAAAATCGGATGTTTTATTTCCTTACACACCATCTACTATTGATATAATTTGTCGATTTGTTAACGCTAAATATGCCGAAATGTTAAAATCAAAAAGTCATCAAATTTCATTGGGTTTTGATGATGAACATTTTTTTTATAATGCGTTGGAACGAAACGAGCAACGCAAACAATTAGGAATTTCCGCTCACGAAACATTGCTGATTACAGCTACTCGTGTTGTTCCAGAAAAAGGACTTGAAAAAATTATTGATTTAGTGGATATTGTTAACAAAAAAGGGCTTCATATCAATTACTTAATAGTTGGATTTCAGGAGGATGAATATAGTAAGAATTTGAAAGAGTACATTGCTCAGAAAGAACATAAAAACCGAATAATTTGCAAACCTTTTTCGGCTACCTCACAAACCAGAAAATACTACAATGCAGCAGATACTGCCATATTTAGTCGTGCAGCAATATCTATTTTTGAAGCTTTGGCAACGGGTTTATTTTTACTTTTACCACAACAAAAAAACATGAGTCATATCCTAACAAAAGAAAATGGAGTTTATTTCGATAGCCTCACAGAAGATGTGATTATTGAATGCATTAATCATCAAAAAGAAAACAGAGTATTTAGAGTTAATGCCGCAAAAATGTTTTCTTACACTAATTTAGCACATCAAATTTTAAAATTAAGTGAGGTTTAAAAATTGGAAAATATGGCTCAAATCTAAACCATGGATTTTAAAATGGTTTATCATCTTGGTGCTTTTACGCCCAATAATTGACAACCTTTATTTTCTTAAAAACATTTCTCCATTTTTATCTCCCTTGTACATTGTGGGGGTTTTAACGCCTTTACTAAGTATTTATGTGTTGCTTAAAACTCCAAAACCTGTTTCCACAAAACTAGACAGGTATATGAAAATTTGGTCGTTTTTTATTCTACTTGGAACTTTCTTTGTTATTTTATACGATCCCCTTACTAAAGATTCTTTTGAGTACCTATTAAAATTAACCCTTCCTGTTTATATTTATTTCTTTACCCGAAGATTCATCCAAAACAAAGAAGATTTAGACGGAATTTTAACAACTTTTCTCTATTCAGGAATTTTTGTTGCAGCCATATTATTGTATGAAGTTGTAATCAATCCAATTAGAATTGAGGAAAGTAGGGGAATGGATAGAATTCAAGGGAGCTTTGGTGATGTTGTGAGTTATGGTATTTTTTTAACTTTCAGCTTTTTAATTGCCACCTATTTTTATTTTTCTCGTCAAGAAACGCAATCCTACCGAAAACGACTACGAACACTTTTAATTGTAGGAAGTTTGGCAATTTTAGCATTAATAAACATTCATCACATTGCTTCTTATACAATTTTTGCAATGTTATTATTACTGTTTTTAGTATTCAATTTTCAAAAAAACAAAGTCGCTGCCATAGGAATTTCTTTGATGTTATTTATATTATTTATATTTTTTGGGCAACCCATTTTGGAAGAAAAAATAACCCCTTTATTTGAAACAGATGTTGCTGTTTTTGAAGGAGAACAAGACCAAGAACGTCTTTTGCACGGACGAGTTGGGCGTTGGGAATACATGGCAGAAATTTTTACCAATGAAAGTATTTTTGCTCAATTTTTTGGATACCCAACAACACTAAAATATGCCTATCATTTTGTTGGCGTTGGTTCACATAGCGATTATGTTAGAATATTATTTCTATCGGGTTATACTGGACTTTATTTTTATTTATTAGTTTTATTTTACTTCTTCAAACGATCAAGGAAAACAGTGCTTCCCATTCGTTTTCTTTCCTACGGATTATTAGGAATTATCGGATTATATTCCATAAGTATTGTTCCAACCTACTATCCTCCTTTTGTTTATATAATGATGAGTGTGTTTGCTTATATTGCTTTACCCAAACAAATGCAACAATAATGGGAAATAAACCAACCATATTGCTTTTAGGAAAAGTACCTCCACCTTTAATCGGACCAGCAATTGCCACTCAAATTATCTTAAATTCTAAACTTAAAAATGAGTTTAATTTGATTCATTTAGATACCCGAATGAACAAGGATGTTGCCACCATGGGCAGGTGGAGTTTTTCGAAAATGGTGAGAAGTGTAGGTATTTATGTGGAGTTTATTCGGAAAATAAAACAACACCAACCGCAACTTATTTTGGTTCCAATTAGTCAAACTACCATGGGTTTTTTTAAAGATGCTCCATTTATTTGGGTGGGAAAATGGATGGGTAAAAAAGTGCTGATACAATTGCGAGGAAGCAATTTTAACAACTGGATAAATTCGGCTTCGGGTATAACCAAAAGTTTGGTGAAAACAACCTTAAAAAAATGCGTGGGTGTTATCGTATTGGGCAATAATTTAAAACCTTTGTTCAAGGATTATTTTTCTGAAAATCAAATTTTTGTAGTTCCAAATGGAGCGAACTACGAACTGCAATCCAAAAACACCACAGCATTAAATGTATTGTATTTAGCCAATTTTTTACCCTCAAAAAGTTTCGATGATGTGTTAAAAGCATTAGTAATTTTAAAACAAAAAGGGATAACCAATTTCAACTTTCAGGCTGCTGGAGCCTGGGACAATGAAGCCTTTAAACAACACTGTTTAGCAATTATAGATAAAAACCAACTCACCAACGTAGAATTATTTCCACCGCAAAGCGGAGCAGCAAAAATGCAATTGTTTGCTAATGCTTCTATCTTCGTTTTTTGTCCTAAAATGCCCGAAGGTCATCCTTGGGTAATGGTTGAAGCCATGGCAAACGAATTGCCTATTATTGCTACCGACCAAGGAGCTATCGTAGAATCGGTTATTGATGGTAAAAATGGTTTTATTGTGCCTGCCAAAAGCCCCGAAACCATTGCCGAAAAACTGGAAGTATTGATTAACGATGCCGAATTGAGAAACCAATTCTCAACCAACTCCAAGCAGTTTTACAACGCAAATTTTACAGAAGAAAAAATGGTGGAGAATTTGACTGGAGTGTTTAATAATTGTCTCCATCATTCCTGAAGTAGCTATAACGAAAATCAGGAATCTAGTGTAATATACTCAAATCACTTAGCTTTCCGAAAATATGCTAAATAAAAAAGACCCTTCAAATGAAGGGTCTTTAAAAAATCTATATAAAAGTTTGTTTTTTATTTTGCTACCACAAATTTGTTGGTTGCAATAACGCTTCCATTTGAAGTTATAGTATAAAAATAAATTCCATTGTTAAAATCTGCTACACGCACTACTTTTTTGTTATTGGAAGAATTAGAATTTTTAACCACTTTTCCAGTAATGTCAGTAATAGTAATATCAAAATTAGAAATAGCCAATTCAAAAGTAATTTGATTGTTTGCAGGGTTAGGATAAACAGCAACCGTTGCATTTTCTAATTCAGTAATGCTTGTTGAAAGCGAAATATCATTTACATCTCTAGGTAAAATTTTATACTCATCAAAAGTATAATGACCTATTCCTGTAACATCATAATCAGAGCCTACTACAGCAGTAAAGTGATAAGCAAAAATATCATCATCAGCTTTAATAATTCCAGAGCCGTCATTGATAGACCACATTCCAAAACCAAGTGTATTACTCATACATTCTGCATTAGTTACATGAATTAAAACCCCTTCCCATTCTTCCATATTAGCACTTGCTGTTGAAATTGCAACTGGAGAAGGAAGAGCATTTCCTGAGTTCAATACAGTTATGTTTGATACAAATTTTAATTCCGTTACTTTTTGTGGAGCAGAACCTAAATTAAATTCATCAACAGTTCCTGTTACCTCAACACTATCCCCGATAACTAAAGTAGAATCATTTTTTTCATAAATATAAAGTCCATTCCAAGCCGAAGCACTATCTTGAATAAAAAAAGAATGTCTATCTGGTCCGTTTTTAACAATACCAGTAATTACACCTTTTGTGGTTACTACATTTCCTAATTCTGGGGAATCACCATTTGGATTGGTAGTATATTGAATGTCATATATTTTTTTAATAGTTGGTGTTGGAGGTGTTGTTACTGAAATAGCAACAGAATCGATTAATATTCCAATATTAAACGGTGCTGTTGTTGGGTCTGTGTTTCTAATAGAAACAATAAATTCAACACTAGTAGATGTTGCTGGAACAGTAACATTTTGAGTGATTAAGGTTAAGTTTCCTCCTGAGGCAGCAGCAACATCAATGTATGAATTGTATGTTCCATAAGCAGCATTCGTAACATCATAATAATTTGTTCGTAATTCTCCTGAGGTTTGAGCAGCAACCCATAGTTGAATTTGGTAAGTTTCTCCAGCAACAACGGTTACGGGTTGAGTTGTAAATCTTTTATGTGTTGTTGTAGCGTTTACTAAGGAAGCCATGCTTGTTCCATAAGTTGCTCCTGTTGTAAGTTCAGTAACATTTGCAGAAGTAATACTAGTTGTAGAACCCATCCAATCTGTTGGGTCGCCTGCAGCCCAAGAACTTAAGTTGCTTTGAAAAACAGTTTGTCCAAAGCTTGTAGCTACGATACAAACCGAAGCGAATAGTGTGTAAATTTTTTTCATGATTTTGAGTTTTTAGTTATTATTTATGGTTAATTATTTTATTATTTTAATGTTATCTACTTCCCAAGAATCCCAAGAAACAGCAGTTCCTGTAAATTTGAATGCAATATAAACATTTGGTTGTATATAAGAAGTTAAACTAAAATTTCCAGAATTAGTCCAACTCCAACTTCCAGTAGAATATGAAAATGAACTAGTAATATCAGTCCAAGTAGCGGTGGCAGGCAAACTAACGCCATCATAATTAGTAGAAATCATTACTTTTAATGCGGTATTGGTTGTAAAAGTTGCTGTTTTAAAATTTAAAACTGGAGATGAAGAACTGCTTAAATCAAAAGATGGTGATATTAACCAAGATTCACCCACCAATTTACTACTTCCATTGGTAATATTTCCATAATAGTTTCCAGCGAAACTAGCAACCGTCCATGGAATGTTTGGTATAGGATATTGAGTAGTCCACCCACCAGAGGTTAGACTGTTATCATCAAAGTTTTTGGTAATTTCTATAGGTGCCACCCCATTCAGTGTTAGTTCATTAGGATTCCGAATTAATAACTGAAGATCGGCATTGTATTGGGCAGAAATTCCGATAAAACTTCCATTTCCAGCAGGTAATGTATCACTTGCAAAATTGGCATATCCACTTGTTCTAACTTCTATTTGATCTAATATTAAATCTTCTAAAAACCGACTTACACTTTCTTTATTTATTGCATCAGCATAAGTTAATCCTAAATTGCGCTCTACAAATTTTACATTATCAATTTGTATTAATTTGCCTTGATAACCTTCAATATCGGCATTCAAATCTGCAATAGTAACAACCTCTGGAGTTCTAAATTTTTGTGTTGCAATTTTAACGATGCTGTTATCTGAATGAAGCGAATCTACTTGCAACATTTGGTTGTACTTATAAATTTTTGCTCCTTTGATGTTTACTCGAATAGAATCGCCAATGTATAACCCCGTGGAAGAAGTAAACCGTAAATAAAGTGCTCCGGTTTCATCTTGCATGTATGCTTCTTTATACAAATTACCTGTTGTTTCATCAGCAGTTACCACTCCATATACTGAAATATCTTCTGTAATTCTTACTGTTTCACCAGGAACATAAAGTGTTCTAACTTGTGCAATAGTATATACTGTTCCTACAGGAATGGTTCTTGGTTCAGGATTATCATACTCTTTAGTGCAAGAGGTAAATAGAAGAGCCGAAACAAAAAGCGAAGTAATTAATAATTGTAATTTTTTCATAGATAAATTCTTTAATATTAAATATCGTTTATGGTAAAATCGTCAATTTCCCAAGTGCTACCATCCACATTAGTTCCTACATATTTATAAGCAAACCGCACATTAGGTTGTTTGTAACTCATCAAAGTAACATTGCCTGAAGTTATCCAAGCAAAGTTTCCTGCCGACCAAGTTGCAGAAGAGGTAATGTCAACCCAAGTTGAGGTAGTAACATCTCCTGTATAATTAGTAGTTACCATTAATTTTAGTGGAGTTCCAGTATATTTATAGGCAGATTGGAAAGATAAAACAGGATTAGCGATTGCAGACAAATCAAAAGATGGAGAAACCAACCATGTTTCGCAAGCGATATTGGTGCTACTATAATTGCTAATTTTTACATAATAAGTAGAATTAGAACCAACATTATCAATTCCCCAATTAATATTTCCTACAACATTTTGTGTAGTCCATCCACCAGAAGTAATGCTTTGGTCTTCAAAGTCTTTTACATATAGCGGACAATTTGGACAAGTATTTTTTCTTGGTCCAGTTAGCGATAAGTCGCTCAGTTTACGGATTGTTAACTGAACATCAGTATTATATTGTGAAACAACGGCAACAAAAGAACCTTTTCCTTGTTGAATTGGAGTGCCAGCAAAACTTGCATATCCGCTTGTTCTTACAATAATTGAATTACCCAAAGTATCGGTTAAGTATCTGTTTTGACTTGATTGATTAACAGGATCACTATAAGTACTACAAAAATCACTACACATAAACTCAACATCGTTTAACTGTATCAACTGTCCTTGATATGGAGAATAAAATCCAACCAATGCTAAATCAGTAATGGTAACTACTTTAGGAGCAATAGTATTTCCTTCGCTTTGTTTTATTAAATTTTTTTCAGGATCCACATTATCCAACTGAATCATGTTTTTGTATCTTGAAATGATTGTTCCTTTTAAAGCAACCCTCACTTTATCTCCTTCAAAATAAGTTTTATTACTTGATGCTTTTAGTTTTAGCAAAATACCATTGGTTTCATCTTGTAGATATAAATTTTTGTACAAATTTCCACTTACTTCATCTGCTGTAATTATTCCATATACCGACAAATCGCTTGTAATTGTTGAATCAAAAGCAGTATAAATGTTTCGTAAAGAATCGATGGTAATGATATTCCCTAAAGGTAATTCGCTAATAGGAGGAATGTCTAGGTCTTTTTTACAACTTGTAAGAAAGATAGTTGTTGCGAATAGAATGAATAGTGTATTTTTTATTGTCATTTTCATATCTTGTTAAATTTAGTATTAAAATGAAAAGCTAACCATTGCAAAATAAGTTCTGCCAAGCATATAGCCTACCATTGGAGGGAATTTATCAATGTTTGTTTTGTTGTAACGCAATTGTTCAAACCCTCCTGTTTGAAAATCTTTATTATTCAATACATTGTTTATATTCAGATTGATGCGAATGAAATATTGTTTTATTTTCCATGATTTTCCAGCATAGAAATTAATTGTATAATCATCACCAAGTTCGGTTTGTTCTAAAATTTGTTCTACTTGAGGATCAGTATTTACTAAGTTAGAAACTACACTTTCAGAACGTCTGTCAGGATTTACTTGAATATAAATATCAGTGAAATAATTAAAATCAGCTCCAACAAACCAATATTTTGGCGAACGATAACGCAACCCAATAGAAGATGCCGTTTGTGGAGAATCGCCCAGTTTATAGTTTTTCAAATAGATGGTTTTATTCTCTTCTAATAGTTGGGTAGAATTATCTTGTATGATGGTTGCTGTTGGTCTGGAATTGTAGGTAAAATCGCCAGAAGCAAAAGTTCCAGTAGCTGTTATTGTTGAAGTTAAATTGACTTCCGCACCAAATTCCATTCCCACAAAAAGTTGATCAACACCAGTCATGTTGTAGTTAACAAATGTGCGTAATTCATCATGATAAAAGCTTCTTGACCATGTTTTATCCTCAATGCTAGTATAAAAAACAGTAGCTCTGGTTTTTACTTTTGGATAACGAACAATGTAGTTTAAATCACCTGAAAGAATTTTTTCATCTTTTAAATCATCAACAACTTGATCTCTTGTTCTGGGCGACAAATAAGCTGTTCTAGCTAAAGGAGCACGAGTAATATAAGCTCCATTTGCAGTAATTAAATGCCTGCCTGTTAGTTTATAAACTACACCCGCTTTTGCTCCATAATTAAAGAAATTTTGTTTTTCAGAATCTCCATAAGAATTTGCTGGAAACAAACCATTTTTCATGTTTCCTGTTCTCCAAAAAGAGGTTTGAGTAACAGAAAGACCTGCATACCAATCTAATTTTGAAAAAGTACCTTCAACTTGCCCAAAAGCATTAATGGTGTTGATGTTAATGTCATAATCATAACCAAATCTATCTCCTTCTTTTACTAATTTGTTAGGGTTGTTCAAATCTGCTTGAGCAGCATCAGGGTCTTTAAAATCTCTTGCTGCAAACTGGTCAGTATCTACCCAAAATTCAGCACCTAATAAATCGTTTAACACTTTAAAGTTTTCACTTTTATAGATGCTCACTCTTGCTCCTCCAGATAACAAAAGTTTTTCTGAAAGTTTGTGAGTTACAGCAGTATTAAACCCATAATCATACACATCGCTTCGTTGTTCTTCCACAATGTATTTTGCTCTGTTTCCTGTAACAGAAGCTCCTGTACCGTCAACATTTTCAAGGGTAAATAGGTTTTTGCTGTTTGCAAAATAAAAATGATCCCAATCTAACTGTGTAGTTGTTGGATTTTGGCTTTCCCATAATGCTGTTTGTTGAGCAAACAACGCCTCATCTCCAGGTGCTTCGAAAGCACTGGGCAAGTTTTTCCAATATTCGGGGCGAGGATCAGCGGTATTATTCCAATTCAAACGAGTGTTGCCACTTTTGCCAAATGTATAATAAAGAGAAGAAGTAAGATGTGTTTTTTTAGAAATGTCAAAATAATGGTTGAGCATTAAATAAGGTTGATGTGTATTTCTTACTCGAGAGTTTCTTTTTTCTCCATTTTGATATCCCCAATAGGAATTGTAGTAATTGTTTCCAGTGAGTGTGTAGGTTTCTTGAGTGGTAATGCTGTTCCTTCCTTGAACTGTTGGAGCTCCAAAACCAACAAAACCTAAACTATGTTTGTCGTTAATTTTCTTTTCGATAGAAACAAAATAACTTCCTCCACTAAAAGAAGTACCATCCACATATCCTTCGTTAGAATATCTTCCTGAACCAGAAATAGCAACGGCAAGACCATTACTCATCATGCCTGTAGAATGAGTAAGCATAATTCGATGTTGGTAAGTTCTGTTGGCTAACCCATAAGAAATATTAGTTCCTTTTCTTAATGCTGTTGGGCGAGCATTGATATTGGATGACCCTCCTATTCCTCCAAAAGTGAGAGAAGAAGCAGAAATTCCATTTTTAGTTTCTTGATATCGGGTAACATCATTTAAACCACCCCACAATGCCCAAATTGCTCTTCCAGTCTCAGGATTGTTGAGCGTAACTCCATTCATGGTTGTTATATAGTTTTCAGAATCATACCCTCTAATTCGATAGCGAGCCGCACTGAAATTAAAACCAGCTGTTGAATTAAAAACATCTCTTGAAGATTGTAATAGTCCGGAAACATCTTGATTTTCGGCATTTTCGTCTTCTAAGGCATCTAAAGTAGTGCTAAATGTTGGAACTATTCTTTCGGCAACTATAGTGTCCGTTTTAACAGAATCTGTTTGTGCTTGTGTTGAAATTCCTGCGAAAACAACCACAAAAGAAGCACCTAATTTTTTGAAATTCATCCTTTTTAAAAAAAATAAAAGTTATGAAAAGTGGTTAGAAGTCTTAGTTGATCGCTTCTTAGGGTGTTCACTTTGTCGTTTAGTTCGTGTTTTACTAAAAAATAATAAGACGTTGCAAAAGTAAACCACTTTTTTAAAAAAACAATATACTTATCAAGTAATTAATGTTTTAGTAACATTAAGTTATAAACAGTAAGTGAATAAAGTGGATAAAACAGTTTGTGCATCATTAACTTAATGACATTTTGCTTGC
>PCUH01000287.1:6968-9404 GCA_002770955.1 Flavobacteriales bacterium CG18_big_fil_WC_8_21_14_2_50_32_9 | reverse complement strand
TGATTAGTCTTATGCTATTGTCAAAAATTTTATCTTTCTGAAATTCAAATAAATCTATAATAATTTTTTTACCACATTTATTACAATATTTGTTATTGGGTAAATTGTCAGCATTACATTTTATACACTTAATAGTTTCTATATTAGCTATTTCATTATCCAAAATCTTTTATCATTTTTTCGTATTTTCTTGCAGAAGTAACAGAAATTACTAATAGTATAAAAAATAATCCTTTAAATCCAATTAAAAGTCCAGAGTATGGATTTGAAACAAGTCCTATTACAAACATTGTTGTATAGAAAAACAAGCCACTAATTGTTGCTGGTAATAGTCTCCGTTTAGCCCAAAGCCATAAGCCGAGGTAAATAAATGCTTCAAAAAAATCAATAATTACTGTTAATATATGAAATTCATATATAAATAAATTTGTGTAGATAGCCCAAACTAGATAAAAAGAACCTAACATAAATAAAACGCTTTTACCTACTGTTGCTGAAAGTTCTATTTCCTTTAATTTGCTTAATTCTTTTTGTTTTCTTATTCGAAATGCTTTTTTTTCTTGAACTGAACCATTTTGAGGATACCCACATGATGTACAAAATTTATTGATTTCTTCAATTTCTGCTTTACATTTTATACAAACTTCTTTGTTATCTTGTTCGGTTAATTTCATAAATAAACTATTTATCCATTCCAAAATTGCTAATTTTATTTAAGATATTACCATTTAAAACGATACAAATTAATTCTAATTTATAACATAATAAATTTCAAACAGAAAAAAAATCAAATACGTGATATTTTGATTAAAAAAACTATTTTTGCAACCTTTATATCTAAGACGTATTAAAAATGGCAAAAAAGAAAGAAGAAAACCCAGAAGTAATTGTTGATGTACAACAAGTTTATAATAAAACTGAAAATTTTGTAGAGCAAAATAAAATGACCTTATCCGTAGCTTTAGGGGGGATAGTTATCGTTATAGCAGCTTTCGCTTTTTACTTCAAAGTGTATTTACCACCTATTGAATCGGAAGCTCAAGAAAATATGTTTTGGGCTGAACAACAGTTTGAAAAGGATTCGTTAAACTTAGCCATTACTGGTGATGGCTTAAATAACAAAGGTTTTACTGAAATTATTGAAGATTACAGCGGTACAAATGCAGCTAACTTATCCCATTATTATTTAGGAATAAGTTACAGAAATCTTGGTAGATTTGAAGATGCTATTGATGAACTAAACGAATTTAGTTCTGATGATGTAATGCTTAGTGCCATTGCACTAGGTGCTATTGGCGATTGTTATAGTGAACTAAACGATATTGATAATGCCATTACTTATTACAAAAAAGCAGCTGAGAAAAATAAAAACAACGTAACTTCTCCTGTTTATTTATTCAAAGCTGGTGTTGCTTTGGAGGCAAACAAGGAATTTGAAAAAGCTGCAGAATTGTATGTAGAAATTAAAAAAGAATATGCTTCATCTAACGAAGGACGTAATATTGATAAATACATTGCTCGTGCAGAAGCGATGAAGAATTAAGGGGTTAGGTGTTAGTAGTTAGGTGTTAGTAGTTAACGTCATTCCGAACGAAATCCCGAAAGCTTTCGGGATAAAGTGAAGGAATCTCTAATCTCTAATCTCTATCTCCAACCTCCAATCTAAGTAACAAATGGCAACCATCAATAAAAACTTATCAGATTATGATGCTGCATCCATTCCTGATGGTGCTAGCATGAAAATAGCTATTGTTGTTGCCGAGTGGAACGAACAAATTACTCAAGGCTTACTAAACGGAGCATACAATACCCTTTTTAAGCATAATGTTCTTAAAAAAAACATTATTGTTAAACATGTTCCCGGAAGTTTTGAGTTGCCATTAGCCGCTCAAACGATTTTGGAAAAAACCAATGTTGATGCAGTAATCTGTTTAGGAAGCGTTATTCAGGGAGAAACCAAACACTTCGATTTTGTTTGCTCAACAACTGCAATGGGAATTAAAGATGTTGCTCTGAAGTACAACAAACCAGTTATTTTTGGTGTACTTACCGATAATACTATGCAACAAGCCATAGATCGCTCAGGTGGAAAACATGGCAATAAAGGCGATGAAGCTGCTATAACTGCTTTAAAAATGGTAGCTTTACAGCAAAGTGCATTTTGAGTAACTTGTAAACCTTGCTTCCTAAATCGTAAATAAAAAATCGTAACTCGTTAATCAAATGTTCCCTTCGATAATCCTCAAAAAAGACAAAGAAAAATCTATTGAAAGAAAACACCCTTGGGTATTTTCTGGAGCTATACAAAAAATTGTTGTGGACACCACTCCACCGCAACCACTTACTGATGGTCAGTTGGTAAATGTTTTTGATGAAAACAATAATTTCTTAGCTACAGGACATTTTCAAGATGGAACTATTGCCGTTAGAATAATA
>PCUH01000287.1:3612-6959 GCA_002770955.1 Flavobacteriales bacterium CG18_big_fil_WC_8_21_14_2_50_32_9 | reverse complement strand
CAAGAACCTATTGATGATGATTTTTGGTTTAAGAAATTAAACAATGCTTTTGAAATGAGAAAGGCAATGGGATTAACCGAAAATACGGCTACCAACATCTACCGATTAGTTCATGCTGAAGGCGACCAACTGCCGGGATTAATTATAGATTTTTATAATGGAACAGCGGTTATTCAATCTCACTCGGCAGGAATGCACTTTGCCAAGCCACAAATTGTTGCAGCTTTACAAAAAATTTATGGTAAAAAGTTGTTAGCCATTTACGATAAAAGTGCTGAAACACTTGAAAAACAAACTGACCTGAAAATTGAAAATGGATATTTGTATCAAGCTGAAAGTCCTAAATTAATTGGAACAGAATACGATTGTAACTACCATTTAGATTGGGTTGAAGGACAAAAAACAGGTTTTTTTATCGACCAAAGAGAAAATAGAAAATTGTTGGGCGAGTTAGCTAAAGACAAATTGGTATTGAATACTTTTTGTTATTCAGGTGGTTTTTCTGTTGCCGCTCTAAAAAATGGAGCTAAGGCGGTTCATTCTGTCGATAGTTCTAAAAAAGCAATTGAGCTAACCGATAAAAATATTGAGCTAAATCAACTTACTAACCATCAATCTTTTGTTTCTGATACGCTTACTTTCTTAAAAGAAAATAAAGAAATTTACGACATCATTGTGTTAGATCCTCCTGCTTATGCAAAACACAGAAGTTCTATGCACAAAGCGGTTCAGGGTTATAAAAGACTAAATGAAATGGCACTAAAAAACATGAAATCTGGTGGATTGTTATTCACTTTTTCTTGTTCTCAGGTAATCAACAGAAAGTTGTTTTACGATACCATTATGGCAGCAGCCATTAACTCAAAACGGAATGTTAGGGTATTGTATCATTTGTCTCAACCTGCCGACCATCCAGTAAACATTTACCATCCCGAAGGTGAATATTTAAAAGGGTTGGTATTGTGGGTAGAGTAAAAAGAAGCCCCCCTAAACCAAAAGCCCCTCTCTTTCACACTAACTCGCTCCAAAGACCACTGGACTTTGTCCGCCCCGAAGGGGAGGAGTATCCAACACAAAAGCCAATCCCCATACCGATAATTCAGATAGCTATCGGAATCGAAAGGAAGAGGTTGCCATCGCAAAAAGCCCATCAATACTGTCATTCTGAATTTCTATGATAGAAAACTGTTTAATATTACCGTCATTGCGAGAGAGGTACGACCGAAGCAATCTGCCTATCGATGAACAGATTACTTCAGCTCCTGCACACTTTCCTACGCATAGGCTTCGCAATGACGTTAACGAGTGGCTTTGCAATGATAAAAAAAGAAAATAATCGACTTTTACTAATTTTCCCTACATTCATGTTATTTTCTTAAATTTACATTCCTAAACCAAACTGAATGTTTATCAATAGAATATACCTTTTACCTTTACTATTCTTAGGACTATTAAGCTTTAGTGCTTATGGTCAAAAAAATATCCAACTAAATAATACCCTTATTTTTAAAGTTAAAGAGCAGTATAGAACTATTTGTTTTAATGATAAAATCAATCACCCACAATTTGCCAACATCAGCACTCAATTAGGAACAACTAATCTTAAAAAAATATTTCCAAAAAAAAATAAAGAAGACCGTCCCAATTTTATTGATTTATCGCTGATTTACCAACTAACTTTTAATGCTCAATTAGTGGATGTTGAAACCGCTATACAGCGAATTGCAGCCTCTAAAATAATGGAATATGTGGAACCTTATTTCTTACCTGAATTGACTTTTACTCCTAATGACACGCTGCTTTCTCAACAATATTACCTTGGATTAATTGATGCTTTTAATGCGTGGAACATTAATCAGGGAGATACCTCTATAACTATTGGTATTACAGATACTGGTTGGGAGCCGGCACACCCTGATTTAATATCAAAAATAAAAATTAATTATGCCGACCCTATTAATGGAGTTGATGATGATAATGACGGCTATATAGATAATTACTACGGTTGGGATTTGGGCATGAACGACAATAATGCTCTTTTCGAATCTACCTCTCACGGAGTAGCGGTAACAGGAATTGCTGCTGCTGCTACTAACAACACTACCGGAATCGCAAGTGTGGGCTTCAACACTACATTTTTGCCTGTAAAAATTTCTAATGCTGCCGGATTTTTAACGCACGCTTATCAAGGAGTCGTTTATGCCGCAGATCACGGTTGTTTTATCATTAATTGCTCTTGGGGAAGCTATGAAAACAGTCGCTTTCAGGAAGATATTATTAAATATGCTCAGATAAACCAAGGTTGTTTGGTGGTTGCTGCCGCAGGAAATGACAATTTAGAAACGCCTTTTTATCCAGCAAGTTATGATGGTGTACTAAATGTTGCAGCTACCGACCAAAGTGACATTAGAAAAAGCAACTCCAATTTCGGTTACCATATTGATATTGCTGCTCCAGGAGAAATGATTTTTACCACCGTTGGCAACAACTACGGTTCTAACAGTGGAACTTCTATGGCTGCTCCTATAGTTGCTGCTGCTGCTGCCATTGTAAAAAATGAATTCCCTACTTATATCGCCCAACAAGTAGCCGCCCAACTTAAAGCTACTACAGATGACATCAGTACGCAAAACCCATCTTACATCAACAAACTTGGTACAGGCAGGTTAAATCTTTTTGATGCGTTAAACAATACTACTGCTCAATTTGCAGATATTACCAACAAAAACATCACCGACAACAACAATAATTTGTTTGAGAATGGCGATACACTTCGTATTATAACTGAGTTGACCAATTTTTTAAATCCCATTAACGGCATTAGTGTAACGCTTAGTTCTTCCTCTCCTTTTGTAAATATTATTAATAATGTGAGCAGTTTTCCGAACTTAAATATGCTCGATACTTCCAGCAATTATACCCAACCATTTACAGTAGAAATCCTTTCGGGAGCTAACCTCAACGAAAGTATTTTATTCCAAGCTACGATAAGCAACGGCACTTTTTCATACAATCATTATTTCAACTTACTTATCAATCCAGATTATATCCATTTAGAAGAAAACCTTATTAGTACCACCATTACTAGCAAGGGTAAAATTGGATTTAACGACAATAACAATACTATTGGTAGAGGTTTTATTTATAAAGGCAAACAATTGCTTTATGAAGCAGGTTTTATGATTACTGATGGCTCTACAAGGGTTTCCGACCCCATTAGGGGAGCAAGTGGTTTCGACCAAGATTTTGGTAGTATTTTTAATGTGGCTTACCATCCGCCTTATGTTTCTGCTTTAGATTTAATTGGTTTTATGGATGATTTACAATCGCCAAATCCTTTGCAAGTT
>PCUH01000287.1:0-3589 GCA_002770955.1 Flavobacteriales bacterium CG18_big_fil_WC_8_21_14_2_50_32_9 | reverse complement strand
TTCTCCAGCCAAGTGTCAACAAAGCAGGGACAGACCTCAGCAGAAAGTTAGGTTTTGTGTATGCTCTTGATACTGATTCTTTGTATGCCGGAATTAAACTCTTAACCACCGACAATTTGGTGGCACACGCAATAGACGTAAACGGAAGTGGTAGCAGCATGAACATTAATGATGGTTTCTCTACCTTAGAAAAACATACTGCACTTAGCACTAATAATTTATTGGCAGGTGGCTTTAATGGCGATGATGTAGCCCATGTTATTAGTGCTAACAACTTTTCTATTGCTCCAGGTGGCAAACATGTGGTCGCTTTTGCTTTGTTAGCAGGAGACAGCTTGTTACACCTTCAGCAAAATGCCGATGCTGCTCAAACACAATTTAATAATGATGCACTTACCGTAAACGAACTTAACAATACTGCTGATTTCGCTATTTATCCCAATCCTGCTAAAGAACAACTTACAATAGTTGGTTTGCCTGCTAATGAAAAAAACACTTTTTTTATTACTGATATTAGCGGAAAAATACTAATTGAAAGAACCGATAATTTCACTAATCGTATTGCTATAAAATCACTTCCTGCAGGAATTTATTTTCTGAATATTATTACAGAAAAACGTCAGCAAGTACTGAAATTTGTAAAAAATTAAAGATAGATGGACAGAAAAGAACATTGGCAAAAGATATATACTTCTAAGCAATTAGATGAAGTAAGCTGGTACCAACCAACTCCCGAAACCTCTTTAGAACAAATTACCAAACATAATAAGGATAAAGCTGCTGCCATTATAGATGTTGGTGGTGGCGATAGCTTTTTAGTAGATAATTTATTAACATTGGGTTACACCAATATTACGGTGTTAGATATTTCTGAAGCAGCTATAAACAGAGCAAAAGAAAGATTAGGCGAAAAAGCCAATAAGGTAAAATGGATAGTTGAAGATGTTACACTTTTTAACCCCACAGAAAAGTACGATTATTGGCACGACAGAGCTGTTTTTCATTTTTTAACCGATAAAAAAGAGGTGGAAAGCTACCTTAATTTGGTAAACAATGCGGTAAGCAAAAATGGTAAAATGACCATTGCTACTTTTTCTGAAAATGGTCCTAAAAAATGCAGCGGCATTGAAATTCAACAATACTCTAAAGAAAGCCTTACCACTACTTTTAACCAACATTTTAAATTAGTAGAAAGTTTTTATATCGACCATCCTACACCTTTTTATACCTCACAAAATTTTGTGTTTTGTACGTTTGAGTATTGTTAGTTGGTTTCCGACCTTTAAAAATTTCGAAAACCTGTCTGCCTCAGGCTGAAGACGGTTATTTTTTTACAAATAAACACGAACCTATTTCAGTGTATTTTTTTATTGGTTTATATCCAGCAAGATTTGAATTATCTTCTAAGGTATAAATGAAATCAGTAGATAAATCAATACCTTCTCTTGATACTTTAGCGATATTTAGTTTTCGTGAACTGATATAATAGTTGATGGTTGGTTCAAATATCCATAAACAACTTATTGCCGAAGGATTTTTATTCTTTTTTGCATAAGATTCAATGGTAAGTATTACATCTTTGGTTTGAGAATCATAATGCCAAGTTTTTGTGGTTTTTAAATTTATGTTGTTACTGAAATGATAAATTAAAAGAGAAGAAATTAATATAGAACATATTAATATAATTTTTTTGAAAGGAGCATAAAAAGTTATTAGATGTAAAATAAAGTAATAGAAAAATAGACCAAATAAAGGGAAAAATAGCAAACTGGTTCTTCCTGCAGGAAAGTTAGCGTGAAATAATAAATTTTCAATGATTAATCCAATAATGATGATGATGATGATAAGGATGATTAAAAAGAAAGCTCCAAAAAAATCTTTTTTAAATAGAACAGAAATTAATCCTATTGGGAAAAGAACTAGTATTGAATATTTTAATGATTTAAAAATCCAAGTTGGGTAATCTGAAAAATAGATAAAACTTTCAATCATGGAATTTAAAGTTGCATGGAGCGTTTTTTCTCCTATAAATAATTGGTTTTTAAAACTTAAAAAAATTAACATCCCAAGTCCTATAATTAAAGGAATTAAAGTAAATAACAGTACTGATTTGTTGATTTTGAATTGGTTGTATTTTGCTTTATACAATACCAAATATTGAATGAAATAAATTAAAATAACAGCAATAAAATAATTAATCATAGAAAGGTTAGCAAGCACAGCAAAAAATGCAAAAAGAAGCGTTCGCTTATAAGCTTTTATAAATTCGTGAAAGGAAGTATAATGAAAACAATTGTTAAGTAAAAAATATAAACTAACCATCATACAACCTAACGAAATTCCATATCCTCTGGCAAGAGCAAAAAATTCAATTAAAAATGGATTTAGCAACAACAAACTACTTCCAATTATTAAAAGCCAATTACTTTTATCTTTTATTAATAGTAAGTAACAAGCTGATAAGTAAACACCAAATGCAAGCACGTTTGGGAGTCGTAATGCCCATTCTGAATTTCCCAAAAAGAAACTACTTATCCACATAAAAAATGTGTTAAGAATGTGATTATTAGCTGTTGTTGTAGATATAGTTGCAACGTCATTAAAAATCGAAAAACTTAAGCTTTCATCATGGGTAAAGGATAGGTAATAAGAACGTAAAAAGGCATATATAAACAAAGCCAAATAAACCAATAGAATAGGGTAGTGTTGAGTAGGGATTTTTTTTATAAAGGTCATTATATTCATTTGAATCATTTAAAAAACTGCCCTAATTTGGATAGAGGTTTGAAAATAAGTGTTAACGGATGTGGTTTTAACCCATTTATTTCCCATGCTCTTTTGTCTTCTCTGTTGGCTTTTATTCTGTTTTTTAAACTAGCATTGCTAACTCCTCCAACACGCATCCGAACAATAACTCTCGGTAAATAGGTAATACTAGCTTTATAGCGATGAATAAATCGAAGCATAATTTCATAATCAGCTGCCGATTTGAATTCAAGATTAAACATTCCATAGTTTTGATACACTTCTTTTTTTACAAAAAAAGTAGGGTGGGGAGGCATCCAGCCTTTCAAAAATAGTCCTTCTTTGTAAGACTTAGATTTCCAATAACGAATAATTTTAGAAGTGTCTTTAGCATCAACATAATACAAATCGGCATATAATAAATCTGTTTTAGCTTCATTAAAAGCAGCAACAACATCGCTTATTACCTCGTTGTCAATATAGAAATCATCAGAATTGAGGTTAGCAATAATATCGCCTGAAGCCAATTTAATTCCCTTATTGATAGCATCATAAATTCCATTGTCTTTTTCAGAAATTAGTGTAGAAATATTTTCCTTGTATTTATTGATGATTTCAATTGTTTTATCCGTTGAGCCTCCATCAATAACAATGTATTCAATGTTTTCATACGTTTGATTGACAACCGATTTAATGGTGTCTTCAATAGTTTTTTCGCTATTAAAACAAACAGTTATTATGGAAACTTTTGGCTGCATAAAAGTTGATTTCTTTTGTAAAGTAAGTTATTTTTATATAGAAGTTGTTTAAAGTTGTCTAAGTAAAATCACGCAAAAAGCTAATA
>PCUH01000228.1:293-5772 GCA_002770955.1 Flavobacteriales bacterium CG18_big_fil_WC_8_21_14_2_50_32_9 | reverse complement strand
TTCCTTCTTTTTGTGATTCACACACACACTTGGTTTTTGCTGCTTCTCGCGAAGAAGAATTTATTGATAGAATAAAAGGATTGTCTTATGAAGAAATTGCCGCTAAAGGTGGTGGCATACTTAATTCTGCTAAAAAACTTCAACTAGCAACCGAAGACGAATTGTTTGAAACTGCAATGAATCGTTTAGATGAAATACAAAAAACAGGCACAGGAGCTGTTGAAATTAAAAGCGGTTATGGGCTTACTGTTGAAGCTGAAATAAAAATGCTTCGAGTGATTCAACGCCTTAAAAAAGCAAGTCCACTTACTATTAAAGCCACTTTTTTGGGAGCTCATGCAATCCCTGTAGAGTTTAAACAAAACAGACAAGATTACATCAATCTTATTATTACTAAAATGCTACCTATAATAAAGGAAGAAAATTTAGCTGATTTTATTGATGTTTTTTGTGAAAAAAACTACTTCACTCCCGATGAAACTGAACTTATCATTCAGGCCGGAATAAAACAAGGATTAACTCCAAAAATTCATGTCAACCAATTTAATTCTATTGGAGGAGTTCAGGTTGGAATTAACAATAATGCGTTATCTGTTGATCATTTAGAAGTAATGACACCAAAAGACATTGTAGATTTAAAAAACTCAAACGTAATGCCTACATTACTTCCTTCTTGTTCCTTCTTTTTAAACATTCCTTATGCTCCAGCCAGAGAATTAATTTCAAATAATTTACCTGTCTGTTTGGCAACCGATTTCAACCCTGGTTCAACACCTTCTGGCAATATGCCTTTTGTGTTATCATTGGCATGTATTTATTTAAAAATGACTCCCGAAGAAGCAATTCATGCAACAACCATCAATGGTGCTTACGCAATGAATCTTAGTCATGAATTAGGAAGTATTGCTATTGGCAAAAAAGCAAATGTTTTTATCACAAAAAAATTACCATCCTACCAACATATTCCTTATGCGTTTGGCTCCAATCCAGTAGAAACAGTTATTTTAAATGGCGTTTGCTATTAGTTTAAAAGTTAGGAGTTAATTGTCCCACCCCAACCCTCCAGAAGGGAGGGAGTTAATTTGGAACTTGTATTTTATTATTCGTAAATCATAAATCGTAAATCGAAAATTTCTCAGCAATAAGATTCCAATAATGCTATATATATACATTTTTTATGTTCCAATAAAATTCTAACTTTATAACCATTAATAACTAATAAATTTAATTATGAATAAAATTTTCTCTCTCGCATTCGTTTTTTTAATTTTCTTCTCAGTAAATGCTTCAGAAGATGTTAACATTTTTTCTGGAAATGAAGCCAATCAAATAGCTGCCAATAGTAATTTGGTTAGAATGAAAACTTTCACTTCAATCCCAAATTACGTTCAATTTATTAAAGGAAAAGAGCTTCCGATTAATAAATTGCAAAATTGGTTACTATCGTACTACAAAACAGATGATAACTTTGGTTTAAAACTACTTAGTGTTGAAAATGATGAATTAGGTTTTACACATTATCGTTATCAACAAACCATCAATACTTTTCCTGTGCGATTAGGAATGTATAATGTGCATACTAAAAATGGATTAATTTATTCGATGAATGGTGAATTGTTTGACAACTCCAACATGTCAACTCAATCTTTTTTATCAGAAAACACAGCTCTTTTTAAAGCACTAAATCATATTAATGCTCAATTATATAAATGGGAAATTCCAGATGCAGAAAGTCATTTGAAATGGGAACAAGACGACCCAACAGCAACATACTACCCAAAAGGTGAATTGGTTTTTGTTAATGAAAGTGGAATAATGAGTAATTCATTAAAACTTACTTATGTTTTTAATATTTATGCACAAGAACCACTTAGCAGAAAAGAAATTTATGTAGATGCTAAAACAGGAACAATTGTTTGGGAAGAAAATAAATTACATGATGCAGATGTTGTTGGAACTGCTGCTACAGGATATAGCGGAACAAAAACAATGACTTCTGATAATACAGGAACAAATTATAGACTCAGAGAAACTGGTAGAGGGAATGGAATAAGAACTTTTAACAACCAAAACACAACCACGTATTCAAATACTGATTTTACCAATGCCACAGCAAATTGGACAACATTTAATCCAACTGTTGATAGATATGCAACAGATGCACATTGGGGTGCTGAAATGACTTACGATTATTATTTTATTGAACACAATAGAAATAGCATCAACAACAGTGGTTTTCAGTTGAATAGTTATGTACACCATGACAATAATTATAACAATGCTTTTTGGGATGGTCAACGAATGACTTATGGAGATGGAAGTAACAATTCTGCTCCTTTAACAGCAGTTGACATAGCTGGTCATGAAATCACACATGGGCTTACCTCATTTACTGCCAACTTAGTTTACCAAGCAGAATCAGGTGCACTAAATGAATCTTTTAGCGATATTTTTGGCAATACTATCGAAAAGTTTGCTCGTCCAACTCAAAATAGTTGGCTATTAGGAGAAGACTTAGGCAATGCCTTTAGAAATATGCAAAATCCTAAATTAAAAAATGATCCTGACACCTATTTTGGTCAATATTGGGCTTCATTAACTGGTGGTGATAATGGTGGCGTCCATACAAATAGTGGTGTACAAAACAAATGGTATGTGCTGCTTGCTGATGGTGGTAGCGGAACCAACGACAATAGTGATGTTTACAATGTTACTGGTCAGGGAATTGTAAAAGCAGGGAAAATTGCATTCAGGAATTTAACCGTTTATTTAACTTCTTCTTCCCAATTTGCTGATGCACGATTTTATGCCATTCAATCTGCTGTAGATTTATATGGTGGGTGTACATCAGAAGTGGAAGCAACAACGAATGCGTGGTATGCTGTTGGTGTTGGATCTGCTTATGCACCTTTCACAGTTAGTGATTTTAGTGCTCCTGTTGTTAATTCTTGTTCTGCTCCATTCACAGTTTCATTTAACAACACAAGCGTTAATGGAAGTACTTTTATTTGGCATTTTGGTGATGGCACCACAAGTACACAACTAAATCCAACTCACACCTATACCACAGTAGGAACTTTTAATGTTTCTTTAGTGGCTGATGGAGGTGCTTCTTGTGGACAAGATTCTGTTTATAAAAGTGCTTTTATTACCATAGACCCAAATTTACCATGTATTACTATACTTCCTGCCAATGGAACTGCAAATACGCAAACAGCCTGCCTTGGAAAAATATTTGATAGTGGTGGAGCTTCTGCAGATTATGGAGCCAATGAAACTTCTCAAATAACCATTTCTCCTATTGGAGCTTCAAGTGTTACCCTCAATTTCATCTCTTTTGATATAGAAGCAGGAACAGGTACTTCATGTAATTATGATTACTTAAATGTTTATGATGGAGCAAACACTAGTTCTACACTTATTGGAACTTATTGCAACAATAATATTCCAACAACAATTTCATCAACTGGTGGCTCTATCACTATTCTTTTTAGCTCTGATGGAGGTGTTGAAAATGCAGGGTTTGAAATTGATTGGGTATGTGTTCAATCTAACCAACCTCCTACGGCAGATTTCACTTCAAACATAGATACAACTTGCACTGGAGAAATTCAGTTTTACGATAATTCAACCAATGGTCCTACAAGTTGGTTGTGGAATTTTGGTGATGGAAACACTTCTCCTCTTCAAAATCCAACTCATATTTATGGTGCAAGTGGAACGTACAATGTTCAATTAACTGCTACAAATGGTAATGGTAATGATGTAGAAATTAAAAGTAACTTTATTACTGTAAATCTACCTGCTTCTCCAACAGTTACTGGTGATGTAATTTGTGAAAACAACACGGCATCGTTATCAGCATCAGGTTCAGGAACGCTAAACTGGTATAATGTAGCTTCAGGCGGAACACCCATTAATACTGGATTAACCTTTACCACTCCAGCTCTTTCTAGCACTACAACTTATTATGTTGAAGCTATTACAACTGCTCCCATTCAAAATGCAGGTAAACCAAACAATACTGGAGGTGGTGCTAATTTCAACAATCAACAACACCTTATTTTTGATGCATTGGCTCAAATAGAAATTGTGAGTGTTGAAGTTTATTCTGGAGCAAATTCTGTACGGACAATAGAATTAAGAAGTAGTACGAATGCGATATTAGACTCAAGAACAGTAACCATAGGTTCTGGTCAACAAACAGTTCCTCTTAATTTTATAGTGCCAATTGGAACTGGTTACCAGTTAGGAATGGCTGCTGGATCAAACATTGATTTATATAGAAATAATGGTGGAACAAACTATCCTTATACAACTCCTGGGTTAGTTTCTATCACTTCAAGTAGTGCAGGAAATGGATTTTATTACTTCTTCTATAACTGGCAAGTAAAAGGCAGTGATTGTATTAGTGCCAGAGAACCTGTTACAGCAACAGTAACCCCAAATCCAATTGTAGATGCAGGAGTAAACCAAACCATTTGCGAAGGAATTCCTGTTACATTAACAGCATCAAATCCTAACGGAGCAATTATTACATGGGACAACGGTGTGGTAGATGGCGTTTCATTTCTTCCTGGAACTGGAACAATAACCTATACCGTTACAGCAGATTTGAATGGATGTATTAGTACAGATCAAATAACGATAACTGTTACTATTTGCACTGGTTTAGGTGAGTTTAGCAATGGAAGTATTGTTACTTCATATTTTAATCCTTCTAATAATAATGTAGAACTTTCATTAACAAATTTACCCTATGGAAATTACACAGCAATAATAGTAAACCCATTGGGACAATTAATTAATGAAGAGCAAATTTTTGTAACTAGTTCAAATCAACTAGAAAGAATTTCTTTAGCAACAAATTCTAAAGGCTTATATATTTTAAAACTAATAAATTCAAGCAACAATTACACTTCAAAATTTGTGATGCAATAAATTAGCTTTCTAAAACAAAAAAAGGTTTGAATATTTTATTCAGACCTTTTTTGTTTTTAAATAAGTAAGTTTACTTTTGTTGCATGGAAAAGCTTAGATTACTAAAAAGTTACCTCACTTATTTTTTTAAATCTACCAACGAGCACGGCATACATTCTCCTTTTGTGTATGAACTTTATACAAACACCATTAAGGATAAAACTCCTTTCTACTCTTTTGCTGATATCGAATCCATAAGAGCCATGTTATTGCTCAGCAAACAAGAAATTGAGGTGAAAGATTTTGGGGCGGGTTCAAAATTAACAGCATCCAACAAACGAAAAATTTCATCTATCGTTAAAAATGCTGCAAAATCTCCTAAATATGGACAATTGCTTTTTCGGTTGGTTAATCGTTTTAAACCTTCCACAGTATTAGAAATAGGAACTTCATTAGGAATCAGCACCATGTATTTGGCTGCTCCCAACAAAAAAAGTAGAGTAATTACCATTGAAGGCTGCCCAACTATTTCTAAAATTGCTGCCATTAATTTTAAAAA
>PCUH01000228.1:0-282 GCA_002770955.1 Flavobacteriales bacterium CG18_big_fil_WC_8_21_14_2_50_32_9 | reverse complement strand
AACATATCGAACTTCATAATGGTACTTTTGAGGAAATGCTTCCTACAATTATTGCCAAAGAAAAGGTGTTAGACTTTGTTTTTTTTGATGGCAATCATACCAAAAATGCTACACTTACCTATTTTAATTGGTGTTTAGAAAAAGCCAACGAACAAAGTGTTTTTGTTTTTGATGACATTTATTGGTCGGAAGAAATGAAATGTGCTTGGAAAGAAATTAAAGCCCACCCAAAAGTAACCACCACCATTGATTTGTTTTTTTTAGGAATTATATTCTTTAACC
>PCUH01000028.1 GCA_002770955.1 Flavobacteriales bacterium CG18_big_fil_WC_8_21_14_2_50_32_9 | reverse complement strand
ATCTTTTTTATTCCATTTTATACGCTTTTCTTACGCTATAAATATTAATTTTGCCCCTTAAATTTTTAAACCACATGGAAAGAAAAGTGAGAGTAAGATTTGCCCCAAGTCCGACAGGACCTTTACACATTGGAGGTGTTAGAACAGCATTGTATAACTATTTATTCGCCAAAAAACACGGTGGTGATTTTTTGTTGCGTATTGAAGATACCGATCAAACTCGTTATGTAAAAGGTGCTGAAGATTACATTATTGAAGCCCTGAAATGGAGCGGTTTAAAAATTGACGAAGGTGTTGGTGTAGGTGGAGAATACGGCCCTTACCGTCAGTCCGAAAGAAAAGAAGCAGGAATTTATAAAAAATATGTTGACCAATTATTAGCATCTGGTCATGCGTATTATGCTTTCGACACACCTGAAGAGTTGGAAACCATGCGTGAAAACCTAAAAAAAGCTGGTGTTGCTGCTCCACAGTACAACATCAACACTCGTAATTCAATGAAAAATTCACTTTCTCTTTCTGCGGAGGAAGTTCAAAAAAGATTGGACAACAACGAGCCTTATGTGGTTAGAATTAAAATCCCAAGAAACGAAGAAGTAAAATTTAAAGATTTAATTCGAGGTTGGGTTGTGGTTCAAACCACCAATTTAGATGATAAAGTGTTGTACAAATCTGATGGAATGCCAACCTACCACATGGCAAACATTGTAGATGATTATTTAATGAAAATTACGCATGTTATTAGAGGAGAAGAATGGTTACCTTCAGGGCCGTTGCACGTATTGTTATACCAATATTTAGGTTGGGAAGATGTAATGCCGCAATTTGCTCATTTACCATTAATTTTAAAACCTGATGGTAACGGTAAATTAAGCAAACGAGATGGTGATAGATTAGGATTCCCTGTTTTCCCCATTCAATGGACATCTCCTGAGGGAGAAATTTCATCAGGCTACCGAGAAAGTGGTTATTTTTCGGATGCTTTTATTAATATGTTGGCATTATTAGGCTGGAATCCTGGGACTACACAAGAAATTTTTTCTATGGAAGAGTTAATTCAAACTTTCTCATTAGAAAAAGTAGGTAAATCGGGTTCAAAATTCGACCCTGAAAAAACCCGTTGGTTCAATGCTCAATACCTAAGAAGTAAATCGAATGAAGAGTTAGCAGCTTATGTTAAACCATTGGTAGCAGAAAAAGGTTTTGCCATGCCAAGCGATAGTTTTCTAACGCAATATTGCGGATTAATGAAAGAAAGAGCCGTTTTTATCAATGATTTATTGACTGAAGACTATTTGTTTGTCGCTCCAAGTAAGTATGATGAACAAACCGTAAGTAAAAAATGGAAGCCTGAAACACCCGAAATCATTAAAGAATTAAGAGCTGTTTTAGTTAACATTATTGATTTTAATGCTGCCAATATTGAAGTAGCTTTTAAAAGTTTTATAGAAGAAAAAGGATTGGGTTTTGGAGCGGTATTGCCCAACTTTAGAGTATTGATAACTGGAATGGGCATGGGACCATCTATGTTTGAAATTTGTGCGTTGTTGGGCAAAGATGAAACCTTGAGAAGGATGGATGTGGGAATGGAGAAGATTGTGAATTAGAAGAAAGGCATTAGGCATTAGGCGTTAGGAATTAGTTAATTCTGCGATAATCAGTGATATCTTCGGGAAAATAATAGAGGTTTGAGGTTATTGGAAATTAGAAATTGTGTGAATGTAATGTTTATTTAACTTTAAACTCCTAAATACTCAAGGCACTTGTAAGTACTCCTAAGTACTTTTAACTAAAAAAACTATGGGAAAAATACTTGTTGAAGGAATAAAAATTTATGCGTATCATGGTTGTTTTAAAGAAGAAACGGCTATTGGCACCAACTTTCTAGTGAATGTAGAGTTAGATGTAGATTTAACTACTCCTTCGCAAACCGACAACATCTACGACACAGTAAATTATCAGGCAGTTTTTCAGGTTATCAAACAACAAATGGCCATTCCGTCTAAAATTTTAGAGCATGTTTCTCAGCGTTGTATCAATGCACTTTTTGCTGAATTTCCTACCATAGATAAAATAAAAATAAAAGTTTCTAAACTTAATGTTCCTCTTGGCGGACATATTGATAGCGTGAGTGTACAATTGGAGCAGGAAAGGAAATAATAGTTTTATTTCAACATTACTCCCTTCAAATTTGCATAACAAACAAATTTTACTTACTTTTGACGTTAGTAATTTATAGCGTTAGTATGATTAAATCGTTTGGAGATAAAGAAACTGAAAAAATATGGAATGGATTTCAATCCAAAAAATTACCAAACGAGATTCAAAACATTGCCAGAAGAAAACTAAGAATGATTAATAATGCACAGGAAATAAATGACCTTAGAGTTCCTCCTGCAAATAGATTAGAGAAGTTAAAAGGTAATTTATCTGAATATTATAGTATAAGAATCAATAATCAATGGCGAATTATTTTTGTTTGGAATCATAACCACGCTTATAAAATTAAAATTGTTGATTATCACTAAAAAAATAACTATGGAAACATTGAAAAATATACACCCAGGAGAAATTTTAAAAGAAGAATTTCTAGACCCACTTGGTATTTCAGCATATAGATTAGCAAAAGATACTTTTTTGCCACAAACAAGAATTAGTGAAATTATTAAAGGGAATAGAAGAATTACTGCTGATACTGCTTTACGTTTTGCAAAATTTTTTGGAGTAAGTGCAAAATTTTGGCTTGGATTGCAAGATGATTACGACCTTGAAGAAGAAAAGCTTCAAAAAGAAAACGAATTGAAAAACATCAAACCAATGGAAGGAAATGCTGCATAGAACAATGCAACTAGTTTTACTATAACCAAGTTAATCCCTCTTCCCAAAAATATTTTTCACAAACTGCCATAAATCTTTTCGGGCTGCTGCAGAAGTAAATAAACTTTTAAGCACATTTCCTATGGTTTTAGTTGCTTCTTTTTCTACAATGGGTTCTTCTTGTTGCTGTCTCTTTTCTGGTTCGTAACCAATGAGTTCATTCGATTTTTTATAACTTTCTTGAGCATCCTTAAATCTTCCTGCATTTTCTTCCAACAAACCTAAATTATTATAGGCAATATCATCTTTCGGGTCTAATTCGATGGCTTTTTTGTAATCTAGAATTGCAGCATCAACATCTTTATAGGCTAAAATAAAGGCTCTACTCGAATAGCGATAAGGGTTGCTAGGCTCAAACTCAACTGCTCTATCCATATCTTTTAAGGCTAAGTCGATTTGTTTGTTGTGGAAATAGGAAACGCCTCGTTCGCTATATATGGAAGGTTCTTCAGGCAATTTTTTGAGCATTGCAGTAAAATCAACAATAGAACTTTTGAAATCACCTACTTTTCGGTAACTAATTGCTCGGTAATACAAGGCATCAGCATGATTGATGTTTTCTTCTAAGAATTGAGATAAAACTAAAATTGTTTTATCGTACGCTGCTTGTTCAAAAAAATCTTTGCCTTGTTGAAGTTTATCCATTTGCTGAAAAATTGTTTGACAAAATTACCAAATCAATGTGGAAATGTGGAAATTTGGAGGTGTGCAAATTAGGTGTTAGTGATGAATCTCTAATCTCTAATTTTTAATCTCTAATTAAAAATGACCTCGGAACAAGCTCAAGAAAGAATAAAACAACTTATTGCGGTAATTAATCAGCACAACTATAATTATTATGCACTTTCTAACCCTACCATTAGTGATTATGATTTTGATATGCTATTGGAAGAGTTGCAACAACTAGAAAGTGAATTTCCTCAATTTGCAGATGAACATTCTCCTACCAAGCGTGTTGGAGGAGCTATTACCAAAAATTTTGATACCGTTAAACACAAATACCCCATGCTCTCTCTGAGCAATAGTTATAGTAAAGAAGAAATTGCTGATTTTGAAAATCGTATCAAAAAATTGGTGGATGGTGATATTGAATATGTGTGCGAATTGAAATATGATGGGGTAGCGATTGGAATTACTTATAAAAATGGAAAATTAGATAGAGCAATAACTCGTGGAGATGGTGTGCAAGGAGATGATATTACAGAAAATGTTAAAACTATCCGTTCTATTCCGTTACAATTAAAAGGCGATTTTCCTGATGAATTTGAAATTAGAGGTGAAGTTTTTATGCCACACAAAGTATTTGAGCAACTCAATAAAGAAAAGGAAGAAATTGGCGAACAACTTTATGCTAATGCCAGAAATACAGCTTCAGGAACATTAAAAATGCAAGATTCTGCTGTTGTTGCTCAACGTAAATTAGACTCTTATTTGTATTTTGTAATGGGAGAAAATTTACCTTTTGTTACACATTTTGAAGCCATAGAAAAAGCAAAAGAATGGGGTTTTAAAGTGCCTTTATCAGAGAAAAAATTTATCGCTAAATGCAATTCTGTTGATGACATTTTTGAGTTTATCAACTATTGGGATAAAGCCCGACATGAGTTAGATTTTGATATAGATGGCGTAGTTATTAAAGTAAACAACTACGACAAACAGCAAGAACTGGGCATGACAGCCAAATCGCCAAAATGGGCAATTGCATATAAATTCAAAGCAGAACGAGTAAAGACCAAATTGCTTGAGATTACGTATCAAGTTGGAAGAACGGGAGCAATTACGCCTGTTGCTAATTTACAGCCTGTGCAGCTTGCAGGAACTACAGTAAAAAGAGCTTCGTTGCATAATGCCGACCAAATTGAAAAACTAGACATTAGAATAAACGATACTGTTTTTGTTGAAAAAGGTGGAGAGATTATTCCGAAAATTGTAGGTATTGAAGCTACTCAACGAGATATTTTTTCTGAACCAGTTACCTACATTACTCATTGCCCAGAATGCAATACAGCACTTATAAGAACCGAAGGAGATGCGAAACATTTTTGTCCAAATGAATGGGGATGCCCACCACAAATTAAAGGAAAAATTTCACATTTTATCAGCCGAAAAGCCATGAACATTGATGGTTTAGGTGAAGAAACCATAGACCTTTTGGTAGATAAAAACTTAATTAAAAATAGTGCTGATTTATATGAACTTACTTTTGAACAATTAGTTGCTTTAGAAGGATTTAAGGAAAAGAAAGTGCAAAATATTTTAGATGGATTAGTAGAAAGTAAACAAGTCCCTTTTGAACGAGTACTTTTTGCTGTTGGTATTCGTTATGTTGGTGAAACGGTGGCTAAAAAATTAGCTAAGCATTTTAAAAACATTGAAAACATTGCCCATGCTACAATAGAGGAATTAATTGTGGCTGATGAAATAGGCGATAAAATTGCGGAAAGTATTGTTCAATTTTTTGCAACTCCTACCAACAAAGAATTGGTGGATAGACTTCAGCAGAAAGGATTAAACTTTTCATTGTCAGAGGAGCAACTTTTAGCAACTTCTACCAAATTAGAGGGATTAACCTTTGTAGTTTCGGGAGTATTTAGTTTGTTTTCTCGTGATGAGCTAAAAAATACCATAGAACAAAATGGCGGAAAAGTTGCTGGTTCCATTTCTAAAA
>PCUH01000165.1 GCA_002770955.1 Flavobacteriales bacterium CG18_big_fil_WC_8_21_14_2_50_32_9 | reverse complement strand
ATCCCGATGAATATCGGGATCTACTACTACTAAAATAGGTGTGAGAATTTGAAGTAGCCAAAAAACGAAAACCAAACAAATTTTAAAACTTTTAAAGCGAAGTACGATAGATTTTCCACAAATAATTAACTTTAGCGTTTGAAATAATCAAAAATAAAAAATGAAAAACATCCAACAAGATTTATTAAAGCACGTTGTAGCAATACTTATTTTATTAATAGCCGCTTCAGTTTATTTCTACCCTGAATTACAAGGAAAGAAAATATTAAGTCACGATCAAATTAGTGCTGCTGCTGGAGGAAAGCAATTTCACGAATACCAAGAAAAAGACGAAACCATCCTTTGGGGGACGAGAATTTTTTCAGGAATGCCCTTGTATCAGGTAGTTTATACTATTAAAACCAATATGTTTGATGGCTTTTTGTTTTTAAGAAATATTCTACCCAAAAGTATGTGGTTATGGTTTTCGTTATTATTGGGTTTTTATATCTGCTTATCTTTACTCGGGTTTAATACCCAACTGAGTGTATTAGGAGCATTGGCTTTTGGCTTGTCCACTTGGTTTTTCTTATCCATAGAAGCAGGACACTCTAGTAAAATGACTACTATTTCATTCATTCCACCATTATTGGCATCGGTGTTAATTACCTACAAAGGAAAATGGTTGCTTGGAGGTGTTTTAGCGGGTTTATTTACAGGGTTAGCAGTGATGGCAAATCATCCTCAAATTGTGTATTACAGCATCTTTTTAATTGTAATAATAGTACTTGTGAAGTTTATACAGGCGTTTAGAGAAAAAACGCTGCCTGTTTTTATAAAGCGTTCATTTATATTGTTAGGATTTGCCATTTTAGGTGTAATTCCTAACACAGCATTATTATGGACAACCTATGATTATAGCCATGAAACCATAAGAGGAGGGAAATCAGAATTAACCAAAGAAGAAGCAAAACAAACCACAGGATTAGATATTGATTATGCAATGCAATGGAGTTATGGAAAAGCAGAAACCATTAATTTACTTATTCCAGGAGCTTTTGCTGGTGGAGCAAAATTAGGAGAAAGCTCTGAAACGTATGAAGCTCTTATCCAAAAAGGAGTACCTAAAAATCAAGCCCTTAATTATGTTAAAAGTTTACCATTATATTACGGAGATCAACCATTTACAACAGGCCCTTCTTATATGGGTGCTGCCATTATTTTCTTGTTTTTATTACTGTTTTTTATTTCATCAAGTAATTTAAGATGGGTGTATTTATCGGTGGTTATTATTTCAGTAGCATTTTCATGGGGAAAAAACTTTTTAGTAATCAATGAATTTTTCTTTGATAATTTCCCAATGTATAATAAGTTTAGAACACCTTCTATGTGGTTAATTTTAACCATGATTATTGTTGTGTTAGGAGCAATTTCTTCATTAAAAATTATTTTAAACAAAGAAGCTTCTATAGAAAAAATAAAAAAAGGATTGATTTATACAGGAGCAATTTTAGGTGGATTTTCCGTCTTAACATGGTTATTCGGAGGTTCTTTCTCTTCATTTGAAGGAAGTTATGATGCTCAAATTGCAGAATCAGGAGTAGATATAAATACATTAATAGAAGACAGAATAGGATTATTGAAATCTGATGCATTAAGAACCATTGTTGTTTTAGGATTAATGTTTGGATTAATATGGATGATTATTCATGAAAAACTTAAAAACCTGAATGTCATTTATGTTTGTTTAGCCATTATAATAGTAGGTGATTTATGGTCAGTTGGAAAACGCTATTTGAATGATGAAGATTTCACTAAAGCCACTTCATTTGAAAAATCCATCAGACCAACACAAGCCGACCTTCAAATTTTAAAAGATAAGGATTATTACAGAGTTTTTAACCAAACAGTTAGTACTTTTAATGATAACAATACATCTTATTTCCATAACAGTGTTGGAGGATATAGTGCTGCAAAATTAATTCGTTACCAAGATTTGATAGAAAATCATTTATCTAAAGGAAATATGAATGCATTTAACATGTTGAACACCAAATATTTTATTGGAGGACAACCCGGTCAAGAACTTGCTCAACAGAATCCTTCTGCTTGTGGTTCTGCTTGGTTTGTTGAAAATATTAAATGGGTTAAAAATGCAGATGAAGAAATGGAAGCCTTATCAACTTTTCTTCCGCAAACAACAGTTCTTATTGACGAACGCTTTAAAGATAATTTAAAAGACTTTACTCCTAATAATTCATCTCAAAATAAAATTACACTTACTTCTTTTCATCCTGATAAAATGGTTTATGCCACAGAAGCTAACACCGATAATTTTGCTGTTTTCTCAGAAATTTGGTACAAAGGAAATGAAGATTGGAAAGCTTATATTGATGGAGTAGAAACTAAATTTTTACGGGTCAATTACCTATTAAGAGGATTGAAAATTCCAGGAGGAACACATGAAGTGGTTTTTGAATTTCACCCCAATACCTATTATGTAGGCAGTGAAATAACACGTTATGCTTCTATTTTCTTTTTATTATTGGTAATAGCAGTTTTAGCAGCTCCATTAGTAGGGAAAAAATTACCAGGAATGGAATATGATAGTTAGTCTTCGCAAGAAAACGCCAAATACTGCGTTATGCTCGTTTTCAATTGCAGTCTTTACAAATGTAAACTCCTGACAATTAAAAACTTCACAAGCCTTGTCTTTGACGTTTTCTTATCAAAGACTTTAAAACTGGCAGTTTTCTTGCTGACACTAATTAAAATTAGGTGTTAGGAATTAGGTGTTAGTAGTTAGTAGTTAGTGCATCGTAAATCGTAAATTGATAAATCATAAAATATATCCAATGAAAAATTATACAAAATTATTGCCTTTATTTTTGTTAGTATTAAGCCTCAATGGCTTTTCTCAATCTGCAACAATAACCAATCGTTTATCCAATCAATTACAGCAAATAAATGATGAAGGTATTGTAAAAGTAAATTTAATTTTTAAAAATCAAGTGGATTTTGTGGCTCTAAACCAAAGCTTTAAAGAGAACAATACACCCTTATCTCAACGAGCAAAAAGAGTAATTAGAGAAGCAATGCAATTAGCTAATAGTGAGCAAGAACAATTGGTAACTTTGTTTCATCAAAAAGCAGATAAGGTCATTTCATACCAACAATTTTGGTTGATAAACATGATGACTATTGAAGCTAAAAAAGAGTTGATACTTGAGTTAATGCATCATCCATTGATTGACTATATGGAAGAATTTGACCATCATTATGTTAAACCAATAGAAATACTGAAAGGAGAGCCATCTCCAACAAAATCGATAGGTGGAATTGAGCCAGGATTAGCTGCAATTAATGCTCCTGCATTGTGGGCGATGGGTTATACTGGTAGAGGAAGAAAATATTACAGTATAGATACAGGAGTGTGGAAAGATCATCCTGCTGTAGCCGATGCTTGGCTTGGAAATTATCAACCACTAAGTCAGGCTTGGTTGCCTATAGATTCTCCATTTCCTGTTGATAAATCAGGTAGCCATGGTACGCACACAGCAGGAACAGTTTTGGGATTGGAAAACGCTACCAATGACACCATAGGAGTAGCTTTTAACGCTTATTTTATGGCTGCAGACCCTATTGTTACTAATTTAGCAAACATAAAACCATTACAAGAATATATCAATGTATTTGAGTTTGCATTGAACCCTGATGGAGATACCACAACAACCGATGATATTCCTGATGCCATTAACAATTCTTGGGGAATTGCCACACATGATGACACTACTATTTGTGCTGGTTATGTTACGCAAATGTTTGATGCTATTGAAGCAGCAGGAATAGCCAATGTTTTTTCTGCAGGTAATGAAGGGCCTAGTTCAACCACCATCGGTCAGCCACAGTATGTGAGTACAGGGTTAGTAAATACGTTTACTGTGGGAGCAGTTAATGGAGCCAATCCATCGTTTCCTATCGCTTCTTTTTCAAGTAATGGACCTTCTCCTTGTCCGAATTTAACAGGTTCGTTACTTATTAAACCAGAGGTTGTTGCTCCTGGCTTGAATGTTCGTTCAAGTGTGGGATTAAATAATTATGCAAGTTATAATGGTACATCCATGGCAGGACCTCATGCTACTGGAGCTGTTTTGTTGTTGAAAGAAGCATTTCCAACGGTGAGTGGAGAGGATATTTTAATGGCACTTTATACTACTGCTATTGATTTAGGTGTAGTTGGAGAAGACAATACGTATGGTAGAGGGATGATAGATGTATTGGCTGCATACAATCAATTGGCAAGTGTTTTTACTCCAACACCACCCAATGCACAGGATTATGATTTAGTGATAACAAAAATTCACCAACCCAATGCAGTGCAATTGTGTGATCAATATATTACTCCCTCTGTGCTGATAGAGAATAGGGGAGATAGTGCCATTCAAACGGTGTATTTTAACTACCAATTGAATAACGAGCCTTCACAAAATTTTACAGCTACGGTTAGTTTGAATGCTGGAGATACCACTACTGTTTTGTTACCTGCTTTAAGTGCTCTGAATTATGGCGATTATGAATTTATTGTTCATGCTTCATTGGGAAGTGGTTTTACAGAAAATGATTCCATTAACAATCAACGTGTTGCTCGTTTTACAATTCGAGAGACAGTGGCTGCCTTGCCTTTTTATGAAAATTTTGAAAGCACAAAATTAGACAGCTCTTATTGGTTAATTGATAATCCAGATTTTGACAAAACTTGGGATACAACAGCTACTCAAGGGTTAGGAGCAAGTAATTATTCTGCCTATATCAATCTTTATAGTTATTCTCCACGTCAAAGTCAGGTGGATGGTTTATTTACACCTATCATCAAACTTCCTAACCGTGATTCGCTGTACATTAAATTTGATGTGGCTTATCAGTTGAGAAACAGTATTGTTGCAGACACACTTAGGGTATTAATTTCAACAGACTGTGGCGTTTCTTTTGATGAAATATACAAAAAATTTGATGTTAATTTACAAACAAATGACACTATCACTAATAACTTTATTCCTCAATATGCTTCGCATTGGAGAGAAGAATTTATTGATATTACTGCTTATGCAGGAAATGATGTGTTGATAGGTTTTGAGAGCATTAACCGACAAGGAAACAATTTGTTTTTGGATAACATTTGGGTATATCAAGGTGTAACACCTGTTGGTATCAATGAACAAGTAACCTTGCAACCTATTTCTATTTATCCCAATCCAACACAACATACGCTTACACTTGATGCAGGCAACAACCTGTTGATGCAAGCTCGTGTTGAAATTATAGATTTGTTGGGTAAAAGTTTAATGAGAAACACTATTGCAGCCTCTAAAACACAACTAGACCTGAGCCACCTAAGCAATGGAATTTACTTTGTTAAATTTAGTAATAAAGTAGGGGAGAAGGTTTTTAAAATAGTGAAGAGATAATAAAGTTGTTCATTTTTAAGGCTACTCGTACGAGCTAAGTTTTGCGAGGGCAATGTGTGTGGCTACTTAGGTCGAGCAAATACAATACATTATATAAACAAAAATACTATTTTTGTTAAGATGAATTATGAAAAACAATATCACTAAGCCCTCTGCTAAAATGTCAACGCTTCAGCTTAACGCTTACTTGGTGAAACTTTTGTTTCGTTTTTATTTTTCTCCAAACATACATAATAATTTTCAATTCTTTACATAACCCACTACAAAAAACAAAAGCCTCAGAAAATCTGAAGCTTTTGTTGTTATGTAT
>PCUH01000047.1 GCA_002770955.1 Flavobacteriales bacterium CG18_big_fil_WC_8_21_14_2_50_32_9 | reverse complement strand
AACACATCATAATTTGCAAAAACATAACGAGCTTCAGGAAAATAAACCCAAAACAATCGTTTTAATCCTTTAAAATCACCATTTTCGTCTAAAACAGATACAATAGGAGAAATGCCCATAATACGTACATCCATAATAGAACGCTCTCTATCAAAAAACCAATCTTCTTTGATTTGATATTTAATAACATCTATACTTGCTGTTTCTTTGTAAGTTAGCGTAGGTACTAACTCTGCGAATTCATTTTCCACAAATATTTCTGTACTATCTCCCATTTTAGCAATAGCCTGAGAAATGGTTAGTTGAACAGTGAATTCATCATCGGCCTCATCAAATGCTGTGATAGTTCCTTCCATAATAGCATCCTTCATAACATCAAACAATGATTTTCTATCATTTATTTTTGTAATAGGATAATACAATGGATGATTGATTTTTTCTCTCAAATCTATTTCTCTCCATATTCTTCTATGCCACATAACATCTTGTTCTCGCACATGGGTATAGGGAACTACTCTTCGAGTAGGCGTATTTTCTTTAACCCAAGGTTTATCCAACACTTTTAAATCCTGAGAAAAAACATTTCCTGAGAAAAAACAGATAGCTAATGCTAATAATACTGTCGATAAACTAATAGATTTCATTTTAAACCTCCTTTGTGTTAATTAAATTACTTGAACAATAATTGGAGCAAGTGTTCTAGTAGAGCCATCTGGCATTTTCACTTTGATATCTTCAATATAAAATTTCTGATTTCTTGATGCCCCATTTATCAAACTTTTACATTTATCATTTAGTCTATTACCTGATACTTTTTCTTCAGTAATCATTCCAGATTTTACGGTAGAAAACTTAAATGCAGAAACATTAACATTTACTTCAAAATCAAAATTATCCATTTTAGCTTGAACAGTAGATGCTCCACCCAAAGCATTTTTCTGAATAGAAAACGAACCTGATTTACCTACTATTGAAGAAACAGGATCTGGTATTCTCTTTACCCTAAACTCTGATTTTCCTAGATTTACCTTATTTCCATTGTCATCTGTTCCTGTTACCACAATAGTAACCGTTTTAGCAGAAGCAGGAGGTCGCATGTTATACCCTTTGGATGTTTTAGATAATCCTGGACCTGAAGCGGTGAAGTTAGGCATAGGAGCTGAAACGGAAACAGGGTTATCTACTCCAATGTAAAACACATTCATTTTCTCTGCCGCTACAGTTGTTGACGGTTTTCCAACTTCAAAACTATGGTCAAAAGGATATATTTTTGGTCCTTTTTTAGTTTTTACTTTGATTATACCACCCCATTGATGAACACCAATAGATTCTTTAACCTTTAAGTATCCTTTTCCTGCATCAACATTTTTTAATTGATACCAACCTCCGTTTTTAAAATCTTCCCAAGAATTTCCTTTAGAACCTTTCATAATTTTAGTTTCATCCACTTCTCCGTTTTTCCACGCTGCACTATCTACTTTACCTATAAAAATTTCTGGATTTTGTGTGTCGTCATAAGCTGCTGTAAATATTTGAGCACTAAAAGAATCTGTTTCATTTAAAAATGCTTTTTTTGCGAATGCAAAACCATCTACTTTACTAAATGAAACAGAACCTGCGTCAATATTTTCATAAAGTTTTGCAACAGCTTCTGCTTCTGCACTTCTAACATCCGATTGAAATTTAGACAAGATAGTTACCACAGCAGCTAAAGGCACATGATAAAAATTCATCGATTCCCAATTTTTATCATCACCTTTTTTTGGATCTGGGGTTTCTAAAACAGCTAAAGTTTGCTTCATAATAGCTAATGCCTCTTTGTTATCTTTAAACAAATCTAATAATCCATTTTGATAGGTGTTCATTCTTTTTCGTAAATCAACAGCAGACCATTCTCCATCTTTTGGAGAAGCAGGATCAGCTAAACCCATTTTCTGAGTAGGAATATCATAGTTGTCTTTACTTTGAACATTTTTAATATGAAATAAACTATCGTCAGCTCCTTCGGGAAGTTTATCTGTTTCTTGAATAAGATGTTTTTTTAAATCCGCAATGTGTTGATATAAATCATCAGACATTTTCTTTACTATATTTGCTTTGTCTCTATAAGGACCCGATTTCACAGGGTCGTCTTGTGCTGCACTAGCAAAAGCTGTATAGTAAATTCCGGTTTTATCGGCAAATGATTCTGTTGAATTTTCAATACCAGTATTGACTACTATAAAGGCATCCAAAATATCTTTAGAAACGTTCATTGCTAATAAGGCTGTTAACACAAGGTACATCATACCTATCATCTTCTGCCTTGGGGGTAAATCTCCTCCACTCATAATTTTATAATTTTAAAAATTAGTTAAACAAAAAATAATTAGTTACGATTTCATGGCTGTTAACATATTGCCATAAACATTATTTAGAGCAGATAAGTTAGTAGATAATTCAGCAATGTTTTCTTTATATCGTTTAGTATCTTCAACCGAATCGGAAAGATTTGTCATCAAAGCAGTTATTCCAGCATACATTGCTTTCATCGTTTCAGCTTGTTGTTGAGAACCGTTTAATTGAGATTCGTAAGATGCGTTTAAAGCTTCTAAGGTAGATGCCATTCTTTTTAAATTATCGCCTGTAGCAGCACCAGATTCAGCAGCACTTGTTAATCCTGTTAATGCTTGTGACGCTTCTTCATAAGAACCAGCAAGTGTAGTTACTTTAGAAGATGCATTTTGTAAACTAGAAGTATATTCTGCTGTTGCAACTGAAGCATCTGATATTTCTGATAATTTATTTGCATTGGTGCTTAAACTTCTCAAACCTTGTCCTAAACTTTCAATTAATTCTGGACCTATTTTAGCTTCTTCCAACATAGTATCTAATTGCTCAACAGCATTTCCTCTTTTTCCATGACCATCTTCATCATCCATTCCAGCTAATTCTGGATAAGCCAACGTCCAATCCAAAGGTAAATGTTGCGGCTCAAAGGCTGATACAGCAAAAATCAATGCTTCGGTACTTAATCCCACAACAAGCATTGGTCCTGCCCCAGGCCAGTGCATGATTTTAAATAATGCCCCAACAATAACAACCGCGGCACCAAGTCCATAAAGTAATCCCATAACGGTTTTACCTTTTTTTGTTTCAAATAAATATTCAACAATTCCCATAGTTTTTAGTTTTAAAAGTTAATACAATTTTAGATAGGTTTTTAATTAATTATTTTGATTATAAGTTATCATCTTTTGCTCTTCCTAAGTATGTCATCACACATCTAAATCCAATATATGATTTAGCTGTATCTTGATATTCATAAGTTCTTGTTCCTGTTTGTAAATAATATCCTATATCTTTCCATGAACCTCCTCTAATCACTTTTCGTTTCAACACTTCAGGCTCTTCATCTTTTGCATCGTATAAATAATCAGGATTTAAATCATGTGCAAAATTATAAGCAGATTCATCAAATGCGTTACTTGTCCATTCTGCAACATTACCAGCCATACAATATAATCCAAAATCATTAGGGTTATAAGAATTTATTTTTACTGTGTGGAAACCTCCATCATCAATATAGTTACCTCTCATTGGTTTAAAGTTACCTAAAAAGCAACCTCTAGCATTTCTGATGTAAGGACCACCCCAAGGATAAGGACTTAAATCTAAGCCTCCACGAGCAGCATACTCCCACTCTGATTCTGTTGGTAATCTAAAATCATTTACAGGAGGAGAACCTAACTCCGATAAGAAAGCATGTAATAGTCTTGTTCTCCAGATACTGAAGGCTGTTGCTTGTTTCCAAGAAACTCCCACAACAGGATAGTCATCATAAGCAGGATGCCAAAAATAATTTTGAGTCATTGGCTCGTTGAATGAATATGTGAAATCGTGAATCCAAGCTAATGTGTCAGGATATACATTTATTACATCTCGCATAATAAATTTACTTCTGTCTAAAGAAAAAGCATGTCTAGCTCCTTCTGGACCATTAAGTGCATCTCTACTAGAACGTTTTGCGGCACTTCTAAAATCTATCCAATAATAGGTGTAGTTTAATTTACGAGTATCTACTTCCCTTCTGTTCATATAACGCTCTGCAGGGTTATAATACATAGGTTCTAAAGCTTCTCTTACTTCTGGCTCATTCCACCTAACTTTAGCATACCAATCAAGAATTGGCTCATCATATTCTTCTTCAAATTCATTTGTGGTGATTAAAAGCTCTTCATTGTCATCCGCTAAAATTTTACGGAAAATAGAATCTCTTACATGATATACAAACTGACGGTATTCATTGTTTGAAATTTCTGTTTGATCAATATAGAATGCTTGCACAGAAACCGTTCTGGTTTGAGCGGTAAGAGCATAAGGAACATCTTGGTCTGATGGTCCCATGTTGTAGCTACCCATAGGGATAAACAACATTCCGAAAGGGTCTGGTTGATACCATTCCTCTCTACCTTGAACACCAATTAGTTCGCCATTACCTTTACTACATGCATAAAGAATGACTATAGTCATTAATATTACTATTTTTTTCATTGTTACCTCCTTTCTTTTTCTTTTACCACTTATTTTATAAAAAGTGGTTACTATTCATCTTCAATTTATTGTTTTAGTTTTGAAGACGAGTTGCCTTAAACGTGAGTTTTAAAAAATGGTTACAGTTTTATTATAAAAATCTAACAGATCGATAAACTTCTCTTTTTGGTTGTTTATAAATACTTGTACAATATCTAAGCATTAATTCAAAACTACCACTACTGTGATCTCCTAAAGAAGATGTTGTTAAATCATAAGCTACACCTAATTTTAATCCTGGAAATTTAATAAAATCACCGATATTAGCTCCAACAATAATTCCAATAGCGTCTTCTATTCTATAAGTAACGCCTCCCCATACCTTCATATTGTATTCCATTAGAACATTAATATCTAATTGAGTAGAAGCAGCATCTGTTTTTGCAAGAATAGATGGCTTTAAAATCCATTTTTTATCATTATTAATATCCCAATCGTATCCTGCCATTATATAGTAGTGACGAGATTGTTCAAAGTTAAGAGCTCCAACACCAGAATTTCCTGCTGCTGCTTTTTCAACGGAAGTTTGAGGGATGTGAAGTGTAGAAATACCAACATACATTTTATTAGCTATAGAATAGTATAATCCAGCACCAAAATCGAAAGTAGAAGCTGAAGTTCCTGCGTTAGGAATTGATGGGTCTAAGTTTGGATCATCTATTGCGATAAAGTTATCTCCGAATTTTTTACTCAACATTCCACCTTCAATTCCAATACCTAATTCACCTGGTCCTAATTGTAAATGATAAGCATAAGCTAATTTTGCTACAAATGATGTTTCTATTCCTAATTTATCTTGAAAAACAGTAAGCCCAATACCATGTTTACTAATACGTGCATCGGCACTAAATAAATGTGTTTGAGGGTTTCCTTCAAAACCTGTCCATTGCTGACGAGTTAACAACGTACCACAAATACCACCATTATGTCCAGCTGAGCCAGGATTTATGGCTAGTTTATTAAACATGTTTTGTGTAAATTGAGCATCTTGTTGAGCAAATAAAGTTATAGAACTTATTGCTGTTAAGGATAAAGAAAGTAATACTTTTCTCATACAATTATTGTTTAGTTGGTTTAATTATTAAGCTAAATTATTAAAATGTTTGTCAATTAGTCGGCTAAGATAAATAAAAAATTATAATATAAAAAAACTTTTTTGATTTTATTTTGTTAATTTCTTGTTGATAACTTG
>PCUH01000059.1:5775-5917 GCA_002770955.1 Flavobacteriales bacterium CG18_big_fil_WC_8_21_14_2_50_32_9 | reverse complement strand
CGGTTATTTTAACACTTTCAAGCACTGGAAATGGAACTTGTAATGCAGAAACGGATAATATGACCATAACCATTACACCAGCACCACAAGTTAATGCAGGTGTTAATCAAACATTATGTGCGAATAATGCAGATGCAACGCT
>PCUH01000059.1:0-5760 GCA_002770955.1 Flavobacteriales bacterium CG18_big_fil_WC_8_21_14_2_50_32_9 | reverse complement strand
TGGAGCAACAGGAGGAGTTTGGTCAGGAGGAACAGGCTCTTTTAATCCAAGTGCTACAGCTTTAAATGCTATTTATACTCCTTCTGCTACTGAAATTTCTAATGGTAGTGTAATACTTACATTAACATCTACAGGAAATGGTTTGTGTAACGCTGTTTCAGACAATGTTCAACTAACATTTACATTGCCACCAACTGCTAATGCAGGAGCAGATCAAACCTTATGTTCTAACAATGCTGCCATTTCTTTAAATGGTTCGGTTACTATTGCAACGGGAGGTCAATGGACAGGTGGTTTAGGAGTATTTACACCAAATAATAATACGCTAAATGCAACCTATAACCCAACTGCCGGAGAAATTGCTTCAGGTTCAGTAATACTAACATTGACAACTACTGGTAATGGGAATTGTGCTTCTACATCAGATAATATGACAGTTTTCTTTACAACATCACCCACTGTTGAAGCTGGAGTAAATCAAACGGTATGCGCTAATAACCCAACAATTACATTAAATGGTTCTGTAACAATAGCAACAGGAGCTGTTTGGACGGGAGGAAGTGGAACATTTACTCCAAACAATAATACGTTAAATGCTACTTATACTCCTTCAGTAGCAGAAATTACAGCTGGTTCAGTAGTACTTTACCTTACTACAATAGGAAATGGAAATTGTTTAGCAGTTACGGATAGTATGACTTTAACAATAACACCAATCCCAACAGCTAATGCGGGTTCTAATTTAACATCATGTAGTAATAATCCAACAGTTACTTTAGCAGGAAGTGTTACAGGAGCAACAGGTGGGGTTTGGTCAGGTGGAGCAGGTGTGTTTTCTCCTGGTAATACATCATTAGGGGCAACTTACACTCCTTCAGCAGGAGAAATAGTAGCAGGAACAGTAACATTAACATTAACAACAACAGGAAATGGAAATTGTAATGCAGTTTTGGATAATGTAACTATTACAATTACTCCACCACCAACAGCCAATGCAGGAGCAAATCAAACAGTTTGTGCTAATAATGCCGCTGTTAATTTGAATGGTTCTGTTAATTTAGCTTCAGGTGGTCAGTGGACAGGTGGGTTAGGAATATTTACACCGAGTAACACTGCGTTAAATGCCATCTATACACCAACAAGTGGTGAAATAGCCTCTGGAAGTTTAACACTAACGTTAACTACAACAGGAAATGGCAATTGTAATCCAGAAGCTGATCAAATGGTTATTACTTTTACGCCAGCCCCAACAGTTAGTGCAGGTGTAGATCAATCGGTTTGTGCTAATAACGCAACAGCAACATTAAACGGAGCAGTTAGCATTGCAACTGGAGCTCAATGGTCGGGAGGTTTAGGTGCTTTTGCTCCAAATAACACTACGTTAAATGCAACCTATACGCCAACTGCTTCAGAAATAGCAAATGGTTCTGTAATGTTATACCTAACATCTACAGGAAATGGAAATTGTTTAAGTGTTGTTGATTCGATGTTATTAACCATAACACCAGAGCCTGTAGTTAATGCAGGAGTGGATCAAACAATATGTGTAAATAATTTAAGTGTAAATTTAAGTGGTTCTGTTAGTGGTCCAACTTCAACTGGTATTTGGACAACTTCAGGAACAGGTGTTTTTGTTCCTAGTAATACTAATTTGAATGCGGTTTATCAAGCTAGTGCTGCTGATTCGGCAGCAGGAACAGTAACATTAACGCTAACATCCACAAATAATGGTAATTGTAATGCTGTTTTTGATGATATGGTAATAACCATTTTACCTGCGGGAGGAGCGAATGCAGGAGTGGATCAAACTGTTTGTGCCAACAATGCTAGTGTAAGTTTAACAGGAATAATAACAGGAAACGCATCTGGTGGAGTTTGGTCAACAAGTGGAACAGGAGCATTCTCTCCAAACAATACCAATTTAAATGCAACTTACCTTCCAAGTGCGGCAGATATAGTTAATGGAACGGTTACTATTACCTTAACAGCAAATAGTTGTAATAATGCAACTGATGATATGATAATAACCATTACACCATTACCAGTTGTAAATGCAGGGAATGATACAACAGTTTGTGTTAGTAATTTAAATGTTCCTTTAAATGGAAGTGTTTCGGGTGCATCTAACACAGGAAGTTGGTCAACAAGTGGAACTGGAACATTTACGCCAAACAATACTACGCTTAATGCTACCTATAATGCAAGTGCAGCAGATTCTGTAAATCAAGGAGTTGTTTTATACCTTACAGCAACCAATATTGGAAATTGTTTACCAGTAACAGATACAGTTGTTATTAACTTGTTTCCAACAGGAACAGCCAATGCAGGTGCAGATCAAACGGTTTGTGCTAATAATGCAACAATAACATTAAATGGTTCAATTACTGGAGGAGCAACAAGTGGACAATGGACAACCTCAGGTTCTGGTACTTTTGTGCCTTCCGATACAGTTTTAAACGCTACTTATATACCAAGTAGTGCAGATACTGCCGCAGGTTCGGTTAATTTAGTTTTAAATGCAACCAACAGTTGTAGTCCAGCAGCAGATTTTATGGTGCTGACCATTACACCAGCTCCAATTGTTCAAGCAGGATCTGATCAAATTGTGTGCGGAACAAATGCTACCTTTAGTTTAAATGGTTCTGTTAGTGGTTCAACTACAACAGGAATATGGACAACAAGTGGAACAGGAACTTTCTCAAATATTACGATAATGAACCCAACATATACTGCAAGTGCCACAGATATATCTAATGGAGGAGTAACCATTTATTTAACTTCAACCAATAATGGGTTATGTAATCCTGTTATGGATTCATTATTAATTTCAATAACTACGGGTATTGGTGTTAATGCTGGTCCAGATCAGTTTGTTTGTTTAACAAGTACACAAACGCAATTGATGGGAGCTGTATTTAATGGTTCAACTACTGGACAATGGACTACAACAGGAACAGGAACATTTTTTCCACATGATTCAGTTATGACACCAATTTATCTATTTAGTGCAGGAGATACAACAGCCGGAACGATAATGTTTATTTTAACATCAACAAATAATGGTAATTGTGCAGCAGCATCCGATACGATGATAGTAACTTTTGGAAGTTCAGCTTATGCTAATGCAGGAACAGACCAAACTATTTGTGCCGATAATCTTAATATTTCATTAAATGGTTTTGTTTCGGGAGGATCATCTACAGGAATATGGACAACCAATGGTACAGGAGTATTTAATCCATCAGATACTGTTTTAATAACTTCTTATTTTGCAAGTACAGTAGATTCTGCAGCTGGCTCTGTAGATATATATTTAACAACAACAAATAATGATGGAGGCTGCTCTTCAGGAAACGATACAATTACCATAAACTTTGATTATGTTCCCATTGCTAATGCAGGAACTAATCAAACAGTTTGTACTACAGTTGATTCGGTTCAGTTAAATGGTAGTGTTCAAAATGCTACAGGAGGAACTTGGATAACAAGCGGAACAGGTACTTTTGTTCCAAATAATACAGATTTGAATGCTGTTTATGTGATGAGTACTGCTGATATTATTAATGGAAGCGTCCAAATAATATTAACAACAATTAGTGGAACTACCTGTTCTGATAAGGCTGATACAATGTCTATAACCGTTAATAATCCGTTAACAGTTGGCTTTAGTTTTTCTGGACAATGTGTTGGACAAGCAATTAGTTTTTATGATAGCACATTAGTATCTTCAGGAAGTATATTGAGCTGGGAGTGGAGTTTTGGCGATGGAGGATCTGGTTTTGTTCAAAACCCTCAACATACTTATCTTACAGCTGGAAATTATACCATTACATTAGTGGTAACAACTACAACAGGATGTGAAGACAGCCTTTCACAATCCATCACAATTAATCCATTACCAACTGCCGATTTTAGTTTTGGTCTTCCACCATTTTATGTTGGAGTTGATATAAATTTGAATGACCAATCGTCAGGAGCAAATTCATGGAACTGGGATTTTGGTGATGATTTAGGAACATCAAACATTCAAAACCCTGTATATAATTACACAGTTCCAGGGGTATATGTAATTACTCAATATGTTACGAGTGCTGCTGGTTGTGTGGATTCTACAAGCAAAGAAATCAAAATTGAAGAAGATAACATCGTTATTTATCCCCCTAATTTTCCTACTGCTTTTACACCTAATGGCGATGGAAATAATGATGTCTATTTTGTGAGGGGAGGACCATTTACATGGGTTAATTTCAGAGTTTTTAATGAATGGGGAGAAGTAATTTTTATTTCTGATGACGAAGAAAAAGGCTGGGATGGAACCCACAAAGGAGAGCCTGTTCCATTAGGTACTTATGTCTATACCGTGAAAGCAGAAACTATAGACGGAGTTAAGTATGAGAAATCCGGTAAAGTGGCTTTAATCAGATAATTTTTTAGATAAATTAAAAACAGTAATTATGAAAAATATATATAAAATAGTAACAATTATTTTTGTTTTGTTATACAGTATTTCTATGGAAGCACAAGATACTCATTTATCTCAATATGATGTTTCTCCAGTATTATTAAACCCCGCATTGACAGGTCATATTGAAGATGGTGATTTTAGGATAGGTGCTAATTATAGAACTCAATGGGGTTCTATAGCTTCATCAAGTTACACAACAACGGGGTTAACTTTTGATACAAAATATGGCTCAAGATGGGGGGTAGGAGGATATGCTACCAATTCTGATTTAGGAGGGTTTGTAAATTCTTTTAATTTTATGCTTTCAGGGAGTTATTTAATTACGGATCCATTGCAGTCTAAATACAAAATAACAACTGGATTACAAGCCGGTGTTTTATACAAAAGAATTGATCAACAAGAGTTTACTTTTGATAGTCAATATGAAAATGGAAATTTTAATGAAGATAAATCTTCAGGAGAATTGTTTTCTAAAAACAACCTTGTGATGCCCGATTTTAATTATGGAATTGCTTATATCCACACTGATGAAAATGTGAAATTAAGACCTTATGCTGGAATATCATTATTTCATCTTTCTATGCCTAAAGAATCTTTTACCAACGCAAGTGATGATAGATTACCTATTAAATGGTCTTTTAATTTAGGAACAAAATATGAGATAAACCCTAAATTAACATTAGATGTTCGAACTTTATTTTTACTTCAACGAAAAGCCAAAGAAATTAATTTTGGAACATTAGCTAATTATAAATTAAATGATAATGATTACACGTTAGTTTTTGGTGTTGATATAAGATGGAACGATGCGGTAATTATTAATGCAGGGTTAAAACATAAAAGTATTCTTTATCGAGTAAGTTATGATATTAACACATCTTCACTAAATAATTTCAGTAGTGGAAGAGGTGGAACAGAATTATCTATAGTTTATACACCTAAAAAAATTAGATCGACTCCTTCGTATCAATAAAATTCTTTTAGTATAAATAAATTAGCCTCCAATAGCTATAATGGTTCTGTCGTTGGATTTTTTTATATCGAAAAAATCTTTATCAGAAGTTATTTTTCCTATCACTTTTTGAGTCGTCTAATAAAAATGGTTTTTGATAGGAAATCTATAAATTAAGTAAATTTACTGTAACTATAATTAATTAAGCACGTATTTGTACGTATTAATTTTTCAGTTTAATTTTTTTTATTTCAATCATTTTATCTACACTAACTATGGTTAAAAAATACATTGTTGCTAGTTTTCTAATTTGTTTAGGATTATTTAATGGGTTAAGTGTTTA
>PCUH01000211.1:5643-5802 GCA_002770955.1 Flavobacteriales bacterium CG18_big_fil_WC_8_21_14_2_50_32_9 | reverse complement strand
AGGCGGACATGTGGAGTATTTTAAATACATGTATGATTTATTGAAAGAAAAAGACTGCGAACACATTAAAATATTTGGTGGGGGAGGGGGAACCATTCTTCCTTCCGAAATTGAGGAATTAGAAGCCTACGGAATTTGCAGAATTTATCATCCTGACGA
>PCUH01000211.1:0-5607 GCA_002770955.1 Flavobacteriales bacterium CG18_big_fil_WC_8_21_14_2_50_32_9 | reverse complement strand
CATGGTGCAAAAGTGTGATAGCCCCACCCCAACTCTCCCTGAAGGGGAGGGAGTTGAGACACGACTTCAAAAGAAAGATGTGCCAACGATAGCTAGGCTTATCTCATTAGCTGAGAACAGACATGATGATTTTAAAAAAGCATTTTCATCAATTCCATTAGGGGCTTCTCCTGTATTGGGAATAACGGGAACAGGAGGAGCAGGAAAATCATCTTTAGTAGATGAATTGGTAAGACGATTTTTAATTGATTTTAAAGACAAAACCATAGCCATAGTTTCTGTTGATCCATCAAAACGAAAAACTGGCGGAGCATTGCTTGGCGATAGAATTAGAATGAATGCCATTAAAAACGAAAGGGTTTATATGCGTTCGTTGGCTACTCGTCAGAGCAATTTGGCATTGAGTAAGCACGTTGCTGAAGCCATTCAGGTTTTGAAAGCCGCTCAATACGATTTAATTATATTAGAAACTTCAGGTATTGGGCAATCTGATACTGAAATTATGGATTATTCCGATGTTTCATTGTATGTGATGACACCTGAATTTGGTGCTGCCACTCAATTAGAAAAAATTGATATGCTCGATTTTGCTGATGTGGTTGCTCTCAATAAATATGACAAAAGAGGCTCTTTAGATGCGTTGCGAGATGTAAAAAAACAATACCGTAGAAATCATAACCTGTTTGATGTTGAAGATAATGAAATTCCTGTTTATGGAACCATTGCTTCGCAATTCAATGACCCAGGAATGAACACAATTTACAAGGTTATTATCAATAAAATAATAACAAAAACTGATTCTGATTTAAATTCAACTTTTGAGGTTTCCAACGAAATGTCTGAGAAAATTTTCATTATCCCTCCAAGTAGAAACCGTTATTTATCCGAAATTGCTGAGAATAACAGAGCTTACGATAAATGGGTGGACGAACAAGTTGAAATTGCCAATAAGCTTTTTGCCATAAATAAAACAATAGCAACAATTGAAACCAAGGAAGCTGACGTTAAAAAGGTTTTACAAGCCACTTTTGATAAAATTAAACTCGACTTAGACCCTCGCAATTGGTTAATTATTGAAAATTGGGAAAGTAAAGTTCAACAATATAAAAATCCGATTTTTAAATTCAATGTTAGAGATAAAGAACTTACTCTTGAAACGCATACCGAAAGCTTGTCGCACCTTCAAATACCGAAAGTTGTGTTGCCAAAATACAAAGGTTGGGGAGATGTGTTGCGTTGGAGCTTACAAGAAAATGTTCCGGGAGAATTTCCTTATACTTCGGGCTTATTTCCATTTAAACGTGAAGGAGAAGACCCAACCAGAATGTTTGCTGGAGAGGGTGGTCCAGAAAGAACCAACAAGCGTTTTCATTACGTAAGTAAAGGTATGCCTGCTAAACGACTCTCAACGGCTTTCGATTCAGTTACGCTTTATGGAAATGACCCGAACATTCGTCCCGATATTTATGGTAAAATTGGCAATTCAGGTGTTTCTATTTGTTGTTTAGATGATTTAAAGAAACTCTATTCGGGTTTTGATTTGTCGCACGCTATGACATCTGTGAGCATGACTATTAATGGTCCTGCTCCAATGATGTTAGGTTTTTTTATGAATGCTGCTATCGACCAAAACTGTGAGAAATATATCAAAGAAAATGGCTTAGTGAAAGAAATAGAAGCTAAAATTGCAGCCATTTACAAGAAAAAAGGAACTAAACGCCCTGCTTATCAAGGAGAATTGCCAGAAGGAAATGATGGCTTAGGATTAATGTTGTTAGGTGTTACAGGCGACCAAGTGCTTCCTGCTGATGTATATTCAAAAATTAAAAAAGAAACATTAACAATAGTTAGAGGAACAGTACAAGCTGATATTTTAAAAGAAGACCAAGCACAAAACACCTGTATTTTCTCTACAGAATTTGCCTTACGTTTGATGGGCGATGTACAAGAATATTTTATTAAAGAAGGTGTAAGAAACTTCTATTCGGTTTCTATTTCGGGGTATCACATTGCCGAAGCAGGTGCAAATCCTATTACGCAACTTGCTCTTACACTTGCTAATGGATTCACTTATGTAGAGTATTACTTGAGTAGAGGAATGGACATCAATGCTTTTGGTCCTAACTTATCGTTCTTTTTTAGCAATGGAATTGACCCAGAATATGCTGTAATAGGTAGAGTTTCCAGAAGAATTTGGGCAAAAGCGTTAGCTAAGAAGTATGCAGCTAACCCTAGAGCTCAAATGTTGAAATACCACATTCAAACCAGTGGTAGAAGTTTGCATGCTCAGGAAATAGATTTTAATGACATTAGAACAACCTTACAAGCGTTGTATGCGATTTATGATAACTGTAATTCGTTACACACCAATGCTTATGATGAAGCGATTACCACACCAACAGAAGAAAGTGTGCGTAGAGCCATGGCGATTCAGTTGATTATCAACAGAGAGTTAGGTTTAGCGAAAAATGAAAATCCGTTGCAAGGAGCTTTTATTATTGAAGAACTAACCGATTTAGTAGAAGAAGCTGTTTTAACAGAATTTGACAGAATTAATGAGCGTGGTGGTGTGTTAGGAGCAATGGAAACCATGTACCAAAGAGGAAAAATACAAGAAGAAAGCTTGTATTACGAAACTTTGAAACACAATGGTAAATTTCCTATTATTGGTGTAAATACTTTTTTAAGTTCCAAAGGTTCTCCAACCGTATTGCCTAAAGAAGTAATACGAGCTACCGAAACAGAAAAGCAATACCAAATAGGCATGTTAAATGAGCTACACAAAGGCAATGCAAATGTGGTAGCCGAGCAATTAGCCAACTTACAAGAAGCAGCCATTAAAAATCAAAATATTTTTGAAGTACTAATGGAAGCCACCAAATATTGCAGCCTAGGGCAAATCACCGATAGCTTGTTTATGGTGGGTGGGCAGTATAGGAGGAATATGTAAGCAGAGAGCTAATTCCGAAATATCGGAATTGTGCGAATCGCTTATCCCGATATAAATCGGGATCTATTTTCCAACGCACCATGCCAATTAGAACTGTCATTCTGAACAAAATTTTTCATCCCGAAGTATGAGGGATAGAAAAATGAAGTGATGAATCTTTTATTTTTAAAACTCCGAGTTTTGATTATTACGATAGTTATCGGGATGAGAGGAGCAGCTATTGTTCGAAGATGCGATAGCAGCGAGATTACAACAACGAGGTGTGTTTTGTTTAACTAAGCGTAGTCTTTACTACGCTTGTTTATAATAACAAACTAAAAGCACCCAACCAACCCTACAACGTCATTCCTGAAATTTTTGAGGTACGAAAAAAATTGTCAGGAATCTTTTTTGTTGCAAAAAGCTTCTAGTTGGTTTTTAACTTATAGAATAATAAGATTTCTGCCTCCACGAATGACGGTAAGAAAAAAAGCTTAATCAATAGCTTGGTCAGCATTGTTGAATTGCATTTTCAGCTCGGAGTTTAATTTTAGATGGCTTTCAATTTTTTCTTTTGTTGGTTTTTGGAAATAGAAATAAACAACTAAAGCGACAGCTATAATGACGTAGAAAAGATTTCCACTATTCATGGAGGAAACAATGGCTAAAAGAGCAGGTCCTTCTACAAGGGCATATTTCATTATAGAAGCAGTCTGAAAACCAGCTAGTTTTTGTCTTAAACTATTTTTAGTAGATAAGGCATTAATTTGTTTGTCGTATAGAAAATTTCCAGCTAAAATTCCTCCAATAGCTAAAATAGGAACAATAAAAAAGAATATGTCACCTGTGTCATTCAAATTTAACTGCCATTCTTTATTTTGAGTATAAGCAATTATTAAGAAGACGATAAGTCCGATTAAAAGTGCTAAATGTATCATGGACAATATTTTTATAAATCCATTTGGTGTTAATTTCATAGTTTTATTTTCCATTGGTTGAGATGTTTGGTGTTTTTCAACCGTAAAAATAATAAATTAACTGAATTTCAATCGAATTAGTTAATTTTCGTTCGTTCACTCAATTGCTCGCTTGTAGCGAGTGATTAATATTTATAAAGATTCCTGCTTACGCAGGAATGACGTGAAAGAAAGAGGAATGACGCACAGAGAAAGAGCATCACAAACTAAAAGCACGAACCAACCTACAGCCTCATTCCTGAAATTTTTGAGGCACGAAAAATATTATCAATAACACTATTAAACACTCTAAAGCTACTGAGTTAAATATTTTTCTTAATCAAAAAAACAATAGTTTATTTATAAATACTATTGACAACGGAATTGGGTTTGATGAAGATAAAATCAATCATAAAACAGGTCTAGGTTTATCAAGTTTAAAAAATAGAATTAAATTGATTGGAGGAAATATTGAAATTAAATCTGCAACTAATAAAGGTGTAGAGATTAATATTGAAATAAATAATATTCATGCTTCCAATAGTGCAGCATAAAAGGCATACATAGCGATGGAAATATTAAATTGAATACAAAAGCACCTAACAAAACTTTTATTTTCAGTGTTTATTCATGCGGATTTATCCCAAATTGGTATTAGGATAATTGTTTTTTGGCAGGGTTTATAATTGATATTTATATAATTCTGCTACTATTTTGTTGTATTCTTTTTCCGTTTTCAAATAATTGTTAAGTGCGTCATAGTAATAAGTCATTTCCATAAAGTATTCAATGGTCGAAATTTGACCTAATGAAAGTGACTTACCCAAAAGTTCTACATTATTTATGGAAGCAAATAAGGTTTTGTATTCAGTCAATGTGATTTTCAGATTGCTTTGCTTTTCATATTTCTGTTTGATGTCATAATAATGTTCATTAAGGTGGTCTTGTAGGTTGAAATCATTAAATGCTAAATTGGCTTGTTGAGCTTTTACTTTGTTTTTATTTTCCCAAAGAGGAATAGTAAGCCCAAAGTGGATGCCGTTAAATCTTTGTCCCAAGATTGCCTGATAATGATAACCTGTTTCAAATTTGGGCAAGGACATAGCTTTACTTAACGCCAACTCTTTTTGTCCAATCACCTTTTCTTGCTCCAAATATTTGCGAACAGGGTCATTTGCTTCAATTTCGGCTTCCAACGAATCAAAAGTAGGAATAGATGGCAATGGCGAATAAATAGTGTCTGTAAATCCAAGAACAATTCCACCATTCAATTCTGTTAATTTCTGATTCAATTGATGGATGGTAGATAAATTTTCCTGAAACGTAGCATTGATTTCTATGAGTTGCAGTTTAGCCTTGTTCACATCCAAAACATTTCCTTCTCCTTTGTCTAACTTTATTTTAAACGCATTGAGCCATTTTTCTGTGCTTTGCTTTCTTTTGGTTAACTCAGTTTGAAATTTGTTTCTGTAAACCAATTCAATACAAATGAGTTTAGCTTCCAAAAGCACATTTTGACGGGTCGCAATGATTTGAAAGTCTGCCTGCTCAATTTGTTCATTAGAAAGTTGTTTTTTCTTGCTGTATGCCGTTGGAAAGTCGAAAGATTGCGTAACCGCAAAATCAGTTTGATTGCCCGCACCAATTGGAGAGCCGTTTAAGTAATCGTAATCTACTTTTGGATTGTAGGGCGTTAGTCCAGTTTGGTATTCCAATTTTTTT
>PCUH01000241.1:5862-6025 GCA_002770955.1 Flavobacteriales bacterium CG18_big_fil_WC_8_21_14_2_50_32_9 | reverse complement strand
CTAATTTTCTATTTTTAATATAAGCTACTAGTGCAACAACAATAACGACAATTATTAAGTAAGTTAAAGATGGAGGAAAAGGCATACTATCGCCTGCAGCATAAGAATGTAATCCTGACAAGTAATAATTTACTCCAAAATAGGTCATAATTACAACGCCCAA
>PCUH01000241.1:292-5853 GCA_002770955.1 Flavobacteriales bacterium CG18_big_fil_WC_8_21_14_2_50_32_9 | reverse complement strand
AGCAAGTAGGTTAAATAAATATTTTCCATTTGCACCTGGAATGAGTCGTAAATGTAATAACATGGCATAGTACATTATAATTACCAATGCCCAAGTTTCTTTAGGATCCCATCCCCAATACCTTCCCCAACTTTCATTTGCCCAAATTCCTCCTAAAAATGTGCCTATTGTAGCCATAAATAAACCAACTGTTAAGGTCATTTCAATGGTGTAGGTAAGTTGTTTAATGGTGTTGTCGAAACGATTTTTGTTGTTTTTATTTTTAAATATCATTAATACCAAATTTAAAAAACCCAACAAAGTTCCTAATGCTAAAAATCCATAACTTCCTGTGATAATTGCAACGTGAACCATTAACCAATAGGATTTTAATACAGGAACTAAGGGTGTGATTTCAGGGTCTAACCAATTAAGGTTGGCAACAAATAGTAATATAAATGCTAAAATAGCAGTTGCGGCCATTGCCATTTTGTTGTTTCTCGAAAATATAAAACCAGCCAACAAGGTAACCCAAGCAATGAAAATTACCGATTCGTATCCATTACTCCAAGGTGCATGTCCAGAAATATACCATCGGGCAATTAATCCCAGTGTGTGAGCCAAAAATAACACGACTAATCCAATTCCTAATCCATTCACAATTTTTAGTTTGTACTTTTTAGGACTAACAATGTCGGCAAATAAGAAAAACAACATCAACAATCCAATGATGGCGTAATACCTTGTTAATTTACTAAACACTTCAAATTTGTTATAGGCAATTTCTATATCCACGCTTGCTTGTTTTGGATAAACCGATGCTCCAAATTTTCGTTGATATTGATCAATATATTTTAGCAGCGTATCGGGTTGATTCCAATTATTGTTGGTAATAGCTTCATTTATTGATTGAAAATAGAGTGCAAGAATTGATTTTACAAAAACAGAATCGTGTGTTTCAAATTTTTTGTAATCTAATGCACTGAACCAAGTGTTGTTTGGGTCGTTTGCTTTAGGGAATAAGCGTATCATGCTACCTTCATAAACCATATAACAAATGCTAATTCGCTCATCAACCCTGAGTACTTCCTCATCATATTTTGAGCGTTCGCCTAGTTTTTTACTGTTGGCAGCTTTCACTTTTTCTGTCAATGCATAGTTGAAATCCTTGTCAAAAAAATCAAAAAATGAAGCGTAATTATCTTTGGCATTGAGTTCTTCTTGAAGCTGTGTGATGTTTCTATTGATATAAATCATAGGAACATTTTGCCAATGTCTTGGATTGTAAATCATTCCCAATAAAACTTGTTCGGGGTTGAGGTTGTTTATGTTATCCTTGCGGCTTACTTTTCTTAAAAGTTCAGAAGCCCATGTATGCACTGGTTTTAATCGACCACCAGCATCTTGAATGATTAGTTTACTGAATTTTTCGGCATGAGCTTTATCTATTGCGTAATTTTTGTTTTCAGTTGCAAAAATAGTTGTTGTTGAAAAAGAAAAACAAATCAACAAAACAACAGCAGCAATGTTTCTGGTGGATTTTAATTTTTCTATTTTAGTTCTCAATAATCTAAAACGAGATTTTTTTACCATCAAGGTTAAAATCATTCCTAAGAAAAGAAAGAAATAACCGATGTAAGTTACTGTTGTTCCCCAAAAATCATAATTAACGGACAAAACAGTACCTTGTTCATCTTGGTCATAAGACGATTGAAAAAATCGATAGCCGTCATAATCCAACACATTGTTCATATAAACACGTTGCGTATGTTCAAAGTTTGTTCTATCATCATAGAGCGTAACTTCACTTTCGTAAGATGAAGGACTCATCGAGCCGGGATAACGCTCCAGCGTAAATTTGTTAAGTTTTAGATTGAATGGAGTGTAAAAACTTTTTGAACCATAAGACAAAGCAAAGTTTAATCCTGATAATTGAAAAATGGTTTTGTTAGAGATATAACCCTGACCACCAAACAAGGTAACTTCTCTAGTTTCTCCATTACAATTAATATCAACCACCAAGGCATCTTCGCCTTTTCTCAGCTTTTTGTCAACACTAATTTTTTCAATAATACTGTTTTGATGCATTTCTTTAAAAACCATTTGGACATCGCCAACTGTATAAAGTTTCCTATTCGTAAAAGCATGAAGTGTATCCGCATTTAAAATGCCTGTGGTTTGGTCATCCATACTTAAATACTTAATGTCATAAGGAGAAAGTATGGAAATTCCACTGTCTGTAGTTGTTAATTGAATGGATTCTTTAACTTTATTGTTGTTTAAGGCTACAGGAATATTTCCAAAATAGACCATATCACCATCTTTGATGTATTGCGAAACACGACCGTTTTGACCAACAGTAACAATTTCTATAATTTGAGTTCCTTTTTCGGATTTAACAACCGTATCAATAGAATTTGGAATGTAATTTTTGTAAGCTATCTCGATTTGATTGCCTTCAAATTTAAAAGAATGTTTAAATTTCTTGTTGTATCTTGGATTTAAAAAAAGTAGCTTATCAAAACTATATTGCATTTTATCGTCATCCACTTTAAACTGAAAGTAAGTATCTGATGAAACAATTTGATTGCTCATTTCCCCTTCTCTGATGTGCATCAATCCTTCAAAACTGATGTAACGAGTAATTCCTGCACCTACGATTACAATAATAAATGAAAGGTGAAACATTAAAATTGTCCACTTTTCTTTTCGATATAATTTATATTTAAAAATGTTTCCAGAAAAATTAATTGCTAATAAAAGCATAATTAATTCAAACCATTTGGTATTAAAAATAATGGCTTTAGATGCTGGAGTTCCGTAATCATTTTCTATGAAAGTTGCCAATCCAATAGCAAAAGCAAAAGCAAAAAGTAGAAAAGCGGTAAGTTTTGTTGAAAAAAGTATATTTTTGATTGAGTTTAACATTACTTTAGGTTTTAAAACAAAATAGAGTCTGTTTGTTATTTGCAGGATTTTTTAGTTTAATTGCGTCCAAAATTAGTTATTTTTAATCGTTATAAATAGTTAAAAAACATTTAAAAAAAGTGATAAAAAAAATTACAATAATCGGTTCAGGCAATGTAGCAACAATACTTTCTAAAGTATTTGTTAATAAGGGATTTAGTATTAATCAGGTTTTTAGTAAGTCAAAAATTAATGCTGAAATTTTGATTGAAAAATTAGCAGCTAATCAACAAATAAAAATAACAGATAATATTGCCGAAATTGATGATACTTCTGATATTTATATAGTTTGTGTGAAAGATGATGCTATTGCAACTGTTGTAAATCAAATTTTGTTTAAAGATAAATTGATTGTGCATACTTCGGGTAGTGTTGATATAACTGTTTTTAATGGATTCAACCAATTTGGTGTATTTTATCCATTGCAAACCTTTTCAAAAGACAAAGATACAGATGTTGCAAACGTGCCTTTTTGTATAGAAGGAAATACAAATCAAACAACTCAGTTGTTGATTGATTTAGCATCATCTATTTCAAAAAAGGTATATGAAATTAACTCTGAGCAACGAAAAACACTGCATTTAGCTGCTGTTTTTGCCTGCAATTTTACCAATTATATGTATTCCATTGCGGAAGAAATAACCACTAAAAACAACATTAATTTTGAAGTTTTAAAACCTTTAATTCAAGAAACAGCAAAAAAAATTGAGTTTCAATCGCCTAAAGAAGCACAAACAGGACCTGCAAAAAGAAAAGACCAACAAACTATAAACAAGCATTTAGCTATGTTAGAAAATAATCCAAACAAGGAGTTGTATAAGTTAATTACGGATCTGATACAAAAATAAAAAGGTTCTGTTTTATGTCATTCAAAATGACCTACACTATTGACTTTGTGCTATGGAAAGTTCCCCTCTTGAGAGGGGTTAGGGGTGTGTTGCTACATTAAAATCTTTTTAACCTGAGTTCGGTTTAAGCGAAAAAACCGAAAAAGCTATGTGTGTTGAGTATATTATACCTAATTCAGGTTGTTAATGAGAAAGGTGATATTTTTTTTCAAAAACATCCCAGTTAAACACAAAGTTTTCCATAACTTCATCCAGTCGTTTTAAAAGCATGGGGTTTGGACTTTTCATGTTTTTAAAGTAATCATCTTGAAAATCATATAAACTATATTTTCCAAAAATACCTTTTGACATGGCGTAAACTTTGTTCTTGGAAGGGAAATTAACTTTGGAAAGATAGTTTTGATAAGATAGAATTACTTTTGTTAAGTCGTCAGATGAAGTGTCAAAAATTTCGCTTAGTTTTTCTATAATTGCAATTTTTAGATTATCAGCTTCATAAGATTCAAAATTATTTTCAATGATATCAAGGTTAGTAGCAAAAACAAGTAGCACAAAATGATCATCATTAGCTACAGACAACTGCGGACTAGAAACAAATTCAGGAGCATCGTTTAAAATACCTACAATTTCAGGAAATCCACTATCTATGGTATTGAAAATAGAGTTGATGAAAATGTTGGCTGCTACATCTTCTTTTACTTTTTTCTTTTTGAACAGTGTAAACATAACTTATTGAGTTTGATTACATACAAAAGTAGTGGATGAGGGATGTGTATTTAAGGTTAAGCAAATGTGTTTTTCAACAAAGTTATTCACAAAAAGAGTGAAATTGTTAATAACGTATTGGGTGGTTTAGAATGGGTGGGGAGGGCTTTTACCGACAAACCTTCAAGGTTTTGAAAACCTTGAAGGTTTATTGAAAGATGTTTTTGTTTAGTAATAAGTGCTTAGTCGCCTTTGCTTAATTCCTTGCCTCAGACTAAGCACAGTGGAGTAATGTTATTTCTTTTTTAAAGAAATTCTAAGAATAAGAAGTGATGAAGTAATAATGTTGTGTTCGTTAAAATTAGTTCCAAAAAAACCTAACCTAATCCCTATTTTAAAGTTGTTAAACCCTATAAATCCACTTGTTGCTAACGAAAACATCTCTATTTCGGATTCTCCATTATAAAAAACAGATATTCTTGGGCCTGTTTCTATTATAATAAAATCATCTAAACAATAACTAAGTAAAAGTTGTAAATGTATTATTTCTGAAAAGTAAGATGATTCAGTAAAACCTCCTCCAGTATGTAGTTGAGATAAAGTTAAACCTGCTCCAAATTGTGTTCCATAAAATAAATCTTGATGTATTCTGTGTTTAAAACCAAAACTAAATCCTAATAATTCAGCATCTATTTCTATTGAATTGGAGTATGTTTTAGATAAATCGGTTGCCACATCATTTTGACAAACAGCTTTTGAATTTAGTCCGATAACTAAAAGTAGGGTAATACTTGAAAAAATACCTAAAAAACGCATAATGTCTTAGATTAAGAAGGCTTATTCACATTTTCCTTTAGTGTGCTTAGTTATTCCTTGGTATTTTGCTTCGCAAGCACTACCATAAGTTATATTATCGTAACCACAAACAGGGTTGTATTCCATTGTGCAAAAACAGTCTTTTTCCAGTCTGTCTTTTCACAGTCATTTTTTTTACATCCTGATTGTGCAAACCAAACAATTAATGTTAACACTATTGTAATCTTTACTGTTTTCATTAATTTT
>PCUH01000241.1:0-272 GCA_002770955.1 Flavobacteriales bacterium CG18_big_fil_WC_8_21_14_2_50_32_9 | reverse complement strand
GAGTAAGTGATTTTCCCGACAAACCTTCAAGGTTTTGAAAACCTTGAAGGTTTATTGAAAGATGTTTTTGTTAAGTAATAAGTGCTTAGTCGCCTTTGCTTAATTCCTTGCCTCAGACTAAGCACAGTATGGAGTTGTCTTATGTTTTTTTATTTTCATTAAATCGAGTGCTTAGTCGTCTACGCTATTGCTTTCGTTTCAGACTAAGCACAGTTGGGGCAGCTTGAAGATGTGCAGTTATTCTGTTACTAACAAACCTGCAAGGTTTTCAA
>PCUH01000270.1:9673-10227 GCA_002770955.1 Flavobacteriales bacterium CG18_big_fil_WC_8_21_14_2_50_32_9 | reverse complement strand
CCCGTTGACCAATAGCACCTGCAAAGCGTTTTATGTGGACAGGGTTGGCGATGACAAAAGGTAAGTTTGCCTCAGCACAGGCCATAATAAAGGGCATTTCAAGACGACCTGTCGCTTCGATAACGATACGCTCAGGTGTGTATTTTTTAATGGTTTTGACAGCCTCCTTAATCCCTTTTTCATCGTTAGATACGGTGAAATAGATATCAAGAGGGCGGATGTAAATATCGAGTTGGAACTTGCCGGTATCGACACCGATGTTAATTTTTTGATTAGTTTCAGTTTTCATAATAAGCTAACTCTTGCTTGCAAATGCGGGTTCGAGACCCAGTAGACTATTCGAGTATTTTGCTTGGAGTCCTTTGTCGCGTTCTTTCTTGTTATCGGTCTCTCAATAGAGGAGCCATCGCTTAATCGAACTACGACAAAGAAAGCTTTAGTTGCTGCTAAAGCCTGGGTCTCACATTACCCGAACCTGGGAATTATGTGTAATTAGGTAGGTTTATTATCCATACAAGTTGCCTAAGTTCGCCGCAAAAAGCGCGGCTGGGACA
>PCUH01000270.1:9206-9502 GCA_002770955.1 Flavobacteriales bacterium CG18_big_fil_WC_8_21_14_2_50_32_9 | reverse complement strand
TAGGTGTTAGCTTGATTACAAGAACCAAAAATAGTTATTGGTGTTGTACACCCAGGAAGATTAGCGGCAGGGACGTTTTGAATATTTGTGAGAGGGGATCCTGTTTGGGTTGTTGTAACTCCATTAATTGTAACTTGGAGAGTCATTTGAGTAGTAGCTGGATTTTCTGTTCCATGCCAATGTTCTACCCAAATTCGTAAATCTCCATTGCAATTAAAACAATACCCAACCTGAACGGAATGGGCGATAGATACTGCATTTATGCCAAATAAAGACAGTAAAAATAAAATTAAAGG
>PCUH01000270.1:6505-9145 GCA_002770955.1 Flavobacteriales bacterium CG18_big_fil_WC_8_21_14_2_50_32_9 | reverse complement strand
GTTTTCAAGACGTGGGATTATTATTATGGTTGCCTATGTTTACTTAATCTATAAAAATAAGTTTACTTAATCTATAAAAATAAGTTGTTGAGCGATAATATTATTAGGTTCAAAAAAAACCAAATTACATAAAAGAATACGAAACGACCAAAAAGAAGTTGGCCTAATTGAATTTGTTTTTATTAACAATATCTTCAGTTGTGTTAATAACTTTTAAATAAATTGACTCTCTTTCAAATAATCATCCCAGCTCCAACTGTTTCGTTGGTTGCCTCATCAATAATAATTAAACTTCCAGTTATTCGATTTCGAGAATACTTATCAAATAAAAGTGGTTTAGTGGTACGAATGGTTATTCTTGCTATATCATTCATTTTTAATTCTTTATCATCTTCCATTCGATGAAGTGTATTGATGTTTATTTTGTATTTTATGTCTTTAATGATACAGCGAACATCATTAGAAGTATGTTTTATGGCATACTTACCTCCTAAAAATATTTTTTTATCACTTAACCAACACAACATTACATCTAAATCTTGACTAACATTGGGTTGGTTGTGAGGTCTAACAATCATATCTCCTCGACTAATATCAATATCATCATTTAGTGTAAGCGTAACTGACATTGGGGCAAAAGCTTCTGATAGACTACCATTAAAAGTATCGATAGATTTAATGGTTGAAGTAAATCCTGATGGTAAAACAACAACCTCATCTCCTTGTTTAAAAACACCTCCAGCAACTCTACCTGCATAACCTCTATAATCATGAAAATCATCAGATTGAGGCCGAATAACATATTGCACAGGAAAACGACAATCCACATGATTGTAATCGCTTCCAATATGAATATTTTCTAATAAATACATTAGCGTTGAGCCTCCATACCAATTCATTTTTTCTGATTTATTCACTACATTGTCTCCATTTAAAGCACTTATTGGAACAAAATGGATATCTCGCACTTCTAGTTTGGATGAAAATGCTTCTAACTCTTTTTTTATCGTTAAAAAAACTTCTTCAGAATAATCAACTAAGTCCATTTTGTTGATACAAAAAACTACGTGAGGGATACCCAATAATGAAGAAATAAAAGTATGTCTGCAAGTTTGTTCTATTATTCCTTGGCGTGCATCGACTAATATTATTGATAAGTTTGAAGTGGATGAACCCGTAACCATGTTTCGAGTATATTGAATATGACCAGGGGTATCAGCAATAATAAATTTTCTTTTTGGTGTAGCAAAATAGCGATAAGCAACATCAATTGTGATACCTTGTTCTCGCTCGGCACGCAATCCATCAGTTAGTAAAGCAAGATTTACGGTTGCATCTCCTTTTCGTTTACTTGATTCTTCTATTGCTTCGTATTGATCTGCAAAAATTGATTTAGAATCATATAATAAACGACCTATAAGTGTGCTTTTTCCGTCATCAACACTTCCAGCAGTTGAAAAACGTAAAAGTTCCATGTCTAAATATGAATTTTTTTCCATTTTTTTAAATTTTGTTATTTCACATTCCTTGTTTACCGCTAATTATTTTCTCACAAAGACATACAGGCTCGAAGTTTTTTTATTTCTTGTTTTGTTCATCTATGAATCCATCTCTTTGAAAAGGTTGGATATGTTAAAAATAGCCTTGTTTTTTTCTATCTTCCATAGCAGCTTCAGAGCGTTTATCGTCAGAACGAGTGCCTCTTTCAGTAGTTCTTGCTGCTGCAACTTCTTCAATAATTTTTTCTATTGTATCAGCATCTGACTCAACCGCTCCAGTACAAGTAGCATCACCAATTGTTCTAAAACGTACTTGCATTATTTGAGACGGTTCCGTTTCTCGTTGTTGAATAAAATCTGAAGTACTCATAATAACACCATCTCTAATAAATACATTTCGTTGGTGAGCTAAATAAATAGGAGGAATTTCTATTTTTTCTTTGAGAATATATTGCCAAACATCCATTTCAGTCCAATTGCTAATAGGAAAAACTCTAAAGTGTTCGCCTATATTTTTTCTTCCATTAAAGATATTCCACAATTCAGGTCGTTGATTTTTTGGATCCCATTGCCCAAATTCATCTCGATGAGAAAAGAAACGCTCTTTGGCTCGGGCTTTTTCTTCATCTCTTCTTGCTCCTCCAATTGCACAATCAAATTTATGTTTTTCAATAGTATCTAATAAAGTAATTGTTTGCAATACATTACGACTGGCATTGAATCCTTTTTCTTCCACTGATTTTCCTTCGTCAATAGATTGTTGAACAGATCCTATAATTAGATTTGCACCTATTTTTCTAACAAAATCATCTCTAAACACAATTGTTTCAGAAAAATTATGCCCTGTATCAATGTGAACTAAAGGAAATGGAATTTTGGCAGGCCAAAATGCTTTTCTTGCCATGTGAGCAACGATTATAGAGTCTTTTCCACCGGAAAATAAAAGGGCAGGTTTTTCGAACTGAGCTGCAACTTCACGAAGCACATAAATAGCTTCTGCTTCTAGTTCTTCAAGATGAGTTAAGTTATATGATTTCATTAAAATAAGTTAAAAAAGAACAAATTTAATTATATAGAATAGAAGTGAAAAAAAAGAGCGTAAAATATAAACGCTCTTTTATAAATATGTATACTTAAAAAG
>PCUH01000270.1:5916-6473 GCA_002770955.1 Flavobacteriales bacterium CG18_big_fil_WC_8_21_14_2_50_32_9 | reverse complement strand
TAATATTTACTTTTACTTCTAATAGCCCAACTAAAATTAACCGTAGCGGTTAAATAACTGTCGTTATGAGATGAATCGCCTCTTTTCTTGCCAGGTCCGTAAGTTGTTACTTGAGGGGATCCATTATTTAATTGAGGATTTTCTGCATGAATTTGTGTAATAATCTCTTGATTTGTTTTATTTGCTAAATTAGCTGTATTTGGGTCTGAATGAGCAATATAATCTGTGCTAACATCATCAATATAGTCTGTAAAGGTAGTTCTCCAACCTATTTCCATCCCTAATCGATATTTTCGATTAATGGTATAATAAAAGCCTATTCCTGTTGGAATAGCAAATTGAAATTTACTGTACGAAACACCTTCTGTTTGAAGCGGTTGTAGTGCAACCCAATCTCCACTAGCTGTTTGTCCTTTTGGGTTGTTGTAAAATAATCCTGCTCCTGCAAATAAATAAAGATTAAAATCTGAAGTATATCTACCAGTTCCACCTACATCATTTACTTTATAAATATAAAATTCACCAATTGCAGCAAATTCTATTATATCATTTTTAAA
>PCUH01000270.1:0-5864 GCA_002770955.1 Flavobacteriales bacterium CG18_big_fil_WC_8_21_14_2_50_32_9 | reverse complement strand
AACTCCAATTTTAGGAGAAACTCTGTAACGATAAAACCCACCTAAATTCCATCGTGTGGCATTAAATTTCATATCTAGTACAAAATCTCTTCTAGTTCCATCGCCTCCTCCAATATCTCCTAAATAATTAGAAGCACCCACAGAGAACCCATAATCAGTAAGGTATTGACTATACCCTCCCAAAGAAGATGCTATAAAAAATGAGATGAAAAACAATTTACGCATAAGAGCAAAGCTACAAAAAAGAACAAAAGTAATACAATAAAACTTTAAATAAAAAAATATTTAAAATTCTATCAATTCGTTTTGTAATTTCGCAAATATACAAATTAGCTATTACCAATGAATAAAATAACACAACTTTTTAATATTCAGCATCCTATTATTCAAGGAGGAATGATATGGAATAGTGGATGGAAGTTAGCTTCAGCAGTTAGTAATGCTGGTGGTTTGGGTTTAATAGGAGCTGGCTCAATGTATCCAGAAATTTTTAGAGAACACATTCAAAAATGTAAAAAATCTACCAATCAACCTTTTGGAGTTAATTTGCCTATGATTTATCCTCAAATGGATGAAATGATTCAGATTATTTTTGAAGAAAACATTAAGATTGTATTTACCTCTGCAGGGAATCCAAAAACTTATACTTCTATCTTACAAAAAGGAGGAATAAAAGTAGTGCATGTTGTTCCAGGAGTTAAATTTGCTTTAAAGGCTCAAGAAGCTGGTGTTGACGCTATTGTTGTGGAGGGTTTTGAAGCAGGAGGACATAATGGAAAGGATGAAACTACTACTTTTTGTTTAGTTCCTATGGTTAAAAAAGAGATCCAAATTCCTATTATTGCTGCAGGCGGAATAGCAACAGGAAGAGGTATGTTGGCTGCCATGAATTTAGGTGCGGATGGTGTGCAGATGGGAAGTAGATTTGCTGCATCTGAAGAAGCTTCTTCTCACATCAATTTTAAAAAAGAAATTGTGAATGCTAAAGATGGATCGACTATGCTTACCTTAAAAGATGTTACTCCTGTTCGATTAATAAAAAACAAATTTTTTCTACAAATTAATAATGCAATATTAAATGGAGCAACTCCTGAACAACAAAAAGAACTACTTGGAAGGGGACGAGCAAAAAAAGGAATGTTTGAAGGTGATTTGGAGGAAGGAGAACTAGAAATTGGTCAAGTGGCTGGGTTAATTGATAAAATTGAACCTGTTAGCAAAATTATAGCTGATATAATAAAAGAATACCATCAAGCGATTGATGAATTATCCTCCCCAAAATTTAAATTTTAACCATGATTGCTTTCGAAAAATTTACATTAAAAAACGGATTAAAAGTTATTGTACATAAAGACATAACTACTCCTATAGTTGCATTTAACTTATTATATGATGTAGGAGCTAGAGATGAAAGTGAACATCAAACTGGATTTGCACATTTGTTTGAACACCTTATGTTTGGAGGCTCTGTAAATATTCCAAATTTTGATGAACCCTTGCAAAAAGTGGGTGGGGAGAATAATGCGTTTACATCTAACGATATGACGAATTATTACATCACGCTACCCAAAGAAAATATGGAAACTGCTTTTTGGTTAGATTCTGACAGAATGTTAAGTTTAGCTTTTACTGAAAAAAGTTTGGAAGTTCAACGGCAAGTTGTGATAGAAGAGTTCAAACAAAACTATCTAAATCAACCTTATGGTGATGTTTGGCTGTTACTTCGACCATTAGCTTTTAACGTACACCCTTATAAGTGGGCAACAATTGGTAAGGAAATTTCACATATTGAAAATGCTAAAATGCAAGACGTTAAAAATTTTTTTTACAAACACTATTTACCTAATAATGCTATTTTATCTGTTGCTGGAAATGTGGAAGTGAATGAAATAAAAACATTAGCGGAAAAATGGTTTGGAAGCATCCCTGCTGGTGATGTTCCAAAAAGAAATTTACCAAAAGAACCTCAACAAATTGAAGCAAAAAGGTTAAGAGTTGAAAGAAATGTTCCTGCAAATGCTATTTATAAAGCCTATAAGATGTGTAACAAAAAACATCCTGATTTTTATGCTACGGATTTATTAACAGATGTGCTTTCATTAGGAAATTCTTCTAAATTATATCAAAATTTAATAAAAGAACAAAAATTATTTAGTCAAATAAATGCTTATCAGCTAGATAGCTTTGATGAAGGTTTGTTTATTATTAGTGGTAATTTAGCAGAGGGTATTTCTTTTGAACAAGCTGAAAAAGGGATAATTGATGAAATTAAAAAAATAAAAGAAACACTTGTGTCAAAAAATGAATTGATGAAAGTCAAAAACAAAATAGAATCCACACGTGCATTTGGCGAAACAAGTGTGTTAAATAAAGCTATGAATTTAGCTATAGAAGAATTGTTAGGTGATGCAAATAACGTAAACAAAGAAATAGAAAACTATCAAAAAGTTACTTCTAATGATATTCAGCGAATAGCAAAAGAAATATTAAATGAAAGTAATTGTTCTACATTAATTTATGCTAAAAAAGACTAATTTCATCTTTCTACTGACAAGTTCATTCATTAGATATAGATAATTTTACCATTTAAAAGAAAAGCACATGAAAATAGGAATAGTTTGTTATCCCACATTTGGAGGAAGTGGTGTTGTTGCTACAGAATTAGGAAAAGCATTGGCTGCGAAAGGAAATAAGGTTCATTTTATATCATACCAACAACCATTTAAACTAGACTTGTTTTCCGAAAATATTTTTTATCATGAAGTAAAAGTTACCGATTATCCATTGTTTGATTACCCACCTTATGAATTGGTTTTGACAAGTAAATTAGTTGATGTTGTGAAATTTGAAAAGTTAGATATTTTGCATGTTCATTATGCTATTCCGCACGCTTCTGCAGCTTATATGGCACAACATATTCTTCAATCAGAAGGAATTAATATTCCTTTTATAACAACACTTCATGGCACTGACATTACATTGGTTGGAAAAGACAAATCATTTGAACCTGTAATTACTTTTGCAATAAACGAATCTAATGCTGTAACGGCAGTTTCTGAAAGCTTAAAACAAGATACATTGAATCATTTCAAAGTGAAAAGGCACATTGATGTAATTCCTAATTTTATTTGTTTAAATGAGTATGAAAATATAGGAGACGTTAATTCCATCCGAAACACCTTTGCTCCAAACAATGAAAAAATTTTAATCCATGTTTCCAATTTCAGAAAAGTAAAAAGGGTAGAAGATGTAGTGAAAATCTTTGATTTGGTAAGAAAAAAAATTCCTGCTAAACTTTTATTGATAGGTGATGGCCCAGAAAGATACCGTTTGGAAGAATTTTGTAGAATACGAAATACTTGTCACTTGGTTCATTTTTTAGGAAAACTAAAAGATACAGAACGCATTTTATCAGCTTCCGATTTATTTTTACTTACTTCTGAATCAGAAAGTTTTGGGCTAGCGGCTCTAGAAGCAATGGCTGCAAGAGTGCCTGTAATTTCATCAAATACTGGTGGTATTCCTGAAGTAAATAAACATGGATTTTCAGGTTTCTTAAGTAATGTTGGAGATATTGAAGATATGGCTAAAAATGCGATGTATATTTTATCTGATGAAGAAATATTAAATCGGTTTAAGGCTAACGCTTATGAACAAGCTAAAAAATTTGATATTTTAAAAATACTTCCATATTATGAATCTCTTTATAAAGAATTGATTACTAAAAATCGAGCTGCTGCACTGAATAATCATTAATCAACAAGGTTTTTAAAAACTTTTCTAAAACTTTTTTGTTATTTCCGTTAGTAAAAAATTGATGTTTTTCAGTGTAAGGTTGAGTTGCTAATAAATGTAGCTGAGTTAATATATTTTTAGTTTGCTTTGCTACAGCTCCTCCAGATTCTATAATAGTTACGTTAGGTGGAATAAGTTTTTTAATAATTGGAATCAACATCGGATAATGAGTACAACCTAACACAATATTATCAACATTTTGTCTTAGCATTGGTTTGAGATATTGCCTCAATAATTCTTCTGTTTCATTAATTTTTCCCGCTTCTACTAATTCTACTAACCCATTACCTTCTACTTCAACAAATGTATGTGTGTTTCTATATTTTTCTGAAGTGATAGCAAACAACTCACTACTCAATGTTCCTTTTGTTGCCAACACTCCAATTTTTTTGGTGGTAGATGTTAATGTTGCAGGTTTTATGGCAGGTTCAATACCTATAAAAGAAATATTCGGATAAGTTGCTCGTAAAATTTTTATGGCATTGGTTGTTGCTGTATTGCATGCTACAACAATAATTTTACAATTTAATGCCAACAGTTTTTCTGTATTTTTAATACTCAACGCAATAATTTCTTGGTTGGATTTTTTACCATAAGGAGCATTTTTACTGTCCGCCAAATAAATAAGATGCTCGTTGGGGAGTAAATGATAAATTTCAGAAAGTACAGTTAAGCCGCCTAAGCCTGAATCGAAAAAGCCTATTGGATTAGTTGTTGATTGTTTTTTCACTCCATTAAAATTAGTTTATCGCTAGCAATAATTTTCGTTTTCCCTATTACTTTGTAAAGATATATTCCTTTTGGAAATTTGGATAAATCAACACTGGTTTTATTGTTTCCATTTATTTTTACTGTATTAACTATTTTCCCCATAATATCTGTAATAACAAGCTGAGCATTTGAATCATTCAAACTGTATTCAAAAATAATTTGACCAGTTGTAGGATTTGGATAAGCCTTTACACTATTTTCTATCTTTAGAATACTAGGGCTATCCATAGTTGCTTTGGTAGATGCCTCTCCATTATTTTCAGATGTTCTTGCATTAGCATTACAATCTAAAATATAAATAGCTGACAAAAGATGACTGACACAATTATTAGCATCAGTAATGGTAAGCTCTACAGATAACATTCCTGTATCAGCAACTGTAATTAATGGACTTGAGGTTGAAGCTATCAATCCATTTCCAAAAATCCAAGAATAAGTAAAAGGGGACACTCCTCCAAAAGTAGTACTGGTAAACTGAACTTCTCCGGGAGCACAACCTGTTGCTGCCATTGAAACTTTAAAGCTATTCGTAATGGTTATTTCTGCTGTAGCGGTATCTTTTTCACATGCCTTTTCCCATTTAAAATACGTTTCTTCTCTATTTTCTATGGAGGTAATCAAACTTGGGATAAACACGTTATTTGTATCGTATTGAACAGCTATATTACCATTAATTAAGTTGGTATCATTCAAAGCGATTGTTTCTTCTTTTATGGAATCATTATCAAAATCCCAAATTAATTTTAATCTGCAATTTTCTTCTTTAAGTGGAATAAAAGGGGTACAATCAGCAGTGGGAATACAACTTGGTTGACTTAAATCAATAGTGGTTGCTCTGTTTAACTTAACATCTTCATCTGCTAAACATTGTGGTATAATAGGACTAATTTCAGATTTAGGATTTGGAAAAACAGTAACCGCACCATAATAAACCACTGTATCACATGTTGTTCCTTGTATTAATTTTACTAAATAAATGCCTGGCTTTCTAAATGTATAACTAGCTTGTTCATTTGTTGAAGTGCCGCAATCTCCAAACTCCCAATTGTAAAATGAAGACAAATTATCCGGTTTAAATGTAACTTCTTCATCCGTTACTAATTTAACATCACTGCCTAATTGAAACCCATTTATAAAATTTGTGCGTGTTTGTGCATAGCCCATTGCAAAAGCACAGGAATTTGTATTACTTACAAGCACAGGTGGAGATATGTTGGCAGCACATACATTGCTGAAATTGAAATTTGAATTTACATTTTCGTTATCACAAATTTCCTTGTTCGCAGGAATGTGAATAT